>CBDVBX010000131.1:0-9880 GCA_965372335.1 uncultured bacterium | reverse complement strand
CAGGAGAGACAAGATATCATGAAGAAACTAAAATCATTGGGATACGTACAGTAAGAGAAACCCGCTAATTCTGAGCCGCGCGAAGCGACGAGGCCAAGACCACTGCCGGCGCCACGTTGACGACGGACATTAATGTCGCGGTGAAGATAAATCCGAAGACCGGTATGAAATAGGCGCTAACCAGCACGGCTCCCACACACGCCCCCGCAAGATCGATTGCGTAGACGGCACCCAAACCGGCGCCCCTGCCGGCATCTGCGCGGGTACCCCTCCAGGTCCCGCCGAAGTAGATGCGGCTTGCGAGGGGAAACTGGTAACCGCCCAATCCCCCAGACAACAAGGCCAGCGCGGGAAACACCACGTTGACGATAGTGATGACGCCTATGAGATGGTCGAATAGCGACGACACGAAGGCGAGTACCACCAGGAGTGGTGGGAAAACCACCGCCACTATCTGAAGCACCAACAGCGCACGAACTCCTCTGCGCACTGTAACGGATTCGTCGTCGCGAAGATACCGCCGAATCGCCAGGCGGCTACCCAAAGCCATTCCCACCATGAACGCGGCGATGAGTATGGCCAACTGGTGGTACACGAAACCATACAGGGCCTGAAATGCCAATAGCAGCAGTACCTGGAGCCCAATCATCGTCATTCCCATCGCGGCCACACTACCACCCGCCGCCGCGCGGAGCCGCCGCACTCCTCGGAATCGCCAAACAGACACCGCAACCGCCACGGCAAGTGCCAGCGCGACCGCAATGATCACGTGTAAGAACCGAAAACTCCCCACCCGGTGCAATAGCCGGCGGTAGGATTCGTGAAAGCGAGTGCTCCACAGGACCGAATTGAAGTAGTAGGCGATCGGCGCGGCGTCCAAATTCAACGGTGTTTGTGATGTCGGCTCGATCTGTGCCAACAGATCGTCCATGCGATCGGGCATCATGCGAAACGGTATGTAATGCTCGCTAACGTACTTCGTGTCGATCCCCCGCGAGTGAAGCCGCTCGACCAGTTTGTCCGCATCCGTGACCAATATCCCAGGATCTGTAGACGCAACAAAGTGGATGGTACTCCCCGGTATCACCTTGACACCGCGAAACACAGAGCGAAGCGACTTGTTCACACAGCGAAGGAATTCGGCCAGCTCGTCGCTGACGTAGTTCTCGGCTCCCGTCACGTGGAACGAAAAAACTCCGTTGGGCAAAAGTCGAAACTTCACCGTTTCGAAGAAATCGACCGTATAAAACCGGTTCAACTGCGCCGTCTGGGGATCGGGCAGATTGACGATGATGGCATCGTAGTAGAAAGGAGGCGCACGTTGTACAAAGAGTCGTCCGTCGATTTGGTGGATGTCGACGCGCGGATCGCTGGCGACCGGCAGCCAGGTGTCGGCAAACCGTTCGGCACCCAGCCGGAGGATTTCGGGATCCAGTTCGACGTAGTCGACGTGTTCCAGTGACGGGTGCTTTAGCGCCTCGGCAAGCGCACCGCCGATTCCCCCACCGATGAGCAACAACCTTTGCGGGCTCGGATGTTGGAGCAACGCAAAGTGAACGGCCTCCTCGGCCGCCGCGGGATCGGGGATGGTCGTCACCACCACGCCGTTTTCGTAGATGCTCTCCGTGTCCCCAGTGGCCACCACCGCGATATTCCCGTATACCGAATTCCGTGATTCTACCAGGTCGAATCCACGCCACAGGTAACCCAGCGAAACCGACTCTAGCGCGCGTCCGCCAAAAGGCACGGCGACAACCAAACAAGCGCCGAGAGCCGCGATCGCGGCGGCAGTTTTTCGACTGGCGGGAAAACGAATCGAGACGACGACCGCAGAAACCAAATTGAGCGCAGACAACACCAGGGCGATGTCCATCGACGTGAGATGCGGGATCAGCACCAGAGCCGCCAGAACACCCCCCAAACCCGACCCTATAGCCTCGAGGAGATACACGGAACTGGTCGCCTCACTTGCCGACGACCCGCGCGTATCCGAGTGCAGCCGGCTGCCCGCGGCGAACAAGGCGCCGGACACCACGCAAAATACGCTCAAGGCAACGAACGAGCCGAGAAACATCGGACCGGGGCCGAGGATTTCTCCGGGGGTCGTGCCAAAGACGATGCTTGCGGCGCGTAGGGCAAGTATGGTCGATGGGAACGCTACGGCGAGAATCGCCTGCAGGAGCGCGACGGAATGTCGCGGCTCCCGCACCCGACCCACCAACCGCCCCAATACCCCACTTCCCACCGCAGTCCACAACAACCAGCAGGCCAGGGTCACGCCGAACGAGATTTCGTTGCCGCGAAAAACGACGACCAGCTCGCGCATGAGCACAATCTGTGCGATCACGGCGGTAAACCCGATGAGAACAAGCACCCACGGGAGCGGTGGATATCTCGGGATTCGCACATCCATAGGAACTTGTACGCCGGTCAACCGATATCGCGGATTAGCGGCGCGCCGATCGAACGCTTATCGTGTCTTGCTTTTTAGTCGCCTTCGTACTTGAACGAGACTTTCACCTTGGCGCGGTACGAGGCTACCTTGCCGTCTTGGACCTGCATATCCAGCTCTGTAATCTCAGCGACTCGCAGATCTCTCAGACTCTTTGCCGCTTTTTCGACCGCCACCTTGGCTGCGTCTTCCCACGATTCCGAGCTGGTGCCGATCAATTGGATCACTTTGTAAACGCTGCTTCCCATTACGGGCCCCTCCTTGTGTATATGCGCCGAATACGGCCCCACCGCATCGGCAGTGGGTCAGTTGATCCTATACTGTATCGACGGGGAATCCAACGACAAAATGGCAGGGGCGTCACCGGGCAATGTTGTGGTGCCGCTATCGGCAGGCCCGTGCTATACTTTCCGCCACCAGGGGATGTGGTCTGTCGCGTGGAGATAACAAAAGGAGAATGCAAGATGTATCTGGATTTCTACGGCGCGGCCGGAACTGTGACCGGCTCCAAATTCCTCCTCTCTAATGGCAAGCAGCGCGTTCTCGTCGACTGCGGTTTGTTCCAGGGCGTAAAACAAAACCGTCTTCGCAACTGGGAAGATCCGCCTTTCGATCCCACGACTCTGAATGCCATCGTCCTGACACACGCGCACCTCGATCACAGCGGTTACCTTCCTGTCCTGGTGAAAAACGGCTACAACGGACCAGTCTATTGCACGCCGGCGACGCGCGAACTGTCCGAGATCATTTTGCGCGACAGCGGGTACCTGCAGGAGGAAGACGCGAAGTATCGTAACAAATACAAGACCACAAAACACGATCCAGCTTTGCCGTTGTACACTCGGAAAGACGCGGAGCAATCGCTAAAGCTTTTCAAACCGGTGTCGTTCGAAACAGAAGCCGAGTTGGGTGGGGGGCTCTCGATCAAACTCACGCGAGCGGGTCACATCCTGGGCTCGGCATGCGTGCAGGTGATAAGCAACGGGAGAACGATCGCGTTCTCCGGCGATCTCGGCCGGCCCGATGGACCGATCATGCGCGGGCCCGAACCGATCGACCGCGCCGACTATCTGGTAGTCGAGTCGACGTACGGCAACCGCCTCCACCAAGACGAAAACCCCGAGGACCAGCTGGCCGACGTTATCAACCGTACCGTAGACCGCAAGGGCATCCTCATCATTCCTTCTTTTGCTGTCGGCCGTTCCACGACGATTCTTCATTTCATTTCGTCTTTGATGGAAGAGGGCCGGATCCCAGACGTGCCGGTGTTCTTGAACAGTCCGATGGCGATCAACGCGACCGAGATCTACTGCGAACACCACCGCGAGCACCGTCTTACCGCCGACGAGTGCCGGGACATTTTTGAAAACGTCGATTTCGTGCGCAGCACCGACGCTTCCAAGGCGCTCAATTCGACCAAAGGCCCCGCTATTATCGTCTCGGCCAGCGGTATGTGCGTAGGTGGCCGAATACTACATCACCTAAAAACGATGCTACCCGACCCCAGAAACACGGTATTGTTCGCCGGTTTCCAGGCGCCGGGAACCAGGGGCGACCAGATTCAGAGCGGCGCGGAGACGGTCAAAATCCACGGCGAACAGATCCCCTGTCGCGCCGAGGTCGTTGACCTGCCCAATCTGTCGGCGCACGCCGACTGGCGCGAAGTTATCGACTGGATGCGCCAAATCAAAGAGCCGCCGCGGATGACGTTTATTACGCACGGCGAACCGAAAGCGGCCCAAGCGTTTCAGTCGCACGTTCGGGAAGAACTGGGCTGGCAATCTGAAATCCCCGCTTATAAGGAAAAAGTGGAGTTGGCGTAGGTCGGCCGCGTTAGTTTCGAACGCGTCTGTACTGAGGCGACAGCGCGCTTTTTACTTGGTCTCGACGCGTCCGCTTTTGAGCCCCGCTTTGGCCATGATCGCCATCATCGGGCACCAGCGCGAGAACGCCGACTGGAACAGGTTGACCCCGACGAATACCGTGAACAGGAACCACGCCGGGTGTACAAAATAACCCAGCGCCACGCTCAACAGTACGAAAAATCCCGCTGCGAATCTGAGTCCTTCGTCGATCGTCATTTTTCTACCTCCATGAGTTTAGAAGCTGTACCTGAGCCTCAGGTACACGTTGTTGTTGTTTTCGAGCTGTCCAAAAAAAGTGTGGTCTTGGCCCCACATCAGGTTTCCGCCCACCGTGACGGTCACGGCGTCCGACCACTTGTGAGAGATTACGGGCCGCGCGTAACCGTCTTTTTCGTTCGGCGACCAGTAAGTGAACAGAGAGAGCGTCCATAAATCCTGTGAGAGCCGCTGCGTGAGCCGCGCCGTCAGCAGGTGCCGAACCTCCTCCTGCTCATATTGCGGAATCGGAGATTTGTTGATGAGTTCTTCGTATTCCATGGTCCATTCGAAATAGTACTGGAGCCCCAGAGTGAATTTGGCCCACCACTCGCGCTCGTATCCTGCAAGCCCGCGCACATCGGAATTGGGTACGAACGGGTCCGTGCCGTCACGATCGTCGTAAGAGTCGTAGTAGGCGCCCTCGACGTTGCCGACGCCGCCGAGTACATTGCCGCGAACGCTGGCGCCGATGACTGCCAATCGCGGGAACACCAGTGTCGGCGAACCGGTTGCCGTCGTATCCACATCCAAGCCCAACGGCCGTTTCCAGAACCCGCCGTAGCCGTACGCGGCCAGTTCCCAACCGGAAACCGTTTTGAACAACCGGCCGGAGAACTCGCCGTTCTTCCACGTCTCGTTTGGGAGCGTTGGGTCGATCTCCCCGCCGAGCGTGGTGGCGCTTTCGATCTGTCCGGTCAGCGGATTGAAAAACGACAGGCGTTCGCCGGTGATGTACCGGTCGGGCGTAAACGTCGGTGTCCAAACGAAGTCGAGGTTCACGCCGGAGTAAAAGGAAAGTTTGAACGAGTTGGAAGGCGCCTTGAGATACTCGTCGTCGCGCCCGATAAAGAACGACTGCCAGTCTTTGGGAAACAGGTCGTTGAGAAACAACAGGTCGCCGGTACCCCACGTGAGCACCTGTCGCCCGGCGCGGACGTCCAGCCATCTCGAGACGCGTACCGCCACCAAGGCAAGACGGATGTCGATCGACGTGTCTCGCGTGATGCCGTCGGCCAGGAAATCGCCTTTGAACATCGCGTCGGCCCGGTCACCGTAGTGGGCGAGATCCAAGCGGAAACGCGCTTCGTTCAGGAGCAGGTCGTCGGGTGTGGTGTGATCTTCGACGACGCGCCCGCCGACCGCTGCCTCGGCAAAGCCGTGGATCTCGACGGGGAGGGCTCCTTCATCGCCCCAATCGTCCCAGTCGTCGTCCTGCGCCGACGCCGTCGTAACCGCCGCCCCGGCGCTGAGACCCGCCACTGTCAACGCGAACAAAAGTGTTCTAACGAATCCCGTCATTACTCTACTTACCTTTGAACCACTCTCGCGACGGGTTACGAAGCGTCCGCTCGCTGAAAATGTCGTCGGGTATGCCGATGTCGTACTGTACGTTTCTGAATTCGGAAAGTGTGTGACCGCCGCTGCGCATATCGGAAACCTTCATCTGCGTCACCGTCGGTACTCCCTGAATATCGCTTACTTCGAGCGCTTCGATCATGCGGTACACCGCACCCGTGTCATCCACATATTCCATTCTCACTGGAAGGAACGTCTTCTTGTCGATCCACGCCGTCCACGACTCGAACTCCACCGATCCCGGGTTCTTCGGTGTGTTCTTTACCACGTATTGCTCCTCCGTAGTTTCGATCAATTCGTGGTGATCCTCGTCGATCTCGCGGCCCGAGACATCCTCGTAGAAGAAGTGCGAGCCCACAAAGCTGGTGCGTTTGTCCCCGGCGGCGATGCGTTTGACCAGATCGAGGCCGGGAAGATAAAGCCACCTGTCGTCGTCCTTGCCCACGTGCTTCTCAACCAGTAACACCGTGTTGCGAACGTCGGCTGGACGAACGAACAGTACGGCGTAGCTTTGGTCACCGCTTTCGGAGCGGTCCTTGCGCAGCATCGCAAACTGGCGAATGCGCTCGCGACCTTGCGCGTCGGTGATCGTCATACGTACATGCGCTCGCCCGTCGTCGCCGGCATAGTATGCGGCATTGTTTGCCCGTGAGATGATTTGATTGACGTCTGTCAGGTCGCTGGCGGGTGACGGTACCGCCCAAAGGCCCACCGCCAGGACGCCGGTGACGAACGCAGTGGCCAGTTTTTTCATCGATTTCCCTCCTACGTCGCTCCCGTTGCCCCGTGGTTCGCTGACTGTATCTCCGGCTTCAGGCGTACCGAACAGTCGCCTCCTGAACATTTGCATCACCGCGGGAAGCAGTATCAGTGTAACGCCGCAGGAGACCGCCATGATCGCCGCCAGGAAGAAGCCGACGGTGTTATACGGCACCAAAGGCGATGCCAAAAGCGGCAGGAAGCCGATTGCGATCACGATGGCGTTTCGCGAGATTGCGCGCGCCGGCTCGTTGAACATTTGACTTATCGTCGTTTTCCAATCGCCCGTTTCCTTGAAAATCTCGCGCGCGCGTTGCAGAAAGTGAATGGCGAAATCTACCGACAGCCCGAGTGTGAGTGAGCTCAAGACGGCGACCGGCATGTCGTAGTCCTTCCCCACCAAGCCGATCAATCCGTAGATGAGCGCGATCGTCACCGATAGGGGGAGCATCGACAACACCGCGTACCAAATCGACCGAAACAGGACCAGCATCATGATAAACACGATCACGAAGCTACCCAATAGCGCGTTGAGCATCCCTCCTACCATTTCGTCTTGCCACACCACATTGAGATAGGTGAGGCCGGCCCAGTCGAGGGTCACTCCATCGGGCGGCGGATTCTCGGCGACAAACTTCTCCACGTGTTCGGTCACTGCCGCCATGTCCTTGTTGTCACCGCTCTTCAGCTGGAGCCAGATCATCGTCTGGCGGTAGTCCGGCGTCAAGAAATGCCACAGATCCTGCGGCCGATGAGACGACTCATACGATAGCAGCGTTTGGGCGACGGCGTTGCTGGTGCCAGGAATGTTGTAATACCTGCCGTCGCCCTCTCGCAGTTCACGGTGGACCGTTTTGACGATGTCGGCCAGAGACGTGGTCTTCCCCACCAGGCCCGAATCCATCAGGTTCTCTTGCAGCTTTTCGACGTACTGCAAAGCATCCGGTTTCTGAAAGAACTTGTGGGCGATCTGCGCGTCCTCGACGGCGAGGAGGACGTCCTCCCACACATAGGCTTCGTCGTCTTTGCCGAGCTCGTCGGCCTCTTCGATCTTCTCACTGATACCGTCGATGAGCGCATCGAGGTGTTTGCCCAGGGGCGCTCTCGACACCACATCGTGGATCTCTTTCCACGGGGCAACGAGATCGACGCCCTCTGATTGTTTCACGTTTTCGAGCAGGGCCGTGATTTCGTCGTTCAGCTCGTGGCGCTCGTCGGTCAGTTCGGCTTTTTCGAGGACGAGAAATGCGTTGTACGTACCGCCGAAGTGTTCGTTCAGCACGCGGTCGGCCACTCTGATCCGGTGGTCGGGCCGGAACCAGCGTACGGGATTGTCATTGATCTGTATTTTGCTGATCCCGAATGCCGACACCAGCAGAACGGCCAGTGTGGCAGCAACGATGACCTTGGATCTGGCGAGGGTCCGCGGCCCCAGACCCCGCAGAAGCCTCGCCAGGAAATGCTTCTCGTGGGCGTGTTCGTCGACCTCGCCCTTGGCGAGCTTTCTCAGACGCGCGTCGCTCAACCGGACGATGTAAGCCGGGATAAACGTTATTGTCAGAATAAATGCCAACAAGATGCCGATAGCGACGAATACACCGAAGACTCGGACCGGCGGAATGGGGGCAAAAGCTAGCGACGCAAAGCCTGCGGCCGACGTCAGCGACGTGTACAACATCGGCCGAAACAGATCTTCCATGACCTTCGTGATGGTCTTTCGGCGGTCTCTGATCTTCGGGTACAAGTCCGCAAATTCGCTGAGAATATGAACCGAGTCAACGACGGCGATCGGCATTAGAAAAATCGGTATCATGGAGCTCATGATGTGAACGGGAAATCCGAAACCGATGAGCATCCCCATGGTGATCGTCACCGTCGCGATGGCGACGATCATCGGCGACAGGACGAGCGCTAGCGAGCGGAAGAAAAACCACATCAACAGAAAAATAATCAGGCCTGCCATCGGTGCTGCGATGCCCATTTGCCTGAACATCTCTACTCCAAAGGTGTCTTCTGCAACGGGCAGGCCTGTTATGAAGTACTCCTCGTCACCGGTGAACCCAGCGACGATATCCTCGATTTCGGCGGCGATTCTGTGGCTCTCGTTTTTGTCTTCGATCGGTACATATATACCGACGGCGCGTCCGTCTTCGCTCACAATGGTGCCGTCGATGGTGGGAAGGCGTTTCACCGCGTCGCGTATCGCGTGTGCTTCCTCCGGGCTTTTGGGCGCTTCGGCCATCATCCACTCGAACCGAATGACTCCCGGACCGCCCTGGGAGATGTTGTCGACGGACGATAGCGACATCAAATCCTGGCGGATCACCCCGTCGATCTTCTGAATTTCGCGTGTCAGGTCGTGGACGCGTGAGAGCGTAGCCGGATTGAAGATGCCGTCGGCGTGTTTTTCATTGACGATGCCTACGACGATCATGTCCCACAGCGTGAATTCCTCTTTGACCTTATTGTGAAAAACCCGAGAGGGTTGATCGGGCGCGAGCATGTTCTCGGGGTCGGTGTCGACGACGACGCGCGGGAGCATGAATGCCGCCGCGATCACGAGGACCGCGACGGCTGCCATGACCACTCTGGGATACCTCAAACTGATACCGATGAACCGCTCGTGAACCATTTTCGATCTCCCTTCCATCTTCGATTTGCTTCCTTTTCTATGACCGTGGGAATATAATATTCTCGTATAGCTATATTGTCAAGAAGATATTTGCGAATATTGTTAAACAAATATATTGCCAAATAGCGAAGTGTTGTGTATCCTTATATACGAAGGTAACGACGCTAACCGCAACCAATTGCAAATAAATATGTTAAACATATGCACAAAAGGAGTCGCCATGGGAAACGCCCCTGAGAAGAACCTGTCGGACGATGCTTTCGAGGCCATTTCGCAGCGGTTTCGCGTGTTGAGCGACGCGATGCGACTCAAGATTCTGTACAATCTGGCATCCGGCGAGTTGTCGGTGAGCGAAATCGTAGAGCGTACCGGCGGCTCGCAGTCCAACGTCTCCAAGCACCTCTCGCTCCTCCTCGCCAACGGTATGGTCCACCGGCGGCGAGAGGGGACCTCGGCATTTTATACCATTGCGGACAAGTCCGTTTTCGACCTGTGCGACAACGTTTGCGGCGGCATCGAAACCGACCTCGAAAACCGCCGCCGGGCGTTTCAGTAGAG
>CBDVBX010000130.1:0-9975 GCA_965372335.1 uncultured bacterium | reverse complement strand
AAGTACATCCGCCTCAACAATACACCCAACCACGAAGCCTTGCACCGCAAGCTTTCCGCGTTGGAAAATGCCGAGGCCGCGCTGGTCACCGCGAGCGGGATGGCGGCTATATCGACCGCGCTTCTGACGGTCCTCAAACCCGGCGGCCACTTGCTCACGCAGGACGTGTTGTACGGCGGTACGCTCGGCCTGCTCGACAGCCAGTTCGAAGCGTTGGGACTGTCGTACGATTTCATCGACGGGCGCGACCCGTCGTCGTGGGAGTCGAAGCTGCGGCCGGAGACCAAGGCGATCTATGTAGAGACGATTTCGAATCCGCTGATGGGCGTGCCCGAGCTGCAGGCGATCGTCGATTTTGCCAAATCTCACGATCTGATTTCGATGATCGACAGCACGTTTGCCTCACCGGTCAACTTTCGGCCGGCCGAGTGGGGATTCGACCTGTCGTTTCACAGCGGCACCAAGTACCTGGGCGGGCACGCCGACATCGTGGCAGGTGCGCTGATCGGACGCGCCGATTTGGTGCGCAAAGTGTTCGTTGACCTCAGGTACTACGGTGGCACGCTCGACCCGCACACCTGCTTTCTGCTCCACCGCGGTTTAAAAACCTTGGGCGTGCGTGTCCGCCAACAAAACCACAACGCATTGGCGATCGCGCAGTTTCTGGAGAAGCACCCCGCGATCTCGGCGGTGAACTACCCCGGCCTGGAATCCAGCGTCGATCACGAACGGGCGAAGCGGTATCTCGACGGTTTTGGCGGGATGCTGAGTTTCGACCCCGCCGGCGGTGCCGACGCGGCGAAGCGTATCATGGACCGATTGGAAATCCCGATCGTCGCTCCCAGCCTCGGCGGCGTGGAGAGTCTTGTAAGCCGGCCCTCGTTGACGTCGCACCTGGCCGTGCCGCCGCAAGAACGTGCCGCACTGGGAATTGGCGATGGCCTGATCCGCATGTCGGTGGGTATCGAGTCGGCCGACGACTTGATCGACGACCTCGGCCGGGCGCTAGAGTCGTGACAGGCGGGAACAACTTATTCTGTAGTCTTGTTCGCGCGCATCAACGGGATAGTGGCCCTGGGTTGTTAGATATGTATCGTAAGGGCATTCAATCGTGTTTGCGTGGAGATCTAACGGAGGACCTGGTAGAGATGCCATCTGCCAGTGGCTGATACCGGGTTTATCGTCTGCAGCATGGATATACGCGTGTGAAACGCGACATCCCCATTCACCAGCACGTAGTCGAAATGCTGAAAATCATCTAGGGCCACTTTCTCGGAAGACCACACCAAACCATACGTCCAGTCTTTTCTTCTCGGGTTTTTGTAGCTCACTATCCCCGATGAGTGCTCGGCAAATGAGAAATTGAGGTCCCCCCCCTTGAACACCTGGGCGTACGCGAAAACTTGCAAAAATGGCCGCCCCTTTAGATAAGCGCTTGTTTTGACAAACTCGAGTCCCAGCACCCGCTGATTCTGTGGAAGCACGTTGAGCGACTCGCGCAAACCTGACAGCTCTCTGCGCTGAAACAGATACCACGATCGCGCGGTTTGAACCGAAAACAATAGCAGCACACCAAGTACCAGGGCTCGGGTCAGGTGCATTTTTGCCACCGGTCGAGGAAGGGCGAGTATCAACAGGATGATTGCGCATGGAAACCAACGCTGCGCAAAGTAAATGGTATTCATGTATCTGTCGGGCGCAAACAACGCGATTGCCATAAACATCAGCGCACACGTGACAAGAGGCGTATCGACTCTCTCTTTGAGGTGCCCGCGGTTGGTGTAGAGGGCAATAAGAACCCATCCCAGAATGGCCAGACTCGCCAATGGCTCCAACATTCCTTTGATTCCGCCGAACATCGAGTCGACGAGATAGTCCGGAGCCAGCCGGGCATAGGGCGCTTTGAACCAATACGGGGCCGTGTCAAAACCGGCGGCTTCACGAGCGGAAGATAGATGGGTGTACCAAAAGATTGCTACCAGCCCGATGGGCAATACAGGCGACATTCGATGTAAGATATGTCTCCAATCCCGCTGTTGGATTACCCGAATGAACAGCCACACTGAACCTATGACGAACCAAAGTGCATGACTGGCGTAAAGAAGCACGGACAGCAAAAACAAATTCAACCAGCGTCTCTTGTTCATGGGTTTCAACGACTGGCTCAACCACAGGACGAAGAAGGGCCAGCCGATCAGGAAGTTGAGAAACCCCCAGTAGAGTGACAGGTTATAGGTGAGCATCACGGCGAGAACGGCGTTTTCCGCGGCGCGGTTCCGGTCCCGCGAAAGAACAAACACCGCCCCCATCCACAGGAGGACCAGAATCAACATGGTCATTTTTCCGGAAAGAGGAGGGGGAAACAGGTACGAGTTGGCCGCGAGCAGCAAATAGATCAGATTGTTGGGCGCGTACCAATTGACTGAAAACGCATCCGTGTTTCCCTCTAGGGTTTCATCAAGCAGGTAGATCTGGCCGAGGTGCTGCGGGAGGTCTGTCGCCGGCGGAAAGGATATCAAAACAAAAGGTGACAGGCACAAAATCGCCGCGAATATCGCCATTCCCCAAAAGCTGGCGGGGCTTCTTCCGTGTACAGTTGCGTCTTTTGTCATTCGCGTGACCGAAGTCGTCGGGCTGGGTTCCGTCTTTGTGTTTGCACTCCGGTTCATTGTACTACACGGTTCATAATCAGGTATATGAACTTTCCATAGGCCAAAACCGCTTTAAAGGTTGAAGGGCGTATGATATTGTCTCGTGCAGGATGACGATTTGTCAAAGGATTGCAGGCAAATCCGATCGACGGTAGGGCGAGCATGGCAAAATCCCGATCAAAACCTGGTTCGCCGAGCGAACCGGCCGCAACCGGCAACATTTCATCGCGGCACTGGATTGTTGCGGGTGGCTTGTTTGCACTCACGCAACTCTTTTATACGCTCACACTGTTTCCTACGGTGACCTACGGCGATAACGGCTCCCTCATCACGGCCGCGTACACACTTGGAATCCCCCACCCTCCCGGTTATCCCCTGTACATGCTCGTGGCAAACTTGTTCTCCCACATTCCGTTCGGGTCGGTGGCGTGGAGAATCAATTTGGCGTCCGCCGTATTTGGTTCCGGGACCGCAATCTTCTTGTATCTGACAATGGTGTATCTAACGCGGAACCTGTGGGCGTCCGTTCTCACCGTGGGAATGTATGTGTTTTCTCCATTAATATGGCACCATGCGTTGTTCGCTGAAGTATTCAGTCTCAACAACCTGTTTGTGGCTCTTTTGGCCTATTTGTCGGTGAAATACTACATGTCTCGAGAGGAGAAAACCCTGTTTCTTCTCGCTTTCGCGACCGGTTTGGGGCTGTCACATCAACACACGTTGCTCTTTTGGGCGGGCCCCCTGTGGTTATGGCTAACGTGGGCAGATAGAAAGAGCATTCTCAATTCAAGAGTAATCCGCACATGCGCACTTCTTTTGATCCTGGGGCTCACACCGTATCTTTATCTGCGCGTCACGGCGATTCGAGAACCCCGGAATGTCTGGGGCGATCTGTCATCGTGGGTAGAAGTGTTCCGGCACATCAGACGGTTTCAGTACGGCACGCTCAGTCTCATTCCCGATGCGGCAGGTGGGACGACCGATGTGTTAAAGTCTCTGTGGTTTTATTTCCGCCACCTTCCGTCACAGGTGCTATTTGTCGGTGTTCCCCTCGCTCTTTGGGGATTGTATCGCGGAATTAACCGCAAAGTTGTCGGCGGCTTTATCGGCGTCACCGCAGGCGCATTCCTCCTGTATGTCATTGTGTTCCACACCCTCGCGAGGTTCCCCATCGAGGAAAATCACCCCATGGTCACTCACCTAAAAAAGTTTTGGGTCATGCCGAATCTCTTCGTATTCATTTGGATCGGTTATGGCTTCGCGAAGATTCTGTCACGTGGCGAGATGAAGAGGCGTATCGGGTACGTCGCGGTGATCGTGCTAGTGGGACTTCAACTTGCGTTGCACTACAAAACCGAAGATCGAAGCAACCATAGGTTCTTTCACAACGATGCCGCACTAAAGCTGGAACACCTGCCTCCGGGAGCGTTGTTGTTGACGTCGGAAGATACGGAAAGCCATTCGCTCCAGTATCTACAGGAATGCGAACACATGCGCGATGATGTTTCCGCCATAAGTATGGATCTGCTCACGCACTATTGGGCCGGTCCCGTGGCCGAACGAAATCATCAAAGCATCGTATTTCCGGGTGACATACTCATGCCTTCAGCCGCGCCTTCGAAGGGCCAGTTTATGGCCAGTGTTCACGGAACAGACATTGGATACCGAGACGCGTACAGCCTGAGTTATCTCATCGACGCGAACATCCGCGACCATCCGATTTATACGACCGGGTTTTTCCGCCGGAAGAATTTTCGTGGCGCCAGAAGCTGGAACAAAGACTATGCTTTGCTGCCTATGGGAACGCTTTTCAAAGTGATAAAAAAAGGAGAGTATGTTTCGCTCGCCGCATACCTTGCCGAAAGCGCCAACTATCTGCCTGACCTCCAGTACATCGGCCAACTTGCTCTCGACAAAGGTTCCTGGGAGTATTTTACCTGGCTGCAATACTGGTACGATTACCAGCTGCACATCTCGACCGCAGTTCAGATTGCCGGCAAACCCGGTGCAACCGAGCAATCGCTAGAGACCTTGGCATCACTGATGGAGAATTATGAAGCGATTTGCCCGCTTCCTTTGAAAGGCGCTTTCTACTGGGATCTCGCAATCGTATATTCTTATCTGCTCGATAGTGACCCGGCGATGCGGGACGCACTCAGGAAATTGTGGGACGAAAGACTCAAGTCGATCCCCGCACCGTCATTTACGCACGACAGGAAGATTAGAAATGCGTTGCGGGGAGGCTGACCTAAATCGGGCAGACGATGTTGCCCAGGCGCTTGGTGAGTTTGACGTTTTCGCTGTAGTCGATGGGGACGACGACCAGCGCCGGCTCTCCGCAATCAAACGCCTCGACCAGCGTGCCGCGGAGATCGCGCGCGTTGTCCGCCCGAAAGCCCCTCCAGCCAAAAGCGTCGGCCAACTTCATGAAGTCGGGATTCTCGAACGACAGGTCGGTATGGCGGCCGAATTCGTTTTGCTGCTTCCACTCGATCAGCCCGTACGCGTGATCTTCCCATACCATGACGACGATGTTGGTGCCGATCCGTTTGGCCGTCTCCATCTCCTGGCAGTTCATCAAGAAACCGGCGTCGCCGCACACGGCCAGCACGCGTCGATCGGGATACACTAGCTTGGCGCCAATCGCACCGGGCAGCGCGAATCCCATCGCGCAAAATCCGTTCGGAATGAGACACGTGTCCGGCTGAAGGCATTGGTAGTGACGCGCGATCCACATCTTGTGCGCGCCGACATCTGACAACAAGATGTCGTCGGGCCCCATAACATCCCGTAGGTCCCACAACACCTTTTGCGGCCGGATCGTCCCCTCGGTGTCGTCGTCTTTGTGCTGCGCCAAATCCCTGCTCATCTCTTCCCGCGCCGCCGCGTGCTGTCGAACGTCGAACTTCATCGGTTCCGCTTCGACCCGCTCGTTCATCATCCACAGCGTGTGAGCCAGGTCGCCGACGATTTCGACGTCAATGCGGTAGTTTTCGTCGACTTCTGCGGCCAGAAAATCGACGTGGACGATCTTGTGCGTGTTGCCCTGGTTCCAAAAGCGCGGGTGGTATTCGACCAGGTCGTAACCGAGCGTGATGACCACGTCGGCAGCGTCGACGGCGCACGACACCACATCCTTCGACTGCAGGCCGATGGTGTAAAGCGACTGCGGCCAGGTGTACGGCACGGCTCCCTTGCCCATGAACGTGCTAACCACGTGGATGCCCGTGGCTTCGACAAAACGCTTGAGCTGCTTGCTGGCGCGTTTGCGGATGGCGCCGTTGCCGGCCAGTACCAACGGGCGCTTTGCCGCGCGGATGAGCGCCATTGCGCGGTCGACGATCTTGTCGTCGGGTACCGGACGCCGCATACGCTGGGGTAGTATTGGGTCGGTCGACGCTTTGGCCCTCGCCATGTCTTCGGGGAGTTCAATGTGGCACGCGCCCGGCTTTTCCATCTGGGCCAGTTTGAACGCCTTGCGCACCACTTCGGGGATGTTGTCGGGGTGTATGATCGAGTGCGCCCACTTCGTAACCGGCTTGAACAACCCGACCACGTCCATCGCCTGGTGGCTCTCCTTGTGTTGCCGGCGGACGTCGGCCTGCCCGGTGATGACGACCAGCGGCGCGCGGTCCATGTTGGCGTCGGCGACGCCGGTGACCAGGTTGGTCGCGCCGGGGCCGAGTGTGCCCAGACACACGGCCGCCTTGCCGGTAAGCCGTCCGTATACATCGGCCATGAACGCAGCTCCCTGCTCGTGCCGTGTGAGGACAAAACGCAGCGGCGAGTCCTCCAGCGCCATCATGAAGTGCGCGTTTTCCTCACCGGGAACTCCAAAGATGTACTCGACACCTTCGGCCTCGAGACATTTGATGAACAGTTCGGCTGCTTTCATCGCGCACTTCCTTTCATTTCTTGTGCCGACCTCAAGAAACTATCGATCGTCTGCGTATATAGTGGCGCCGAAACGACAGTACAGTCGTCGTGTCCGCCGCGGATTTTCAAGAACTGCCGCGGCCGCGGCGCTCGACTGTAGAGACGTCTGCCCATCCCAAACGGCACGACTTCGTCGTCGATGCTGTGGATGAACAGCTTGGGCGCGGCAACACCGCGGATCCGTTTGAGCGAATTGTAGTGGATCCGGCGCACCAGCCGGATGGGGAGCAACGGATATATCTTCGTTGCCATGTCGACGGCGGACGTAAAACACGATACCAGGATCAACGCTAACGGATCGACTTCTTCGGCCAGTTCGATCGCCACGGCGCCTCCGAGCGACCGGCCGTATAGCACGATCTGGTCGCGCCCGATATTGCGTTCGTCAACCAGGTAGTCCCACGCCGCGCGCGAGTCCTGGTAGGTGGACCGTTCGCTCGGCCGTCCCTCGCTCTGGCCGTATCCCTGGTAATCGAAAATAAACACGGATAAATGCAGATCGTGGAGCTGTTTTATCGGCTCCAACCGGTGAGAGATGTTGCCCGCGTTTCCGTGGAAGTAGAGTAGTACAGCACGCGGCGTTTTCGCCGGTACAAACCAGCCATGGATTCGTTTGCCGCCGCTTTTTAACCACACCTCTTCGAAATCCAAACCGACGTCCCGCGGATTGCCGACCATATTGCGGTCTGGGAAAAACACCAGCCGCGACTGGAAGATGTATACGAGGATCAATATCACTACGTACACGCCAGCTAATGCTAAGATAAAATCTCTCATTGTGTTATACTCACATTTTATTCCTGTTCGGCGGCGGCGACGTGCGTGAAGCTGCCGGCAGGTCGTAATCGACAGCATCGCACGCAAGTTCGATATGATCAAGATATCAAATCTCACCAAGTCTTTTGGCGACCAGCTTCTATTCAAAGATATGGCGTTCGATGTGAACAGGCGGGAAAGGATCGGCCTGGTCGGCCGCAACGGGCACGGCAAAACCACTCTGTTTCGCATGATGTTGGGCGAGGTAGAGCCCGATTCCGGGAACATCGTGATTCCCAAGAGATACACCATAGGATACCTCGACCAAAGCCTGCACTTCAGCCGCGAGACTGTCCTGGGGGAGGCGTGTCTGGGGCTGCCGCGAGAAAACCGCGACCAGTCCTGGAAGGCTGAAAAGGTTTTGTTCGGCCTTGGTTTCACGGCGGAAGATATGCACAGGTCGCCTGAAGTGTTTTCGGGTGGTTTTCAAGTGCGCCTGAATCTGGCCAAGGTGTTGATCTCCGAGCCCGACCTGCTGCTCCTCGACGAGCCCACCAATTACCTCGATGTGGTATCGATCCGCTGGCTGTCGCGATTCTTGAGCGCGTGGCGCTCGGAGCTCATAATGATCACGCACGACCGATCGTTTATGGACGGCGTAATCACGCACACAGTGGGCATCCACAGGCAGCGTGCGCGCAAGATCGAGGGAAATACCGGAAAGCTGTACGACCAGATATTGAAGGATGAAGAGGTTTATGAGAAAACCCGGATCAACGACGAGAAAAAGCGCAAGGAGGTCGAGCGGTTCATCGAGAAGTTCAGGGCCCAGAAGAAGGTCGCCTCGCTGGTGCAGTCGCGTGTGAAGATGCTGGCCAAGCACCAGCGAATGGAGCAACTGGATCGCATCAAGACACTCGACTTTTCTTTTAACAACGCGCCGTTTCCCGCCAAGGTGATGATGAAGGCCGACAACATGTCGTTTGCCTACGAACCGGGAACACCGATCCTCTCCAAGTTCAGCATCGAGATTTGCCACCGCGATCGGATCTGTGTCATGGGGCAGAACGGCAAGGGCAAGTCGACGCTGCTTCGGCTTTTGGCAGGCGATCTCCGGCCGCAAGAAGGTTCGATTTCCCGGCATCCGCGCATGCAAACCGGTTTCTTCGCCCAAACCAATGTCAATACGCTCCACCCTGCTAACAACGTCGCCGAGGAGATCGCTTCGGCGGACGCGGAATGTTTGCCGCAGACGGCGAGGGACATCGCCGGTGCCATGATGTTCGAGGACGACGACGCTCTCAAGAAGATGCCGGTTCTCTCCGGAGGCGAGAAGAGCCGCGTTATGCTGGGTAAGATATTGGTCTCCCCGTGCAATTTGTTGCTGCTCGACGAGCCCACTAACCACCTCGACCTCGACTCGTGCGACTCGCTATTGGCGGCGATCGACGCTTTCGACGGAGCGGTGGTGATTGTCACCCACAACGAGATGTTTTTACGATCGTTGGCCAACCGGTTTGTGGTGTTCGACCGAGGTAGAATTGGCGAGTACAACCGCAGCTACCAGGATTTCCTCGATGAGGTGGGTTGGGAGCTCGATGAAACGCTTCGCCGAACTGGCGATCTCGAAGGCGCGGACGCCAAAGCCGGACCGGCGGTCGATAAGAAGGCGCTCCGGCAGGCCCGGGCAAAGATCGTCCAGGAACGTTCGCGGGTTGGGGGGCCATTGGAAGAGAAAGTCAAAAAGATAGAAGCAACGATTGAGCGCCTGGAAAACGAATCTGATGAAGTCTCGGCCGCGCTCGAGGCAGCGTCGGTCGCCGGCGATGGCGAGGCGATCGCCAAACACTCACGTCGAAGCGAGCAGCTTCGTCAAGAGATCGACGCCGCCTTCGATCAACTGGAAACCGCAACGAAAGCGTTCGAAGACGCCACCCGGGAGTTCGACAAACGCTTGCGGAAGCTCGGGTGAAGGCCAATCGGCCGGCGCGGTCACTCCAACCGCCTCCGTTTGGTCACGCTCGCTCTCTTCAATGCTCACTCGCGCTTGATGTAACCCGCCATGTGTGCCTTGCCGTAAACTTCCTCGGCCGTAAAGCGGTTGTGCTTTCCACATAAGAGTCTCAAGTTGCTGGCCGCGTTCGGTCCGCCCCGGGCATACGGAATCGGATAGTGATCAAGCTCTAGATTGTGTGTGGCGTTACACCGCCGGCCACCCGGCCCCACATACGCACATTGTCCCTTGTCCCTCACCCACACCTTGTCCTGTTCTTTGACAGGAATATACCGTGTCCGCTTGGGCTTCGGCGGTTTGGCAGCGCCCTTCCTAGGCTTCGGTTGCTGTTTCTTCAGGCGCTGCTGTCGTCTCTCCGCTCTTTTGGCCGGATCCTCTCTCTCGCGCACATACCCAAGCGCATACTTGAACAACTCTTGATAGCTCGCTCCTTTGGGATAGCTGCCCGAAAGGTGTGAGCGCATCCACTTCATCAGCGCCAAGAGCTCCTCATCCCCAGCAAAGCGTATGTCATACATTCTCTCGTACGAGATCGCTTGCTGCGGGGGTGTCGAACGCTCGTCTTCAAGGGCGTGTAGAAACACGAGAGAGGTATTCACGTGCGAGTTTAAAAAACGC
>CBDVBX010000129.1:0-9995 GCA_965372335.1 uncultured bacterium | reverse complement strand
ACATCGAGGTCGAAAATATCCTGGCCATACGGCATGATCATGATGTCGCGTATGTTATTCCAATCGTTGTACGGTGGCTCGATCCGCACCAATCTCGATATGCCGTTGTGGTGCTGAACCCCCCATATCGATTTGTCGGCCTGGTTGAAACACAGGTCGCCGGTGCGAAAGTTCTGGATCAATTTGGTGACTTTGCCCGTCTCGACGTCTACACAGTTGAGGTCCCGCCAGGACTTGCCGTTGTTGGTGGTAAAGTAGATCTTCCCCGCTTCTTCGTCGAATGTTACCGACGATACGTAGTAGAGTGCTGGAGTACTGACGTTACAGATTTTTTCGATCGAACCATCGTCGATGCCGATCGCGGCGATGTGTGCGAATTGACCTGGGTAGTTGACGGCGGCGTAGAACTTACGGCTGGTCGCGTCGTAGTAGCCGCGCGATACTGACCCGAGCGCCTGGTCCATTATCGGCCGCATCGGCGTCGCGGGGTACTCGTGGATAGCAGCCAGATTGGCATTTTGCCATTGGTGCTCCCAATCGATCCAGCGCGACCACTCGTCATCCAGCGACCTGCCGAACACCTTTTTGAACTGGCCCGAAAAACTCGCCTTCGAGCCCGGAGTCCGGTTGACCCAATCGACCACGTGCTCGGGCGAGTAATTCAAAGCGAGATAGCTCATAAACCGGGTTCCGTAGAGATACGAGTTCTGGCCGACCTGAAAATCGATGGTCGTTCCCTCCGACTCGAGGCCCACAACGTCGTAAAAGTAGGAGCTGTCTCGCACCATACTTCGAAACACCATCTCGTCGTACCCACCCAGCGCCCTGCCAATCCCGCCTGCCAGCCACGTCTCGAAGCACACGGCGATACCTTCGTGGTACCAGCGCGGCGCATACCGGCGGGGGTTGGTGAGATAGCTGTACACGAGCGACCACGGATCTTCGGAATCGGCCACCACCTTGCCAAAGAAAACCCGGCGGTAGAACTCGTCCATACCCACACCCTTTTCCGATGCGACCACGTGTAACAACTCGTGGCTGACCACCCAGTTAAAGCGTTCGTTCGTCGGGCAGGTCTCGTAGACGTACTCGAATGGTTCGATTCCCAAGGTGATGTAGTTGTTGGGTATCGTCGAGGTCCCCGCGTAACCGTAGTCGTCGAAGTCCTGCAGCAGGATCGTCACCTCTCCGCTCGGCTCATAGCCGAAGAACGAACGGTAGTACCCCATCGTGTTTTCGAAACAGCGAGCCAGGTGCGGAAGAATGTAGGCATGGTCGTCGTCGTAGTAGACCAGGCGCAGGTCGGGCGTCTCCAAGACCTGCCATTTCAGCTTGAACTCGTCTTCGTCGGCTCTGGACGGTGAATATAGAAAAGATAGGCAAAAAAAGGTGAAACAGACGACACGAAGCAGAACGAGCGATATTCGAAAACAGTGTCGTCCGTTCATAAGGTTATCCGTGCTTTCATGTGAAGGTGTTATGCGGACAACGGGAAATGCTGCGGTTAAACACTCCGCAGCATCTCCCGATTGCCAACCGTTCGGACCGCGTTGGCACGCCACTTACTGCTTCACAGCCTAGGTGACGTTCTAGTGAGCCTCCTGCCGAGACGACTTGCCAAATTCGTCCCGCGAACTCTTGCCGAGCTCCTGCCTGAAGGATACCGCGCCTAGAGCCTCGTGGCGCACGGCGGCGTTGAAGATATCGACTCGCTGTTGCATGTTCGTCCTTTCGAACAAGGTCGATTTCTCCTGCATCGATGCTCGGTTGAAGATATTCGCTCGCTCTTGCAACGACGCGCGGCCAAGGATGTTAAAACGCTCTTGCGGTGTCGATTTTTCGAAGAAGTTCGCCCTCTCCTGGATGTTCGCCCGCTCGAGGAATCGGCTCCGCTCCTGGATGTCCATCTTGCCATACTCCATCTTGAAGCTCATCGCCTCGAAGAAGTTCTGGCGTTCCTGCATCGCGAACCGCTCGAAGATGTCGACGCGTGCCTGGGGCGTGGCGCGCTCATAGATGCTCGCCCGCTCCTGGATGTTCGCCCGCTCCAGAATGTCCGACTTACCCTGGAGAGAGGCCCGGCCGAAGTCCTCCCCGGGAATACCCGAGCGCTCGAAGAAGTTCTGCCGCTCCTGAGGCGAAAAACGTTCGAACATGTTCACACGCTCTTGAGGTGTGGCGCGCTCGAAGAAGTTCGCCCGCTCCTGGATGTTTGCCCGCCCGAGGAATTCGCTTCGCTCCTGGAGGTCCATCTTTCCGTACTCCATCTTAAAGCTCATGGCCTCGAAGAAGCTCTGCCGCTCTTGAGGTGCGAGACGCTCGAACATGTTCACACGCTCTTGCGGCGTTGCTCGCTCAAAAAGGACGGCCTTTTCCTGGATTGTCGATCTTTCCAGAATGACGCTCGCTTCTTGGAGGGTAGCCCTTCCCAGTATGTTTGAGCGTTGCTGGATCGTTGCGCGCTCCATAATAGATGCTTTACCCTGCATGGACAGGCGGTTGATCATGTTAGACCGCTCCTGGATGCTGGCACGCTCGAAGATCGACGACTTCTGCTGGATGCTGGCGCGTTGAAAGACGGTGGCCTTCTCCTGCACGTTCGCCCGCTGGAATATAGCTGCCCGCTGTTGGATCGAAGCGCGGCCGAGGATGTTAAAACGCTCTTGCGGTGTCGATTTTTCGAAGAAGTTCGCCCTCTCTTGGATGTTCGCCCGCTCGAGAAAGCGGCTCCGCTCCTGGAGATCCATCTTGCCATACTCCATCTTGAAGCTCATCGCCTCGAAGAAGTTCTGGCGTTCCTGCATCGCGAATCGCTCGAAGATGTCGACGCGTTCCTGCGGCGTGGCGCGCTCATAGATGGTCGACCGCTCCTGGATGTTCGCCCGCTCCAGGAAGTCCGACTTACCCTGGAGAGAGGCCCGGCCGAAGTCTTCCCCGGGAATACCCGAGCGCTCGAAGAAGTTCTGCCGTTCCTGAAGCGCAAAGCGCTCGAACATGTTCACGCGCTCTTGAGGTGTGGCGCGTTCGAAGCAGCTGGCCCGCTCCTGGATGTTCGCCCGCCCGAGGAATTCGCTTCGCTCCTGGAGATCCATCTTTCCGTACTCCATCTTGAAGCTCATGGCCTCGAAGAAGCTCTGCCGCTCCTGAGGTGCGAGACGCTCGAACATGTTCACGCGCTCTTGCGGCGTTGCTCGCTCAAAAAGGACGGCCTTTTCCTGCACCGAGGCCCTCTCGGTAAACATCGACGCTTCCTTGGCTGAGGCGTAGCCCAAGATCGCGGCGCGCTCCTGGATCGAAGCGCGGGCCAGAAGATTGGCCACATCGTCGGGAGACGCCATCTCATCGAACCACTGCCCGATGATTACCGCGGCGTCGCCGGCGGTCCCGCCTTCTAGCACGACGTCTTCCGGTGTGATCTGCTCGGAACGGTACTTTTCTACCGTACCGATGGCTCCGGCGGTCTCCTCGCCAGTCGTCGTAGGACGATTAAAAATGGCGAAAAAGCCCACCACAACGATCACGATGAGACTCGCGGTCACGAGGAGGGTCCTCGAAGTAGTCGTCATGATAACGACCTCCTTTGGTTTGGGGTCAACGAATTGCCGACTGGTACTCGTATTACAATTGAACGACGATGTTGTTGACGAAAAAATGTATAAATCTGTTTACCTTACGGCCTACTGCTCTCTTGCAGCCGACGGTGTGAGCGGTTGTTCCAGTAGAAGTTGGTCGGCAGAGAAGATTTTTATTGTAATCGGTGTGACCTTGTGGTGCTTCTGAGAAAAGAACAGCATGTAGCGCGCCTCACCTGTCTGGTATATGCGCGTCTCCGTGCTCGTGGCGTGAACGTCGCCCGCTCTTCCCTCGAATTGTCTGAATCCTTCGAACGAAACATCAGATTCGTCGTACTGAAGGACCCATTCGATCTCCCCTGCGGACTCCAAAGATACCTCGGCCAACAAAACCCGATCCGCCTCGTGGAGGCGAACATGGCCTTTGACCTGGTCTAGGTTCACCCCGACCGAATGCGTCTCCTGGAATCCGTCCGTGTTGTTAATATACCTCATTGTCCCATAAAAATCCGCGTCGTCAAGCCCGCCGGGGCTCTGGTCAGTGTTGTAAACAATTGATGTGTAAACAATAAGGCCAAACAGTACACCAAACAAAAAAGTCACCGCATAGCGGAGCTTCGGTGTGAAAATCCACCACGCCCGAAACGTCGCCCGGCCGCGAGCCGGCGAATGGGGTCGATGCTGGCCCCACGGTATCGCGCCCAAGATCCGCGATTCGAGTTGGGCCGGAGGATCGGGCTCTTCGGCGGCGTCGACGGCGGCCAGCGTTGCGCGTAGGCTTTCGAAGTATTTCGCCGCCTCGGCGTCGGTCGCCAGACGCCTGTGAAAACGCTCGCTTTCGGGGCGCGAAAGCACTCCGTCCAATTCCTTGTTCGCCTGCTCAACGAATTCCGGGCCAATCATCCCCGGATCCCCTCCTTCTCGAGGATTTCTTTTAGTTGCTGTCTGGCGGTATACAACCTGGATTTCACCGTTTTTTCGTCGATTTGCAGCACTTCACCGATTTCCTGATAAGAGAAATCGTGGTAGTGCTTCAAAACCAGGACGAGACGATAGTCCATCTTCAGCTGCGAAATTGCGTCACCGATGAATTCGCTCAACTCGGCGGCCCGGAAGTCTCCTTCCGGCGTCGCCTTCACGACAGACGTAATCCCGCTCTCGTACTCGTCCATGCGTTTCTTACGCTTGCAAAAATTGATCGACTCGTTTACCGCCATCCTATAGACCCAGCTGAAAAACTGATGCGCCGGGTTGTAGGAGCCGAGCTTTTCATACGCCTTGACGAATACGGTCTGCGTTATATCCGCAGCGTCATCGGGGTCTCTAACCATCCGAAACGCCAGGTTGTATATCGGTTTCTCGTACTTGCGCACGATGGTCTCGAAGGCTTTATTGTCGCCTTTGAGACACTCGTCGACGAGAATTGCGTCGTTTTGCGCTTTCATACGTAACTACAATCGAACGGCCCGAAAGTTGGAGAGAATCTTACCGCGGCGTATCTCCCCCGGTTATCTCGACCGAACCGTTGTCGTATCAGTCGATCTTGAACACCTGGTCGAAACCGGCTATCCGAAAAATCTCCCGGATGTGGCGGTTGAGTCCGACCAGTGTCAGGCTGTCGCTCGAACCGTTCAAACGCTTTTGCACGCTGAGCAGCACGCCCAGTCCGGCGCTGGAGATGTAGTCGAGGTTTTCGAAATTGACCGTGCACGAAGAGTCCACCCGGCTGAGTTCTTCGCGAGCCCGGCCGACCTGGGTCGCATCGAAACGACCCGACAGGAAGATTTCGCCGCCCTCCCCAAACTTGATGTCAAACATCGAGATCCTCCAGGTGCTTCACCAGCGTAATGCAAGCGGTTCGGTCCTTGTACTCGTACGTGATCTTGTCAACGATATTGCGAACCAAGTGGAGACCGATACCACCGACCTTTCGTTCCTCGAGCGATTTGTTGACGTCCACCTTATCCGACCGGGTGACGTCGAACCGCTCCACATCGAAGTCGGTGATTTTGACAACGAGGTTGCCGTCCAAAACATTGAGGTGAATCGAAATGTCGTTGCCGGTATCGGTGGTGTATTTGACGATGTTGGTGAACAACTCCTCGATGGCGAGATTCATTGCGAGAGACACGGACTCATCGAGCTGGTTTTCGTCGGAAAACTCCGCCGTGAAAGCGAACACTTGGTCCAACGCAGTGATGTTTCTGTTGAACGATCGTTGCAAGTAATCCCCCCTAAGCGGATCAACTGTCCGAGACGCCCGGAATGACCGGCAAGGACTCGGGGCGATAATAGCACAAAGTCCGGTCGGCTTCAAAGCCCGTCGATGACCGCCTCCAGCATGGCCCGAACCTCACCGGCGATGTTTTCCAGTTCGGCATTCTTAACGGCCATCATGGATGCCGCCGGATCGACTGCGGCGACCTCGATTTTGCCGCCGCCGAGGTCCTGGACGATAACGTTACAGGGCAGCATCGTCCCGATCTTGTCCTCCACCTGAAGCGCTTTGTGCGCCATGGGCGGATTGCAAGCACCCAAGATTCTATACGGGCGAAAATCGACATCCAATTTCTTCTTGAGGGTTTCCTTGACGTCGATTTCGGTTAAGATTCCGAATCCTTTTTGCTGTAGCGCATCAGTGACTTTATCGATCACTTCTTCGAAGGGTGCCTCGAGTGTTTTTGCAAAAAAATAGCTCATCGCCGGTTCCTCCTGTAAGATTCGCGGGTTGTTTTTGACGCTATACGCGGATATCGAATCTACCGCAGATCAATTATCGTTGTCCACCACCGGTCGCCGCCGACGCTTGGTTTGAGATTGGTGTCGTTTTTCCTCCAATCGGCGTTCTTTCGATTCGCGAGTGGGTTTAGTTTTATTTCGGCGCTTGGGCCGCTTTGCCGCCGTTCTAATGAGTGTGACCAGTCGTTCGACGGCATCTTCCCGGTTACGCTCACGAGTACGGCAACGGCGCGCTTCGATTATGAGGACACCGTTGTTGGTCATCCGGGTGCCAGCCAGCTGTGCCAACCGCTCTTTGATATCGGACGGCAGCGACGGGGAACGGACGACGTCGAAACGAAGCTGCGCCGCTGTCGAAACCTTGTTCACATTCTGACCGCCCGGTCCGGATGCGCGCGAGTACACAAAAACCAACTCGCTTTCGTCAATCGTTATCGACGTTGTGACTCGAATCAACGCTCTTCGCTCCGAATCATCTCGTGCTCGGCGATTCCAACCGACCGAGTCGTTCCGCCGCCGTCTCGTTGTCGGGGTCCAACTCGAGTATTCTCCTGTAACATCTCGTTGCGAGGCGCGCGTCGCCCGCTATGATACCCGCTTCGGCCAGACTCTCCCACGCGCCTGTATCTTCCGGGTACAACTCCGTGTTCGCTTGGAATAGTAGGATCGCCTGGTCTGATCTGCCTTCTTCGAGGAGTCGCTCGCCCTCGTCGTTCAACAACCAACCGACCGTCATCTGGTAGTAGGACCGGCTTTTGTCGTCAGCCAGGAGAGCCGTCACACCCGCGTCGATTCGATCTTCTCGGATCAACTCCACGGGCAATCTGAAATCATCCGGAACGCGTCGGATTGTTTTCGAGTGTCCCTTCCAGTCGATGAAGAGCTGTTCGACCTGCCTCCCGGGTGCCAAAGCGGCGTCGATCGCCACACCCTCGACGTCTGTCTCGAATCGCGTCCCGCCCGACCAATACATCGGCGACCGGAATTTGAAAAAACTGGTATCAATGAAATCGGTAAGTGTCATCGACAGTGCGATACGTTCCGGTTCGTATTCGATCTTCAAAATCTGGTAGGGGCTAAACAGATAGCGTCCGGTAATCCTTTCTGCAGTGTCGTAGTCCAGCGTCTGTTCGTCGATCGGTTGCGGACGGTAATTTAGAACCGCTGTCATCGCCGGATCTCGTCCTTCGACAAAATCCAAGTGCTTGTAACTAGCGCGAACGTCTGGTGTGATCCACCGTCGATCGTCTTCGGGAATGCTCGTGGGCCAGAAGCGATCTGTGTAGTACACCTCTATTCCGGAGTTGGGGAGCTTAAACGTTTGGCTATCGCCGACGCCGTTGGGACCCTCGCCCGTAGGTTCTCCCGCGAACAAGGTCCCCGTCCTGTATTCGAGCATCGACGCCAACTCGAGTACCGTCCCCGACGTGGAGCGACCGATCAGCGTGAACAAACGATCCCGCCGATTGATCTTGTCGTGTTCGCCGAGTGCGTCCGCCACCCGAACGGCGAGGTAGCCGCTTCCTCCTCCGCGCCGGCGGAGGTCCACGACGGTACGATCGAACTGGGCCGTATCGGCGAACGAGACCAGTCGCGCGATGAACGATTCTATCTGCTCGCCGCCGCGCTGGTTACGGATTTCGTTGAACTGAATATACAGCGTCCGTGAGTCGGGCATCAATTCCCACCAGTAGTTGCGTCTACGGCGGTTGGTGATTACGGGCGAGAACTGTTTTTCAACCGGCGTGGTAAAAAACCTTTTGGCGTAAGCGGCAAACGGCACAGCGCTTATTTCCACGTCGTATGTTTTGCCGCGCGAATCCACCAGTGTGAACAAAGCTGCGTCATTCCGTTCGCCAATACCGAGGGAGTGGAGCAGCTCCGGGCAAAACCCGTAGACAAAAAACCAAAGCTTCTTGTGGAGGTCGTTTTCCGCGCCGATCAAAGGTGCGATCGAATCGAATACGGCGTCAATCTCGCGGCCGCCAATCCGCGCGATCCGTGACCCAACGGTGTAACCATACTCCTCGTCGGCGCGCGTGACGTACACACCATCGTCGAACCAGTACGCCTGCACTGGCAGAATGGTCATTCCGATCGCGGGCTGGAACGGCCAGATGAGCGTGCTCTTGTCATCCTGCATGGCTGCCAGCCGCACGAGACCGGCGACGACTTCGCCGTTGGATAGCGATGGCAGTCGACCGGCCAGTTGCGCCGAAGCGCGCCGGAATTCGTCCCAATGAATCGCGGGGAGGCTGCCCCCGTAGCGTTCGGGGAGTTCGGACGTAAAAAACACCAGGTCTTCTCGCCACTGTCCCGATGTGAGCTCGGCCACGCGGCCGGCGGCGGTGCCCACAGCCGGGTCGGCCTGGCCGGGTGACGGTTGTGTCGCAGTTCGATCCGCGGGTTGCTCAGCCAAAGCACCTTGCCACAAACCGATCACCAGCGCCGCGGCCAGCGCGAAGGCGGTTAGTCTCATGCACACGCCTCTTTTGTGGTGTTGGCTATTCTTTCTCTGGGAACTTATAGAGCTCGACGCCGGAGGCGACAAATCCAATTTCCCTCACCATCCCGTCGGCGTCGCGCACCAACTTGGCACCATCTTCCTCCAGGTGGTCGGCTTCTTCCTTACTCAGCGTTGTGAAGTGGAGCTTTCCCTCGGCACGGACCTTAAAACCCTTCGCATCCTTGGGCACAAAAAAGCCGTAGTCTTTGAATGTCACTCGGACGCCGGTCTCGTTATCGCCCGGTAATATCACCATCCAGCACCCCTTCTTCTGACAAACGGCATCCACGGTGCCTTCGAGGACGACCGTCTTGTTCTCGTACTTTTTGGGTTGCTTTATTATCTCGGCCAGTGACACGACGGGCGAGTCCCCGATTTTTTCGCCGCGGACGATCATCTTGGCGGGTTCGCTCGACTGGACTTTTTCGCTACTAAGCGTCTTTTGGTCTGACGTCTCTTGCGGCTCCGCGACCGCAAACACCGCCAGAGAAGCAACAAGCGCGCACACCAATGTGACTCTCAGAAACATTTGGTTCACCTCTTGGAGTTTATATATTAGAGTGTTTTGGACTAAAACCTGGTTGTATCGAAAGACTCCTTAGACAATACCAGTTTTGACCAAGGACCGCACTATGGAAATCTCTGTCGAATTCGGCGAAGGGCGGGTCGTAGAAACCGCTATCGGCGATTACGTCGTCCGGACGGACCAACCGGTCAAGGACGGCGGTGGCGGTACTGCGCCGTCGCCGTCGGATCTGTTTCTAGTTTCGATAGCGGCGTGCGCGGGCTACTACGTCCTGAATTTTTGCCTGGAACGGAAAATCGCAACCGCGGGATCGGGCGTCATCATGCGGACCTCGACCAACGAAAAGACAAGATTGATGGACAACATCAGGATCGAAATCAAGCTGCCACCGGGGTTTCCGGAGAAGTACGAAAAAGCGGTCGTCCGCGCGGCAGACCTCTGCTGGGTCAAGAAGAACATCGAAACTGCCCCCGCCTTCGACACCGTCATCGTCCGCTAGCCCCCCCTCGGATCTTTCGTACGTCTGGTACCGCCCGACCGCGGGTTTCAGTGGTATTTGGGGCAGGTCGCCGTGGGCTTCGCCGCTCTGGCCCCGCACCAAAACCACGGACGCGGCGGTCGGTCGGCCCAAAGCTGCGGAAAATCCGCGGCG
>CBDVBX010000128.1:0-10007 GCA_965372335.1 uncultured bacterium | reverse complement strand
GGCAGAACTCAAAAACGAGGGAGACGAATCGATGAGACCACCATCACGCAATCTAAAAGTGCCGGTTGGGTTGATCTCGATGGTTTTCTTGATTTCCGTGCTGGCGCCGTCCCCTGCCTGGACTGCTCAGACGGAAGACGATTTTGCGACGCGCATCCAAGCCGTCTTCGCGCTCAGATCGGACGGGAAGTACGACCAGGCGATTGCTGAGCTTCGCAAGATGATCGAGGAGTATTCGGACGCGGCCATGATCCAGCGGGAGCTATACAACGAGCTGGTCTTGACCGTTCACCAAAAGCGGAACGCGACCCAAGATCTCCAAGCCAGAGCGGAACTCGATCGCGAGCGTGAAGCCCTGGCGAGAGAGACCCTGAAACGTTATCCTGACATCGAAGCGGGAGTGGGGTATAGCGGTGTCGACGCCCTCTACGACGCGTTGCGGGCGGAGATGTTCGGCGGATTAGAGATTATTACCGATCCCGACTCGTGCGATGTGATGATCGATGGCGCGCATATAGGAAAATCCCCGTACCGGGCTGAATATTTTCCGATCGGCGCGCACACGGTACGGATTATAAAGTCCGGCTATGAGGAAAGTGAAGTCACAATCGAAATCGAGCCTGCGGAGACACTTTCCAAGGAAATCGATCTCAAAAAGATCAAAGGCAAAGGGTGGTGGCTGACCCGCGTCGTTACCCCGGTGGTAGTGGGAGTGGGGGTAATCCTTGCGTTCGCACTGTCGGGCAGCGACGAAGAGCCAGATCCGCCGGATGAACCGCTTCCCAAGCCGCCGGATCCACCTACCAATTGAGACACACCGGCATGTGAAGTACCGGATTCCAACTGACACGCGGTACGGGTGGAGAATTAATGGCGCCTTCCGACGACAAACCGTTTGAACCGATTCATAATCCGTACATTGTAGGAAATCCAATCCGTGGTACGAAGATGTTCTTCGGGCGTGAGGATGACTTCGCGTACGTCCAGTCGAAGATCACGGGTGGAGACGAGGGCGGGTTGATCGTTTTGTGCGGGGCCCGCCGAAGTGGAAAAACATCCATACTATTCCAAATCCAGGACGGCCGGCTCGGAGAGGGATTCCTGCCGGTGCTCATCGATATGCAGTCGATGGCCATTACGAGCGACGCGGACTTCCTCGGCAAGGTCGCGCAAGCGATCATGACTTCCGGCTACGAGTTTTCCGATTCACACCTGAGCACTTATTTCCTCGAGCAAAAAGACAACCCGTATGACGCGTTCGAACGCTTTATTAAACGATTGGCAGACGAACTCGGCGAAACAAAACTGGTGTTGACATTTGACGAGTACGAATTGTTGGAAACTCATATCGACAACAACCTGCTCAAAACTCAAGTGTTGCATCTCGTCGGCAATCTCATCGAACACAAGAAACTTTTCGTTATCTTTACAGGATCTGACAAGTTGGAGGCAAGGAAAAGGAAGTATTGGGATATTCTCAGCAAAGGCTTGAACCGCCGGATTAGCTTTTTGTCGAGAAACGACACGCTTCGACTCGTTCGAGAACCTCTGCGGGGTGTTATCGAATATGAACAAGGCGTTCCAGAAGCGATCGCCGATTTGACCGCGGGGCAGCCGTTCTACGCCCAGGTGTTGTGTCAAACTATCGTCGACCATCTCAACGAGGAACAAAAATACGACGTGACCAACGAGGATTTACTGCGGGTGGTAAACGAGGTGATCGTGAATCCCCTTCCGCAGATGATCTTCCATTGGAACCAACTTCCGTTTATTGAAAAGCTATGTCTCTCGTTCATAGCGGAAATCTGCCGTCAGGAGTTGATGCCCGTCACTGCCTCAGACATCGCCGAGTTTGCGCAAAAGGAAAATTTGGGCTATCAAATCGACGTCAACGGGTTGAAGAAAGCCCTGGAGAACCTGTTCAAGGGGGATTTGCTGGTCAAATCCGCTGAGAGCGACAAATACGAATTTAAAATGGGACTGTGGCGCTTGTGGATTACCAGGATGCATTCGATGTGGCAAGTGGTAGATGAGATGGAAAGGGCCGGAGAAGTTCCGCCGGAACTCGTTCCTGCTCAAAAGCCGAAGATGCGACGGTGGGTTTACGCCTCGGTATCGGTTATCGTGGTCGTTGCGGCGATTGTGCTGATGCGCGGCCTTATCACGGGCGATGACCGGGGACCTGCCAGCTCGCCAAGCCAGACGCCGATCGACTATGCAAAGTTGAATATTATGTCAACGCCGTCCAACGCCGAGGTATGGATCGATGGTGCGAGGATCGGATGGACGCCTCTCAACGACAGTATCCCCGTCGGAACCCACGGGCTGAAGGTGACCCGCGCGGGCTATGTTGCCTTTGCAGACTCGTTGGATCTCAAAGCAGGTGCATCGTGGGATACGACTTTGGCACTGATAGATCTCACGGGCGACATCGACGTACAGTCTAGACCCAGTGGTGCTCGGATTATTCTTGATGGAACAGATACAGGATTGAGAACACCGGATCGTTTACCAGGCTTGTCCGTCAATCAAAGCTATTCTGTGTCGCTTGCGATCGATGGATATGACCGCTATACGTTTCCTCCTTTCTGGACTTTTGCGGACTCTTCAATTGAGCTTTCAAGAGACATGACGAAGAAAACGTCTCCATTACGCATCCATTCCGAGCCCCAGGGCGCCGCTTTCGTCCTCAGCGACGGAAACTGGAGGGGGACTACCCCGTACGCCATCCTGGACGTTGAATACGGACACCACGTTTTGAGCGTCACTGCGAATGGGTACAAAGACTGGAGTGAGACCATCGAGATCCCGTACGCGAACAACGAGATTATCGTGACACTCGAACGACTGCCCGACGGCTATTTTGAGTTCAAGATTGAACCGGTAGCCGATGTGTACCTCGACGGCACTCGAGTCTTAATCGAGATAAGTCACGCTGTCATCTCGGCACGACCGGGTGAGCAGGAAATCGAACTGAGATATGGCGAGCATGCGAAGAAGTTTACAAAGACTCTCGCGCCGGGAGATACATTGACTATTAAGCACAACTTCACAAACTGATCGAGGACTAAAATGGTTGGAAAAGTGTTGATGGGGAAATACAAAATCGAAAAGCGCGTTGGCCGGGGAGCGTTCGGCGAAGTGTACCGCGCCTTTGATTCATCCTTGAAGCGCGACGTCGCAGTGAAGTTTTTGGTTGATCCGGGGTATGAGGGCGCGTTCGAAAAACGATTTCAACGCGAGTCGGAGTCGATGGCGAAATTAATGCACAGCAACATCGTCACCGTATTCGATTGCGGAGAACTGGATAACCGGCCATTCATGGTGATGGAATTGGTAGACGGGATCACGTTGAATGAGATGCTGGAGAGATCAACGCCGGAATTGGCCGATGTTTTGAGAATCGCGGGTCAAATCTGCGCTGGAATGTGTTACGCCCACGAACACGGGGTCATTCATCGCGATCTCAAGCTGACCAACGTCATGATCAATTCGGAAGGTCAGGCGAAGGTGCTGGACTTTGGCCTGGCCAAACTGGTAGACGCGACTTCGCATTCGGATCCAAATCTTCGCGTCGGTACACCGGCATTTTTTGCGCCAGAACAGGCGGGGGGAGAAGAGGTCGATACCCGTGCCGATATATGGGCCTTTGGTGTGTGTTTGTATCGTATGCTCAACGGAACGTTTCCGTTTTCCGCCGAGCATCCCACAACTTTAATGTATTTGATCGCAACCGAGGAACCAGCGCCATTCGAACCCCACATCCCGTTTGACGTCGAGGACGTGGTTTTAAAATGCTTGGAGAAAAACCGTGACAACCGTTACCAGACGTTCGCCGAGGTAGGAAAACAAGTATCGCGATTGCGGTCTCAATACAAAAACGGCGAATCTCAAGTTTCCAGCGAGAAAGCGGTGGCTAAGTCACTTACCACCCGTAGTAGTAAGAGAAACCCTTATCTCAATCGTGTCATGATCGAAAACCCTGACGATTTCTTCGGGAGGGCCAGGGAGGTTAAAAAGATTTACTCGCGGCTCGACGCGCCGAGGCCACAATCGATTTCGATCGTGGGGGAGCGCCGCGTCGGAAAATCATCGCTACTCAACTATATATATCAACGTCGAAGCCGACGCGTGCACATGGAGAATCACCACAGTTCCATATTTGTCTACATGGACTTTCAACAGGGGCGAGACCTGGACGTATCCAAGTTTATCGACATTCTATTTGGCATGTTCAAATACGAAAAGCACAAGCAGGTGACGGCATCGTCGAAGGAAAAATCCCTCGATGCCTTGAAAGAGGAGATTGAGCATCTCAACAATAACGGTAAGCGAATTGTTATCTTGATGGACGAGTTTGAGTCCGTGACGACTAATCCTAATTTCGATATGCAGTTTTTTTCGTTTCTGCGCTTTCTCGCAAATAACTACAAGGTCGCATTCGTAACCTCGTCGTATAACGACCTCCAGCAAATGTGCCATGACAAGGACATCGCCGACTCACCGTTCTTTAATATATTTTCCAATTTGCCACTGCGACCGTTTAGTCACGAAGAGGCGGTGGAGGTGGTGTGTGTGCCCTCGAAAAGGGAGGGATTGCCCCTCGAACCATTTGCCACCGAGATTTTGGCATTGTCCGGCAATTTCCCAATGTTCATTCAGATGGCGTGTTGCGCCGTTTTCGAATACCTGCTCGAGTTCGGGGAAGGAGCGCCGGAGTGGGGTAAAATCGCAGAAACGTTCAAAGAGGAAGCGACTCAACATTACACTTACATATGGGAGAGGATGGACGAAAACTGCCATAAAAATCTACTGCGCGTTGCGTCGGGTAAGCCTATCGATCGAAAGTTTCGTCACATCAGTGAGGATCTTCAGCGACGAGGTTATCTGGTGGAAAGTAACGGTGAATGCGAGTTATTCTCAACTCCGTTCCGCGATTTCGTTCTAGAGCAAGGTGGGAAGGGCAAACAAAAGAAATCTTTGTTCGGTTCTTTGTTTGGGCGGCGTGAAGACTAATCATATACGTCAATTCCTCCGAACCCGGGTAGCAAATCTGTCAGATGGGCAAAAGTACACCCAAGCGAAATACAAGAAATCAGCGAAAGAAACCGAACCGACCGCAGCCGTCGACTTCCGGTAAAACGCTGGTACGATTTCTGGCGGCCCACGGCCGGTTGTTGACTGTTATTGCGTTGGTGGTGATCTACGGAGTCGGTGTTTTTGCCCGCTTCGAAGATTATTTCCAACTACGCGATCATACTGAAGTCTTTTTGTTCCACGATAATCCGATTTTAGCCACGGGCGACGGTTACTTTTACATCCGCTTGGCAAGAGATCTGTGCGAGGGAAAGTACGAAGCCGTTGATGCGCAGAGACGCTTTCCGGATGCACCCCGCCGGCCTTCGCCCCCACCACTGCTTTCCGTACTGACCTGCGGCGTTCACAAGACCATTGGTGTTTCACTCGACTGGATCGCTGTTCTGCTGCCGGTGTTGATCGCGCCGTTGCTGCTTTTGCCGGTATACGCGTTGGGCCGAGCCCTGGGCGGGAGTCCAATAATGGGTTTGACGGCGGCGCTTATGGCCGTCGTATCGGAGTACTACGTGGGTCGGTCGCGGTTGGGGTTTTTCGACACGGATTGTCTGATCGTGACTTTGACGTTAACGATTTGCTACTGTGTCTTGCGCTTCGCCCGGGGAGTTGCGTCGACACGGTACGTCTTTGGCACGGCGGCGTTGGTAGGCTTTGGTTTGTTTCTGTGGTGGTGGGACACCGCGACCGAGGTTGTCGGCGCTATCTGCCTGGCGATGTTTATTGTTGCCCTGGTCTTCTTTTACCGGCCCTCCCGCAAGGAGGGAATCGTTTTTTTTGGCGTGACGGCCGGTCTGACTCTCGTATTGCTGATATGGCGGGGATTCGGTACTCCCGTCACCCTCGTTAGCAACATCCTGAGCAGGCTGGCGTTTGTGTCGGGCGCTGAAACGGGTCCTTTCCCGTCGACGGTGGGCGACGTCAGAGAACTACAAGTGCTTGGCTTTGCGGAATCAGCCAAACTGACCGCCGGCCACGCCGTGGTGTTCGTTTTGGCGTGGGCGGGTTATGTGTGGCTGCTGATCGGCCAGAAGAAACAAGCTCTGTTGCTCGCCGTACTAACCTTGCTGGCTTTGTTACCGCTCGTGTTCGGAAATCGGTTCTTGATCTTTCAAGTACCGGTCATCGCGTTGGGTGTCGGTTTTCTGGCGGAACGGCTGTGGCAATACCGCGAGAACTGGGCGCCGGCGACCTTTGTCGTTCCGCTGCTGGCGCTGGCGCCGTCTGCGTTGTGCTTCGCCCAGTCCACGGCGAAGGTCTACCGATCGCCAATGGCCAATTCGATGGGGGCAATACAGGCGGTGATGGACAACACACCTCCAAACGCGACCCTTTGGACCACGTGGTGGCACGGGTATCCCATCATGTACTATGCCCGCCGATCCGTTATCACAGACGGTGGATCGCTCGAAGGTCCGCGCCTCGTCTATCAGAATCTGCCGTTGGCGAGTTCGAATGATCGACTCGCCGCCAATTTTATGCAGTTTTGGATAGGAAACGGTACCGCAGGCATGGAGCGCCTTTACCAAGCGATGAATCAGAATCACGCCGCTGCATTGACGCTGCTGAGGAATGTTTGCGCGGCAGGACCAAACGCGGCCCGGGCAACGATAGCAGACGCGCTGAACTCGGAGCGGCTCGCCAAAGCGGAGGAGTTTCGATCCGTCGATGATTGGTTGGCGTTTTTCTTTCCGCAGAGAGTGCCGCCGACTTACTTGCTTCTGACCCAGGATCTAACCAAATCCAGGGTTTGGTTCGAGCGCGGCACGTGGGATCCGGCCCGACGCCAGGGACAAAACGTACACTACAGGCCTCACTATGGTGTTCGTCAGGGCGATCGTAGCTTACGCGGCCAAGACGGCCTACATGTGGATTTAGGGAGCGGGACTGTCACCGAGGTCGATGTCGACGGCAGTAAGCAGTCCTATCCGCTGAACCTGGTGTTGGCGTTTACGGGAAATACCTTAGAGAAAAAAGAGTTCAACAATGCGAATGGTTTGCACTTCGAATGGATCCCCGCATTGGGATTCGGCGCAGTGATGAGTCCCACGATCGCCGAATCGGTATTCAATCGCAGGTTCATCCGTCACCGGATCAATCGACAATACTTCCGCCCGGTAAAGGTTAATACGCCGTACTTTCAAATTTGGGAAGTAAAAGGGGATTCGGTCGAATAACCAGGCGCCGTGTTGTTTGATTTCCACGAGCAACGTTTTCGTAGCTAGGTTGTCGAACCCGACGAAATTGCGCCCTCGGCGTTCAACGCCGCGATTTCCTGGGGTGAGTAGTCCAAAACCTCGGACAGAACGATGTCGGTATGCTCTCCGAGTAACGGGGGGTGAAGACGAATAGAGCCTGGGGTCTCGGTGTATTTGATCGGCAAACCGGCCAGTCGTAGCGTGCCGATTGTCGGGTGCGGCACTTCTGCGATCATGTTCCGATGTTGCACCTGCGGGTCCGCGAAGAGGTGCTGCATGTCGTTGACGGGTCCGCACGGAATGGCCTCTCTCACCAATAGCGTCATCCATTCGTCACAGGTCTTTTGAGTAAACAAATCATCGATGAGCGGGAGGAGCACCTCGCGATTTTCGACACGTTTAGGATTGGACTCGAAGCGCGGATCGTTTAGCCACTCTTCTTTACCCACCAGTTTGCAAAAGTTGATCCACAGTTTTTGATTCGCCACTGCGATCGCGATCGGTCTGTCCTGCGTTTGGTACACCTGGTAGGGGATGATCGACTCGTGTGCCGTTCCCCAACGGGTGGCCTCCTTGCCGGCGATCAGGTAGTTGCTGGCGATGTTAGCCAGCCCGGAAACCTGTACATCGAGGAGACTGATGTCCAGGTACTGTCCTTTGCCGGATCGCTCCCGCCACAGAAGCGCGGAAGTAATCGCGCCTGACGCATAAACGCCGGTCAGTACATCCGTGATCGCCACTCCAACCTTGCACGGATTGCCGTCCTTTTCGCCGGTTATAAACATGAGACCGCCAACGGCGGAGAGCACCATGTCGTATCCCGGTCTGTCGCGATAAGGGCCGTCCTGTCCGTACGCCGTGATCGACGCGTAGACCAGGCGAGGATTGATCTGGCGGAGCGTTTCGAAGTCCAGTCCGAATCGTTTCATCAACCCGGGCGTAAAATTCTCGACGAGGACGTCGGAAACCTTCGCGAGTTCCCTCACCAGCTCGACGCCCTTTGGATGTTTCAAGTCGATGGCGATCGATTTCTTGTTGCGATTGCAGCAAAGATAGTACGCGCTCTCTCCTCCTGCAAACGGGGGACCCCATGTCCGGGTGTCGTCGCCAATGTCGGGCCGCTCCACCTTGATCACTTCGGCACCCTGGTCTCCAAGTATCATGGTGCAGTAAGGACCGGCGAGTATGCGTGAAAGATCGAGTACACGATAGCCGCTCAGCGGCAGTTCGGTCTTGCGGGTGTCGGTCATTGTAATTTCTCTGTGGGTTTTAAAAGTCCTGCTCCCGATTATTGACTCATCTTATCCGGAGACATCTCAAAGTTAATAGCAATTTTTTGTCACAATCTTGCTTTCGTTGGTCAGATAGCGTCTCGGTGCCCTACTCGCCACGGAATACAATAATAGCTGAATGTGTAATCGAGTATTTCTGTCGTCCCCCCATGTTGTTTCGGTATCCCACAAGCAGAGTAGCCAGTCACAATCGATCATTAGCCCCCTTTTTTTCAAGTACACATTGATACCAACCGCGAGATAACGTACAATCGCTTTTAGCCATTACAGATTTATGACTCTATCGAGATAAGACCTTGCCAGCTTGAGGCCACTGAATACGCCACTGGCATAAACCCAAGGTTTCCCAACTCGCACGTCGTATGATCTTTAGTTCGCTGACCTTTGTGGTTTTCTTTGCGATCGTGCTCGCGGTGCACAATCTGCCGCTGCGTTGGACCGTCAAAAAGGCCAACTTGCTGATCGCCAGCTACCTATTCTACGCGGCGTGGAATCCGCCGTTCGTTATCCTCATATGGATATCGACGTCGGTTGACTGGATCGTGAGTAGGCGATTGGCGGCGGCAAAAACGCAGCGATCGCGCAAGTTATTACTTCTAGCCAGCCTGGCCACCAATCTGGGCATGCTGGGATATTTCAAATACGGCACGTTTTTGCTGGAAAACTTCGTGGCTCTTCTGCATTTCGTAGGAATCGAGTTCACGCCCGCGGCTCCAGACATCGTGCTTCCCATCGGGATTTCTTTTTACACGTTTCAGACGCTGTCCTACACGATCGACGTTTACCGCGGCCGCCTCAAACCTTGGCACTCGCGGTTGGATTTTGCTCTGTTCGTGACCTTCTTCCCTCAATTGGTGGCTGGCCCCATCATGCGCGCCAGCGATTTTCTTCCACAGCTGGTAGAACCGAAGCGCCCGACGCGAAGCGTGTTTTCTTGGGGCTTGGTTCTACTAATCGTCGGACTTTTCGAAAAAGCCATCCTGGCGGACTCTATCTTAGCACCGGTTTCAGACATGGTGTTCGCCGCGCCCTGGAAGGCAGGCACGACGGATGCGTGGTTGGGGGTATTCGCTTTTGCGGGCCAGGTCTTCTTTGACTTCTCCGGCTACTCCACGTGCGCGATCGGCATCGCCTTGTGCTTTGGGTTTGCTTTGCCCGACAATTTCCGATTCCCGTACAGCGCCGTGGGATTTTCAAATTTCTGGCGGCGCTGGCACATATCTTTGTCTTCCTGGTTGCGAGACTACGTATATGTTTCCCTGGGCGGTAACCGCAAGGGGCTGGGACGTACCTACGCGAACGCAATGATCACGATGTTGTTGGCTGGATTGTGGCACGGCGCCGGTTGGACTTTTGTCGTTTTTGGAGCGCTGCACGGGTTTTACCTCGTTCTTACGCGCTTCTTAGAGATCACGATCGGCGGTTT
>CBDVBX010000127.1:0-10088 GCA_965372335.1 uncultured bacterium | reverse complement strand
CGGAACCAAGAAAGAGGGAGTGTGACTGGATTGCGGTCCAAGGGCCTGGGGACGAACATCACCATCACATTCCTGCGCCAGGGACTGGGTCTGGTGGTCACCCTCGGATTGGTGGCGTTGATCGCGCGCACGTTGGGCCCGGACGGTCAGGGGAAATATGCCCTGGCGATTCTGCTATCCACGTTGATCGTTATTCTCTCCAACCTCGGCGTCCCCTCGGCAAACGTCTACTTCATCGGCCGCGGCGATGTGTCCGTAAACCGGGCGTTGCGAACCAGTGTGATGCTCTGGGTGGCCTTGAGTGTGATCGGGGTTGGTATCGGCGCCGGGATCATCCGCTTTTTCGCCGACCGGTGGTTTCCCGGCGTACCCGAGCACATGCTTTGGATCACGCTGGCCGGCGTCCCCATATCGCTGCTCCACGCGTTTCTAGTTAGTCTCTTACAGGGGCTGCAAGACTTTCACCGTTACAACATCGTATTGTTCATCCAGCCTGTCCTGGCATTTGTTTTGACCGCGGTCGCAATCCTCGGCTTGCAATCGGGAACAGAAGGGGCGTTGTGGGCTTACGTGTTGGCGTGGTTGCTCAGCCTGGTGTTCGCGTGGTGGGCAATCGCGCCGCACCTGTTGGCTGCACGAATGACGCCCGACGAACACCGGATCAAGAGCTACGCCAAGCGGTGCGTAGGATACGGGTGGCGCGCACAGATCGCGAACAATTTGGCTTTTTTTTCCTACCGGTCGAGCACACTGCTGATCAACTTCTACATGTCACCGGCGACCACCGGCTTGTACGTGACCGCGGTCGTAATCGCAGAAAAAATCTGGCTGTTGTCGCAGGCGGCCAGTCAGGTGCTCCTACCGCGGCTTTCAGAGCTCCATGCCGACGAGGCCCGGCGGCGACGGCTGACGCCCCTGGCGACGAAATTGGTATTCCTGGTATCAATGGGAATCGCGGTTGTATTGTTCGCTTTTGCCGGACCGTTGATAGTGGGCGTGTTTACGGACAAATACGAGCCGTCGATTGGTGCGCTGCGGTGGTTGCTGCCGGGTGTGGTAGCGCTATCGGTGGCGCGCGGTGTGTCGATCGATCTTGCGGCGAGAGGCAGAGTGGACCTGAACCTATACGTGGCGGTTGTGACCTTAACTTCGATTGTCGTCGCCAGTGTGCTGTTGATACCGCGATACGGCATCAACGGTGCGGCGATGGCGACGACGCTTTCTTATCTGTTAAACACGGTCATAAAGCTAGTTTTGTACTACCGAATCACCGGCATTCGCTGGTACGAACTGATGGTGCCGAAACGCGCCGACGTCGCCGTCATCAAGGGGAAGATCGCTTCCGTCAGGAGAAACGACCGGTGAAGAGCGTCAAAAACGCCCACGTCCTGATCATACCGTCGTGGTACTACACCAGCGATAATCCAGTGCATGGCAGCTTCTTCAGAGACCAATCGATCGCCGTACACCGGCAGGGCGTAAAAACAGGCGTGGTCTACGCGGAACTGCGGACGCTTCAAGGTGCATCGCCCTCGGAGTGGTTCGGCCGAAGGTACCAAATCGTGGAAGACGACGACGACGGGGTTCCGACGTTGCGCGTCATAGGCTGGAGGATTCCTTTGGCGAAGAAAACGACGCGCGCGTTTTGGGTCAATTTGACACAGCGACTGATCCAACATTACGTCCGTCGCCATGGTGTTCCCGACCTCATACACGCGCATTGCGTCCATCAAGCCGGAGTGGCGGCGATGGAGGCTAAGCGCAGCTGGAGAATTCCCTTCGTGGTGACCGAACACTTCTCCGGATACGCGCGCGGTATCGTGACCAATGAAATGCTGGTCCAGGCGCGGGCAGTGCTATTCGATGCCGACCGTATCATCGCCGTCAGCCGCAAGCTGGCGGGCGACGTTCGACCTTACGCGGGTGGTCGTGACATACAGATCATCCCCAACGTGGTGGACACGGGATTTTTTACACTTCCCGCCGAGCCGAGGCGGACCGACCCCTTTATCTTCCTGTTTGTCGGGTTCCTCACGCCCAACAAGCGCGTGGACGTCCTGCTGCGCGCGTTCGTCTCCCTGGCCAAATCGAACGAGGCGCTACGGCTGGAGATCGTTGGAGATGGCGATCACCGGCCGACTCTGGAAGCGCTCGCCTCCGAGCTGGGTATTGAACGGCGGGTGAGTTTTCTGGGGCTGCTCGACCGCGAGGGGGTCCGCGACGCCATGTGGCGAGCCAACGCTCTGGTGTCGGCCAGCGAGATCGAGACCTTCGGCGTTGTACTGGTCGAGGCGATGGCGACCGGTCTACCGGTGATCATTACACGTTGTGGTGGTCCCGAAGAGATCGTCACCGATTCAGTCGGTCGGTTGGTCTCTCCGGACGACCCGACCGAGTTGCAAAAGACGATGATGGACTTGGCGTCGAATTACGGCCACTGGCTAGAGGCGGCGCCGGCGATCCGAACTTACGCCGGGTCGACGTTTGGTGAGCAGACCGTGGGCGCGAAGTTGATAGAGATGTATAACTCGGTAATTCAAAAGGCATAAACACGATCCACGCGTCAGCCCAACCCCACCCCCCGATAGCGAAACCTCTCGACGTGACCGTGGCCCCGGCCGACAGCGTCACGTGTAGGCGCCAGGTTTTCTCGTGGCACGGAAAATGCTCTCGCGCGAACTTAGAAACGTAGATTCGGCATTTCGAACTTCACTCTCGAGGAAACAGATTGATACGCATATCCAAAAGACTACTTGGTGTGACCAGGTCGGCCACACTTGACATCAATGAAAAAGTCATGGCGATGAAAGCGGCCGGCGTCCACGTCTACGATCTAGGCATCGGCGAAGCCGACTACACAGCTCCACCTGCGGCCTGCGAGGCGCTGGCCGATGTCGCGCTGCAGGGCAAATCGAGGTATACCGAGGTACAGGGGACTTTTCAATTGCGCGAGGCAATTTGTAAAGCCACCAATTTCCAGTTGAACGAACAGTTGATTGCCTCCGATCGTCTGGACGTGCCGAGTTGCGAAAACTGGTATGATCCGTCCGAGGTAGTCGTCAGCGCTGGCTCCAAGCTCCTCCAGTACAGCGCGGTCCTGGGCTTGTGCGAACCTGGGGACCAGGTAATCCTGCAGGCGCCGTATTGGGTGAGCTATTCGGACATGGTCCGTCTCGCCGGTGCCGAACCGGTCGTGGTGCCCGCGTCTGCCGAAGAGGGATTCGTCCCGCCGGTACAACGGATCGCAGACGCGATCACCGGCCGGACCCGGTTGATTTTTCTGAATAGCCCGAACAACCCCACTGGACGCGTCTGGAACGCCGAACAAATCGATTCACTCTGCGAACTGGTATTGTCTCGAGACGACCTCTACCTGCTGTCGGACGAGATTTACGGTCTGATTGTTTTTGGCGGCGTGCGGCATATTTCTCCCGCATTGCATTCCCCGGAAATGCGAGACCGCGTCATTCTTACCGGTGGACTGTCAAAAGCATATTCGATGGGAGGGTGGCGGCTGGGATTCGCTTTTGTCACCGACCTTCGGCTTCGCGACGCCATTGTGCGCGTGGGCGCAAACACTATCTCGTGTCCGCCCTCGATAACTCAAGACGCGGCCGTCCACGCATTGGAAGCACGCGATCGTGTAGAGGAAATGCGCACTGACTTCGAGCGCCGCGCCGCGCTCATGGACAAGAGACTCAACGCGATGGGCTTACCGACGTTATCGCCGCAAGGGGCGTTCTACGCGTTTGCCGATGTCTCCTCACTGTTCGGCACAGAAATTGGCGATCGTACGCTCCACACAACTCACGACGTTGCCTGGGCTTTTCTTGAAGACGCCGGCGTCGCGTCGGTGGCCGGCGAGGCTTTCGGTGACCACCAACACGTCAGATTTTCGTTCGTTCGGCCGCTGGAAGAACTACAGACAGCCTGCGACGCGCTGGAAGCCTTTGTCCTGCGCTGCCGCAGGCTCGACGCCGTCCCCGTCGGCAGACCTGTTTAGGCGCGGCGGCCGGCCCCCAGAGCGGCGCTCGTCAGCAGCCCGCATTTGATACCCCGCACAACCCGTCTTGCAATTGCACCGCCGTCGGTTATAGAATGCCGTTTACGAACCGTATCGACTGCGAACGGGTTTTTGGCGTCAGGGCATTGGCGATCGTGCGGGGAGACAAAACTCCGCTTCCGTCTTGTGTGGAGGAGACTCGATGAACAAAACACACGATCCCGGGCTCCGCTCCTGGGTTGAATCGGCCAACACCAAGTCGACCGATTTTCCGGTCCAAAACCTACCCTTCGGCGTGTTCTCTCGCCGAGACGTGGTCGAGCCGGGTCGAGTAGGGGTCGCGATCGGAGACCGGATCCTGGACGTCACAGCCGCGGCGAACGCAGGATTGTTCGAAGGAATGGCCTCGGAGGCGGCCGACGTGTGCGGGAGCGCTTCTCTCAACGGTCTCATGGCGTTGGGGTCCGAGTATTGGTCTGCGCTGCGCCGCCGACTGAGCGAGCTGCTCTGCGAGGGTGGCACTGGTGGAGACAAGACACGCAAGAAATTAGAGGGATGTCTCGTCGCGATGCGCGACGCGGAGGCAAAACTTCCCGCGTGCATTCCAAACTATACAGACTTCTATGCGTCGTCGTACCACGCCACCAACGTGGGGAAGATGTTCCGTCCCAACACCCCCCTACTACCGAACTACAAGCACATGCCCATCGCGTACCACGGCCGCGCGTCGTCGATAGTGGTGAGCAGCACCCCGGTGCGTCGGCCGCTGGGTCAGACGGTGGCCGATGGGACTGACGCGCCGGCGTTCGGTCCTAGCCGGTCGCTCGACTACGAGTTGGAGGTGGGCGCGTTCGTCGGACCGGGTAACGATCACGGTGAAACCATCGCGATCGAATCGGCGGTCGATCATGTTTTTGGGTTGTGTTTGGTCAACGACTGGTCCGCGCGCGACATTCAAAAGTGGGAGTATCAACCGCTAGGGCCGTTTCTGGGGAAGAACTTTGCCACCACCGTGTCACCGTGGGTGGTGACGCTCGAAGCGCTGGAGCCATACCGAGTACCGGCGTACGAACGGTCGGCCGGCGACCCTGCGCTGTTGCCGTACCTACGATCGGATTCGGACCAGAAAACCGGTGGCTTCGACGTTACCGTCGAGGTTTATCTGCGCACCCGCCGCATGCGGGATGGATCAGCGCAGCCCGTGCGAGTCAGCCGCGGTAACTTCAAGCATATGTATTGGACGATCGCGCAGATGCTCACCCATCACACCAGTAACGGATGCAACCTCCAACCGGGTGACATGCTGGCCAGCGGCACTGTATCGGGGCCGGACAAGGGTTCGCAGGGGTGTTTGTTGGAACTGACGCGTGGCGGGCAAGAGCCGTTGTCACTGATAGGTGGTGAGCGACGCGCATTTCTCGAGGATGGAGACGAGGTAATTATACGCGGGTATTGCGAAACGGAGGGCCGGGTCCGAATCGGCTTCGGCGCTTGTCGCGGAACAGTCGAACCGGCAATCGCGGTGAGCTGAATTGTATCTCTCCACACGGCGCGTTCGGGGTTGCCGCGCCGGCATGAATCCGATAGAGTTGTTGGGGCGATCGCGAAAGAGAGTAACTGGAGGCGAAGAATGATCGAGTTTTTTAAGAGATCTGTTGGGGACTCGGGGCAACACACCGAGAGAGTTGACGGAGGGGCTGTTCCGGAAGATGAACTCCGGATCGCAACCTGTGCCTTGTTCCTCGAGATTGCCAACATCGACGACGAGTTCAGCGAAGAGGAACGCGCCAGCATTCTCTCTTTGATCAAATCCGAATACGGACTCACCGAAAAACAAGCCGTGCAACTGGCGAGACGCGCCATGGAAGAGCTCGAGGGAAGCATCGACCTATGGAAATTCACGAATCTCATAAATGAACATTACACCGATGCCGAAAAACTACGTGTCGTTGAATTGATATGGCGGGTTGTCTACGCTGACGGAAAACTGGACGAACACGAGGATTACTTGATTCACAAGCTTGGGTCTTTGTTGAGGCTCAAACACAAACAACTAATTACCGCAAAGCTCAAAGTACTTCATGGCGGTTGACACATCATCGCCGCCGATATTCAAAGGAGACAAAGATGGTAACACTCACTTATCATGGACATTCTTGCTGGGAGATCGCTAGTAAGTCTCACCGCGTGATAATCGACCCGTTCTTGAAAGGCAATGACCTGGCGGATATCGCCCCGGACGACATCAGCAAGTTGGACGCAATTCTGATCACCCACGGACACGGAGATCACATCGGTGACGCAGAAGCGATAGCCAACAGAACCGGCGCTATCATTGTGTCGAATTTCGAAATCGCCAACTACTTCGAAGCCCTGGGATGGGCCGCACACGCACTCCACATCGGCGGCGGGAGGCAGTTTCCATTCGGGCACGTCAAGCTCACCATCGCGCATCATGGCTCGACGGGACCCAATGGAGAGGCGCTTGGTAATCCGGCCGGAATCGTGTTTACCATCGACGGGAGAAAGATCTACCACGCCGGAGATACCGGGGTGTTTCTGGACATGCAGCTGATCGCAGAATTGAACGGCCCGCTAGACGTGGCGTTGCTTCCGATCGGCGACAATTTTACGATGGGTATCGACGATGCGGTAAAAGCGGTTGAACTTCTCAAGGCAAAAGTCAACATACCGATGCACTACAAAACCTTTCCGCCGATCGACGTCGATCCCGAGGAATTCATTAAGAAGGTCGAGGCAAAGGGCGCGAAAGCGGTCCTGGTAGCTCCGGGCGAATCATACAAGGTAGAATAATCGAAGAATTGGCAGGAATCATGGGACAGACCATCGTAGAGAAGATAGCGACCCGTTATGCGGTCGGTTTGAAACCGCAACAGATCGTGCGTTCGGGAGAATACGTCACCATCCGGCCGAAACACGTGATGACGCACGACAACACAGGAGCGGTGATCCCGAAATTTCGATCGATCGGCGCCGACTCAGTCGCCGACCCCAAGCAACCCGTATTTGCTATCGATCACGACATCCAAAACCAGTCTGAAGACAACTTGGCCAAGTACGCGCGAATACAGGCATTCGCCGATGCGCAGGGAATCGATTTCTACCCGGCGGGCACGGGAATCAGTCACCAAGTCATGATCGAGCAGGGCTACGTCACCCCGGGCAGTATGGTGGTGGCCAGCGATTCTCATTCGAATATGTACGGTGCCATGGCGGCGCTAGGCACGCCAGTCGTCCGTACGGATGCTGCCAGCATTTGGGCGTCCGGCGTAACGTGGTGGCAAGTACCTCCCGTGGCGCGCGTGCACTTGGAAGGCAGCCTTCGACGCGGCGTGTCGGGTAAGGACGTGATCATCGCTCTGTGCGGCCTGTTCAGTAACGACGAAGTATTAAACCACGTCGTCGAATTCGCCGGAGACGCGATCGCGGAGCTTTCGATGGATCACCGCATGAGCATCGCCAACATGACCACCGAGTGGGGCGCGTTGGCCGGTGTATTTCCGTTCGACGAGGTGCTGCGCGATTATCTTTATGAACGTGCCGACTATTTTGCGGCGACCGGAAAACAGACCGAGTCTGCGAGGTCCGCGAGGTACACGCGCGCAGACGTGGACAAGTGGTTCGACGATCGTGACATCGCAGATGAAAACGCGGGTTATAATGTCGAACTCACGTTGGACGTCTCCACAGTAATCCCACACGTATCGGGACCGGACCACGTCAAGACCATGACGTCGTTGCCCAAGATCACCTCGGAAAAGGTCGCTATTCAAAAGGCGTACCTGCTGAGTTGCGTGAATGCCCGCCTGTCGGATATCGCGGAAGCCGCCGCGATCGTAAAAGGGCGGCGCGTCGCCGACGGCGTCGAACTCTATGTCGCAGCAGCTTCCAGCGATATTCAGAAGCTTGCGGAGGAACGTGGGTACTGGAAAGACCTGGCGGATGCGGGGGCGATTATGTTGCCGTCGGGATGCGGCCCTTGCATCGGATTGGGCAAAGGTACGATCGCCGATGGGGAAGTGGGTATCAGCGCGACCAACCGCAACTTCAAGGGACGGATGGGGAGCCGCGAGGCACGGGTATACCTGGCGTCACCGGCGGTGGTCGCAGCGTCCTCGGTGGCCGGTTACATTTGCGCGCCGGAAGAGTTTGAAGAAACGGAGGCGCGTTGGGAGATCCACACGACCGCTGGCACCGGGTCTGCGGGTGGTGCGGAATCGGTCGAGATCCTGGATGGTTTCCCGGAAAAGCTCACCGGTCGGGCGCTGTTCCTGGAGAAAGACAATCTAAATACCGACGGCATTTATGCCGGAAAGTGGACCTATAAAGATGATATGACGCCGGAGCAAATGGCCGCGGTCGTATTCGAGAACTACGATGAGGAATTCGGCAGTAAGTATAACGACGGCGACATCGTCGTCGGCGGACGCAATTTCGGCAGCGGATCGTCGCGCGAGCAAGCGGCCACCGCGTTGGCGTACCGGGGCATTCCGTGCGTGATCGCGGCTAGTTTCAGCCAAACGTACAAGCGAAACGCGTTCAACAACGGTTTCCCGGTTTTCGAATCACCGGCTCTAGTTGATTACCTAAAGGAAAATTACGGCGGGAGCGGCGCGCCGACGGTCGTCGGTCCGGATATCGAGATTGATTTTCGGGCGTCGTTGGTCAGATGCGACGGCAAAGAGTTTTCTTTTCCGCCGCTGGGAAAGGTACCGCAGGAGCTGATCGTCGCCGGCGGAGCGGAGAACTTGGTAAAAAAGCGGCTTGAAACTGGCTGAACGACCAAAGCCCTCGACTCAGGACTCAGGAGAGCATCAATATGCCCAAGGCTATCTGGAACGGAAAGGTTATTGCCGAAAGCAACGATACGGAGGTCGTCGAGGGCAACCACTATTTTCCCGCAGATTCCGTGAAGAAAGAGTTTTTAAAACGCAGCGACACGATCAGCGTATGCCCGTGGAAGGGCACCGCCAGCTACTACCACGTCGATGTGGACGGTAGTGTGAACTCGGACGCAGCGTGGTACTACCCAGACCCCAAGGAAGCCGCCCGGCATATCACAAACCGCATTGCCTTCTGGAAGGGCATCCAAATCGACTATTGACTCGTTTCTCGGCCTGTAGACAGTGGCGCCGGCCGGCCCATTCACCACGGGAGATCAGAGAGAGGGTTTGCAGACTTTCAGGAAGTTGCAGCGGTAACAGATGTTTGGTTTCTCCACTTTCGAGAAGCGGTCCTCTTGGGCTGTGTTACGCTCCTCGTCGTCGAGAAGCGACTTCATGTCTTTTATGCTTCCGCGAATATAGTTGAGCAGCTCGTCGAGCGAGCCCTCGCTGATCGATTCTTCGATCAGTTCGTCTCGGAGCAGTTCGAAGCGGCGAGTGATCACGTGGCGGACCGGCACTCGGTAGGTGTTGGAGGCGTAGTACGCGTAGCACGCCATCTGGAACGACAGCCCCGTTTGTTCCGCTTTTCCCGTTTTCCAATCCCAAACGACGATACGATCACTTTCGCGCGTGGCACAGTCCAGTTTGATTATGACGTTGACACCGTCCAGATCGAAGCCCGAAAACCGTTCTATCTCAAGGAAGTTTTCACGCGGGAGGCGTTGCAACCCGTCGTAGACTTCCGATGCGTAGAAGTTTTTGAGGCACGTGTCGACACGGTCCGCCGTCTCGCGCCATTGTTCGTCCGTAACATTCAATTGGTATTCGTGTTCGTATAGACCGCAGTTGATCTTCGGATTTTCCCAATATGCCCCAGAGCGGGAGCTGCGGAAATCCTGCCGCATGCGGTCGCGCGTCAACGAGCGAATCTCGTCCGGCGGAAGAACCGGTATTCCCCGGGAGATGTTATCCAACGACCGTTTGATACAGTCGTGGACCACCTGGCCGGCCCAAGTCGCCCGGTTCTTCAGTTTCTTGAGCACGTATATCTGCCGAACGCGTTCCGGTGCGTCGTACTCCCACCCGCTCCAGTAGCCATAGTAATTGAAGTAATACTGCCGCGGACACTCGAGGAACGTCGAATCGCGCGATACCGACCAGTTAAACTTATTGCGGAA
>CBDVBX010000126.1:0-10190 GCA_965372335.1 uncultured bacterium | reverse complement strand
AGCGAGCACGGTGGGGGTGAACAGCGTCAGGACCCGCAGCGGTCTATAAAGACCGCGGCGCCAATCCGAGCCGTGCCACCCCGCGGTGCGGGGCCAGAGCGGCGAAACTCGCGATCGGTCGCCCCAGAGCTACGAAAGCCGGGGTGGGGTGAGATTCCTTTTTAGTAGAGGAGGGCGTCGACGAATTCTTCGGCGGAAAAGGGGGTGAAGTCTTCTAGCTGCTCGCCGGCGCAGATGTAGCGGACCGGGATTCCCAGCGATTGTTTGATAGCGATCACGATTCCACCCTTGGCCGTGCTGTCCAGCTTTGCCAGAATGATGCCGTCTGTGTCCAGCTTTTTCGTGAATTCCACCGCTTGGACCAAACTGTTTTGCCCAAGCGTGGCGTCCAATACCAGCAGCGTTTCGACCGCATCCGGACCCAGCACCTTTTCGCACGCACGCTTGATCTTTTTCAATTCCTCCATCAAGTTGACGCGCGTGTGCAACCGCCCCGCCGTGTCGATAACCACCACGTCGATGCCTCGCGCTTTGCCAGCACTACAGGCGTCAAACGCAACCGCCGCCGGGTCACCGCCCTCTCGATGTCGAACAACGTCCACACCGACACGGTCGGCCCAAACGGCAAGCTGATCCGCAGCCGCCGCGCGAAACGTGTCACACGCAGCCATGAGTACCGACCGGCCGGAGGATTTGAGGTAGTGGGCCAGTTTCGCAATGCTGGTCGTTTTTCCTACCCCGTTCACTCCAATAACCAGAACGGCGCGTGTCCCCCGCTGTCCCTTCTCGATGTTTGACGCCGGTCCCGGATCGCCCAATAGATCCAGGAACTCCTGACGCAGGAACGATCGGTGGTCCGCCTCGTCGCGGTTCTCGCGCAACAGTTCCACAATGCGGTCGCACGCTTCCACACCGACGTCCGCCCCGAGGAGCAGTTCTTCGACTTCTATTTCGTCATCCTCGCTTAGGGCACCCCCCCGTTGGAAAATCCGCCTAAGGGGATCGACGAGGTTGTCCCTCGTTTGCTTGAGCTTGGCTCTCAGGTTGAACATGCGTGGATCGTCTGTGCCGCCGACTGTAAGAACTACGCCACCGGTGCCGCTGCCGAAGGGTTTTCTTCAACCGACTTGACTTTGGGTTGGTGGCGCCGGAAGCGCTCGGCTTCGTCCAAGTGGATTGACACCAGTTTGGAAACGCCCGGTTCTTCCATGGTGACGCCGTATAGATTGTTGGCCGCTTCCATCGTTTTCTTGTTATGCGTGATCACGATGAACTGCGTTCGATCGGTGAACGACTTCAACAGCCGGACGAAGCGCGCGATGTTCGCGTCGTCCAACGGAGCGTCCACTTCGTCGAACACGCAAAAAGGACTGGGCTTGACCAAATAGATCGCGAACAAGAGAGACAGCGCCACCAGCGCTCGTTCTCCACTGGAGAGGCTGGAAATGTCGTGCAGTTTTTTACCCTTGGGATTGGCGACAATTTTAATGTTGGCTTCGAGCGGATCGTCCGAGTCGACGAACATGAGGTCCACCTCGCCACCGTCGAACAATGCCAGAAACGTTTGCTTGAAGTTCGAGCGGACCTGTTCGAACGTCTCGGTCAATAACTGCCGCGCCACCCGGTTGATGCGACGAATCGCCAGCGACAGCGAGTTTTTGGCCTCTTCCAGGTCTTCGCGCTGCTTGCTAAGAAAATCGAACCGTTCTTTCTTTTCGTTGTACTCGTCCAACGCGAGCATGTTGACCGGTCCGAAGCTTTCTACTTTGTGCTTGAGCTGCGCGAGCTGCTCCCGATCCAGGTCTTCCCATTCCGAAGGGACGAATAAATTTCGGTCGTCAACATACGGGCGAAGATCTTGGTCAAAATTCTCTTCCGCTTTTTCGAGGAGTCCCGAAATGCGAGTATTCAACGATGCCATGTCAACGCTGATCCGCTCGAGATTGTCCCGCTTGGCATCCCGCTGCTCTTTCATCTGCTTGAGTTCTTTGTCCAGTTCGTCGCAATCGCGTTTGGTCTCCTGATACGACTCGTTGATGGTATCGATCTCGTTCTCTACCGTTTCTTTTTCGGTGTGGAGCTGGGAGATTGATGCTTTCAATTCGGCAATGTCCGCCTCGCTCACCGTGATCTGTTCGCGGCACCGTTCGGCATCTTCTTCGCGCGCCAAAACGACCTGCTGGAGTTCGTCGTGCAGTTTGTCCACGTTTTGAATCTTGGTCTGGAGTGTGTCAACTTCACCCGAAACGGAAACGTTCTCGACTTTGAGCTTGCCTGCCACTTCGGACAGAGATTCTTTCTCGCGTTCCAGATTCATCGCCCCATCTTCCAGCGCCTCCAGTTCTCCACCCGACGCCTCGTTCCGGGCGTTGTCGGCCGCCGGTTCCCCGTCCGGCTGAACAGCCTCATCCAAGCGCTTGCGCAGCTGAGATATCGCCTCGTCGTTCTCACCCAGAAACGATTCTAACAACGTGATCTTTTCTTTGACGCGCACGACCACCAATTCGCAGTCTCGGCACCTCGATCGCAGCAATTCAATCCGTCGTTCCTTCTCGACGATCTCGGCGCGGGCGGCTGAGATGCTCTCCCCGAGGTTGCCACGCGCGTCCGAAAGTTCGCGTTTACGTTCTTCCAACTCGGCTTCGGCATTCGACGCCGCTTTGAGCGCGGTCGAAAGTTCTGACAGCTTGGCATCGAACTCCAGTAGAGTTGTCTCGACGTCGTCTGAGCCGGCTACCACGATACGGCCGGGACCGTCAAAAAAAACGCCGTCCAGTGTGGCCACCCTGGTGAACCGACCTTCGCCAATGAGTCTCAGAGCCGTGTCGGAATCTTCGACAACGACGACGTCTGCCAGATAGGACTGCAGGTATCCCTCTATGCTCCTATCGAAACTCGCCAGGGAAACTGCCGATCCGATGATTCCGTCGCCGCCGATGTTGCCGCTTTCAACGTGAGAATCGGTGGAATATAGAATCTGTACGCGCCCGCCGTGCGATCCGAGAAATCTTTCCACGCAAGTTATGGCATCGTCTTTCGTCGCCGCGACTACGCCGTTGAGTACCGGGGACAGACAGGCTTCGAAGCATTTTCTATACGGCTTATCGACACGAACGAGGTCCGAGACCACGCCGTTGAGCCCTTCATGTCGCGCCAGCGTTTCATCGGACCAGCGCGTGTGTTCCTGTTTGACCTTCTCGAGGACTTCGATCTTCTCCTTGAGCCTGGCGTGTTTTCTGGCCTCTTCGGACAACGCCGATTCGCCCGCAGCGGCTTCCCTGGCCAACCGATCCGACTCGGCGGTCAGACGGTCAAGACTGTCCTTTTTGCCGACCAGATCGCGCTGTGCCCCTTCGAACCCGCGTTCCGCTTCTGAGAGATCCGCTACCCGCCGCGATTCTTCCTCGGAAAGATCGCCGAGCTGGTCGTCGGCCACGGTTCGCCTCCCCACCAATGCGGCCAGGCTGCCTTCGAGGTGCTCGCGCAGACTCTCTTCTTTGGCCTTCTCTTCGACAAGATCGAGGGCGAGTTGCTTTTTGTCGCGAAGTTCACCGCGCACTCCCTCGAGCTGTTTGGTGACCCGCCGTAGCGATTCCTCCGCTCCACCCAGTTCTTCACGCAGACCAAACAGTCGGTCTCTGCGTTCGGCCACTTCACCGTGATAGCGCTCGAGGTCCCGTTCGAGTGTGTCCGATTTTTCGCGCGCGATCTTTACTTCGTTGTGATCCTCCTCTATGCGAGCACGGCTTGCGGTAATTCTTTCCGTGTGAACGGCAATTTTTTCTTCGTGTTGTTGTAACGTCGTACTTACGTTGTAACGCGTTTCGTGAAACTTCTGTAAGCGGTGCTCGTCCTCGGACGCTTGAATTCGCATTTCCTGCAGGCGGTTCTCGCGGACTGAGATATCGTTGTCGTCAGCTAGACGGATGCCTTTGTGTTTTTCTTTTTCTTTTTCCTGCTCGTCCAATCGATTCAGCAAATCGTACAGAGTGGCTTTGAGCATCGCGGCTTCCATGACGTTGGATTCTTCTTTTAGTCGCGTGTAGCGCCGCGCCTTTGCCATCTGGTATTTCAGCGACCGGATTTCCTTATCCAGCTCCTGGAGAATGTCGGCCAGTCGTACAAGATCCTGTTCGGTCAACTTGATCTTTCTCTGTGCTTCTTCTCTCTGGATCCTGTAACGCATGATCCCGGCGGCTTCTTCGAGGAGATTTCGCTTCTCTTGTTCTTTTTCACTGAGAACCCGTTCGACCATGTCGCGCTCGATGATCGCGTAAGCGTTGTTGCCCAATCCTGTGTCGACCAGCAAACCTTTGATGGTTTTGAGTCGAGTGGCCTCGCCGTTGACGGTGTATTCGCTCACGCCGCTCCGATAAAGCCTGCGACCGATTGTGACCTCTTCGTAGTCCACCGACAACCCGTGGTCCTCGTTGGAAAGCGTCAGGTAGACCTCCGCCATTCCGAGCGGTTTGCGCACGCGGGTACCATTGAACAGTACGTTTTCCATCTTCGTGTTCCGCAACAGGCGGGTCCGCTGTTCGCCGAGAACCCAGCGAATGGCGTCGACCACGTTCGACTTACCGCATCCGTTAGGTCCCAGGATGGTGGTGATCCCGCTGGAAAAATCCAGTTCCAACGGGTTCATAAACGACTTGAAGCCGGATATCTCAAGCTTGCGGAGATTCAAAAATCGTCCTCCCTCAAAACTTGTACGATTGCCCAACCGGTTTTGAGGCGTCGATACGCGCTCGACCGGTTACCAGTGCCGCTAATTCCGCTTGCGTACGCGATGATCGGATTATGGGTTTCCCGAAATCTGCGTGATGCGAGTAAAACGTACCCCAGGAGTGTCGTCCAGAAGTTTTTTTAGATTTCTGGCGTCATCGCGGGTCCTTTCCGGCCCGGCGTATACGCGGTACCAGGACCCCTTAGGGCCGAGATCGAGAAAAACGATGAATACGCGAAAGCCCTTATTTTCCAGGTTGGCGACCTCTTTCCGCGCCAAACTTGACTCACGAAACGAACTGATATGGATGAAATGCCAACCCGCCCAGTTGCTTTCGAGATCGTCTTCCACGAGGATATTGTTCGAGTCGATGCGCTCACCGGGTTTGACCGACGGCTCAACGGGACCCGCCGCTCCCCCGTCCACCGTTTCGGCGCCGGCTCCAGTCGGAGGTCGTCCTTCTTCGATTTGGGCGGTGCCGGGTGCAATTGAGTCCACCGGAGTACCCCCCTCGACGCCTCCGGGTTCGGTCCCGGGGACCGATTTCGGTGATGTTACTGTCTCTGGAGTCGGTCCAGCTGTATCTTGGGTGGGAGACGGTGCTTCGCCGCCGTTGCGATCGGTGTTCATCCACCAAATGACGAACACCACCACCACGATTGCAATCACCGCGGTTGCGATTTTGGGCAGCAACGATGTGTATCGCTTTTCGTGGTACGGCAGCGCCGGCTCTTCGCCGAGGTCAAACACGGGGGACGGCCACTCCGGTTGCGTGGGATGCTTGTCCCGTGAGATATCGCGCGGCGGCTCCGGTTTGTGAGGCACCTCGTGAGCCGGCACTTCCGCGAATCCGTCATCTGCACTCGACGGTACCGGCGGTTCTTCGACGGTTTCGACCGGCGGCGGTGGTTCGGTGTCTGCTTTCGACGGTTCGGGTTCTTCCAGAGAGGGCTCCAGTTCTTCCAGCCACTCGTCGCCGTCGGCTTTCGCGGGCCGCTCGGGGGGAGGCGACGATGCCAGCTCCTCAGACGACGTGATCCGGACGCTGAACAGTTCCCTGTCCCAATGTCTGGAGATCTGCTCTTCAACTTCGTCGAGCGCCCCAGCTGTCGTATCCGCCGCTACGTTGACGTAGATGGGCACGTCGACCGCTCCGATGAGTGGGTGGAGTTCGCCGTCGTCGTCGAGAAGGGGGCCACAGAACACGGCGCAACCGCTCTGTGCGACCAGACGGCGCGCGGCTTCCTCGAATGAATTCAGCACGACCGGCATCTTCTTGGTCACCGGAAACGAACCCGCGCCGACGACGCGGACACCGCCGTTGGTCTCCTGCGTAATGACGCCGAGTGAACTCCCGTACAACAGCAGATCGAGAAATCCGAGACCGTCCTTGTGGGGAACGACGCCGTTTAGCCCGACGTCCATAAACGAGCAATCCACCAAGAGAGACGACGGCATCTGTTGCGCGAGCGCGTTGGCGAGTGCGTAAGCGAACAAATCGCGGGTTTCGGCTACGTCGTCTTCTGAAAACAGGTAAATCGACGTCGGCTTCTCTGCAGCCGCGCCGGTGAGACGCGGCAAGAGGGCCTGGAGCGGGTCCGTGAGCGCTTCGGGGACGCGGCCCAGCTTGAAGCCGTTTCTTAAAGAATCGAGTTTAACGCCTATAGTATATGAAGATATTTTTTCCATGTTATTTGTAATAGTATAGCCCCCCTACGACTGCCACTCGTCGTCAGAGAGGATACGATCCAATATCATTCGGAGGTCTTCGTCCTCATATGGCATGACCGTTCGCATGTTGATCCGAACTTCGGTGCCTTTCACGCGCGGAATGACGGGCGTCGAATGAAGACGCATGTGCCTGGCCAGGCGTACCGCGTCCCTTTCGCTTTTGCACTTTATCCTCACCGCGGCCGACGGTACCTTTTGGGATGACCAGCTTCCCCCACCGACAGTTGCTTCGTCATCGACCACATCCACTTTGAAGATCGCTGCCCACTTTCTCTCGCCGGCGGCCGCTCGGTCGGCGACTTCGCTTGCCCTGGCGCGGATCGTTTCTCTGTCGACCAGGACCTGTTCCAAAACCGGCACCGCGGGAACGGGTGCGTCGCCGAAAAGGTACCGTCTCAGTATCTCCTGTAGCCCCGCCACCGTCACTTTGTCAACACGTACTGCTCTCCGCAACGGGTTTTGTCGCAGTTTTTCCAAAAAAGCTGCCTTGCCGACGATGAGACCGGCTTGGATTCCCCCTAGCAGCTTGTCGCCGCTCATGGTCACGCAGTCTACGCCCCTCTCGAGCAACTCCCCTATACTGTCGTCCTCGCCAACGCCGGCGGAGCGATAGTCGAAGACGGCTCCGCTCCCGAGATCGTACACCAAATGACACCCGATTTCCGAGGCCACGCGTCCCAAGTCAGCGTATGACGCCTCGCTGACAAATCCTTCGATGGCGTAGTTGCTCTTGTGTACTTTCAACAAAACGTCGCCGGGCGCGGCCACCGCCCGGTAGTCCTCCGGGTAGGTGCGATTGGTCGTCCCGACCTCTACGACTTCCCGGGCGGCGTGGCGCAGAATCTCCGGCAAGCGGAAACTCCCTCCGATCTCGACCAGCTCTCCGCGTGACACGATGACCCGTCCCGGTGGCGAATATGAATTAACCACGATGTAGACGGCGGCAGCGTTGTTGTTAACGACGATCGCTTCCTCACCGCCGGTCGCCAGCGCCACCAACCGATTGAGCGTGACGGCACGCTTGCTACGACGTCCGCTTTCTAGATCGACCTCCAGGCTCACATAGTGTGCCAGCGCTTCGTCTACCGCTTTCCGTGCCTCTTCGCCGACCACCGCGCGGCCCAGATTGGTGTGCAATATCACACCCGTACCGTTAATCACGCGTCGCTGTCCACCAGCGCGCAGCTCCTCGAATCGCCGGACCACCTCGGCGAGTATCCACTCACGGACCGACTCGCGCTCTGAACCGTCGACGCCGGCCGGTGGTTGGGGCATTCCGCGGTAGTCGTCGACGACCGATCGAACCAGGCTCGTCCAAGGGAATTTCGGGTGCGCCGCCCGCCGCTCTCCCAATGACGGGTGCGACAAGACGTCGTCGATCGGCGGGATCGCCCGCCGGCCTTTGCGTCGCGACTTATCGTCGGGGGGTGAATTTGTCATTTTCTTGTCCGCCTTGACGTGGTAGTTACTATCACAGCCGTCATTTGGCCGTCAATTGTTATCGAATCAACAATTGCTTGATAACGTAACCTATTTCTGCTATCGGAGTGATGATGAGTAACCGCCACCGCCAACTAGCCGAGTGTATCCTCCGAATCGTCCTCGTGGCCGCTCTCACAGCGGGTTTGACAGCCGAATTCGTGGCCTGCGGTGGTCCGCCCGGAACCCGAAGGCTCGACAGGTTATACCGCGGCTTATCGGAATCGCTCCCGCATATCGACCCGTCCGTGCTGAAAGGTCGCCGTATTGTGATCGATCCCGGCCACGGCGGGCATTTCCGTGGCACCGTCGGTCGGGACAGCCTGGAGGAGTCCAGCGTCAATCTCGGCGTGTCGCTCTACCTGTGGGGGCTGCTGCGGGAGGCGGGTGCCGATGTCTACCTCACCAGGGCCATCGACCGCGACTTTTTGACCGAAGAGGACAGTTCGCTGGCGTCCGACCTGCGTGCGCGAGTGGCGATGGCGGACTCGCTCCTGCCGGATGTGTTGATTTCGATTCACCACAACGCGCAACCGGAACGAGATCCGTCGAGAAACCTGGTAGAGACGTACTACCGCGCCGGTGACCCGGCCTCACTCGACCTGGCGTTCGCCGTCCATCGCCACCTCATGCGTAACCTCGGCATTGATCGCGGTGAGGTGAGACAGGGCAACTATCTCATTTTACGCGAGTCAAAATCTCCCGCCGTCCTGGGTGAGTCGAGCTACCTCACCCACCCGCCGGTGGAGGAAAAGCTCAAGCTTTCGGAAGCCCAGAAATTGGAGGCGGAAGCGTATTTCCTCGGAATACTGGAATATTTCGAGCGCGGCATTCCGCGCATCCGGTGTATATCCCCGTCCGATTCGTCGTACGCAGAAGTCCCCGTGCTGTTGTACGCGCTCGAGGACGACGGCGGAAGCGGAATCGACCCGGACGGGGTCACATTAATGCTCAACGGCCGACCGGTCACGCCAGTCATCGTGGGCGCGACGTCGGTGAGCGTTTCCTTCTTGCCTCCTTGGGATTTGCCGAATGGTTGGTACGAAGCGACGCTCACCGCGCGCAACATCGGGGGAAACACGAGTACCGTGGATGCGAGACACTTCACTGTCGATTTTCCGCCGGCACTGGCCGCTTTCGATGCCGTGCCCAAGGCTCTGCCGCCCGAGGGCGGCGTGGTGCTGCTGAGGGCCCGATTGTTGGATCGGCGAGGTCTAGCCATTGCCGATGGGACCGAAGTCGAGGTTACAACGGTGGGCCGCGAGGATACCACGCGCGCCGCCGTTGTCGGAGGCCGAATCGACTGGTCCACCCGCGTTGCGGCCGGAACGGAAACAATGTCCATCGCTCTGCTGTGCCGGGGGCAACGGTTTGAGACCACGCTGAAAAGCCGGAGGGGCTATTCGGAGTCCTCCACGCGGGCGTTCTTCCTTCGCGACAAGCTGACGGGGCTTCCCGTCACGGAAGCGTCGATTTTCGCCTCTGGCGACTCGATTCCCGTAACCGGGTCACCAACGGGCATGTATCTGCACACGTCGCCGCGGCCGCGTCCGGTCGACCCGGTCGACCCAAACGATTCATTGGAGGTCGTCGTTACGATCGCCGCGCCCGGATACCGACCGTATGCGGCCACTGGATTGGGACAGTCGACGGTGGACACCCTCGAGATGACACCGTGGTTTGACGGCGCGCTACACGGTTTGCGATTCGTACTGGATCCGGAAGGCGGCCCTCCCTCTCGATCCGGCATTGGCAGCTTGGGTCTGTCGGGTTCGTACGCCAACCTTCAAGTGTCCCGCTATCTGGCGGGTTACTTGAGAGCCGCCGGATCGCGCGTTCTGTTGACACGGACGAACGAGGAGATGCGAACGCTAGAGGATGTCGCCCGAATAACCAACCGTTTCCGCGCCCATCGCTACATCGAAATCCGTCATAGGAGCGCCGATGCCGACAGCGGGCTGGTCGTCAAAACGCTGCACTTCCCGGGAAGCAAGAACGGCGGTCTCATGGCGGAGAGTGTCCTCGACATCATGTCACGACGCTTGGACAGGCCAGCACGAGGACCAACCGAGACGGTAACCTACCCCCTTCAACAAACGGCGTGCCCCGCCATCGTGGTCGAAGCCCCGGCAATATCGACACTGGACGAGGAGTTGCGACTGGCCGAGTCGTGGTATCAGCGGGAGCAGGCGTATTCGATCTTCATTGGAATCCTCGACCACTACGGCGTCGCCGACTCCGGCGTCGTCGAAGT
>CBDVBX010000125.1:0-10243 GCA_965372335.1 uncultured bacterium | reverse complement strand
AACAAGATCTGTTGTGTATACTTCCCTGTGTGGTAACACCGGCGCGAGCCGGCTTTTTTGGCTATCGACTAGAGGAGTTACTGGGTTATGGCCCGTAAGAAGGTGCAGTTCGCCGCCGGGTTCGCCGTCATCATCGGCGCCGTTTTATACCTCGCGCTGTCCGGTTTCCAAGAGGGGAAAGCGTACTACCGAACCCTCGAAGAACTGGACACATTGGGACCCAACGCCAGCGGCCAGCGCCTGCGGGTTGCCGGTATCGTCACCGATGGCTCCATTCGGCGTAACGGCACGGAAGTGACGTTTCAGCTGGAGCAGGAACATCGCCGGTTAGTCGTGCGATACGTCGGCGATCAGCCAATCCCGGACACGTTCAAAGACGGAGTGGAAGCGGTAGTCGAAGGCGAACGGAAGGCCGATGGCTCGTTCGAAGCGGACCAGATTCAGGCCAAATGCGCGTCCAAGTATGAAGCCGAGTACGGTGCTGAGGAAAAACCGCACGAGTAACCGGTTTCTGTCCTTTCCCCATTCACCCAGAGTCGACAGGAGCACCAGATGGCCAGCTTTGGTAATCTGTCAATCGGACTCGCGTTGGCATTCGCGATTTACGCGATCTTCGCGTTGTTTTACGGCGCGAAAATGGGTAGACGAGACTTGGTCAAGAGCGGTGAACACGCTGTCTACGCCGTGTTCGCATTCACTACGCTCGCAGTCGCCACCCTAGTATATCTGCTGATGAAGAGCGACTTCTCCATCGAGTATGTCGCCAATTACAGCAACCGCGATCTGAACGTCTTTTACAAATTTGCGGCCCTGTGGGGAGGGCAAAAAGGATCGCTTCTGTTCTGGACGTGGATTCTGACGATGTACGGCGCGATCGCCGCTTGGGTCAACCGCCGATATCCGGGCAAGTTGATGCCGTACACGCTCGCCATCGTAACGATCACCAGCGCGTTTTTCTTGATCATCAACAAATTCGGGGCCAATCCGTTCCCCCAGTTGGTCGTCGACCACGGTGACGGCGGGCTGCAGGCATTTGCGCCGCAGGACGGCCGGGGGCTCAACCCGCTGCTGCAACACCCGGCCATGGTCATCCACCCGCCGCTCCTCTACCTGGGTTATATCGGTTTTGTGATCCCGTTTGCGTTTTGTATGGCGGCGTTGCTGACGAGAGAGCTCGGCGCCGGCTGGATCAAGATGGCGCGCCGCTGGACGCTGATGGCGTGGCTGTTTCTGGCCTTGGGCATCCTGCTCGGCGGCAAGTGGGCCTACGTCGAATTGGGCTGGGGGGGATATTGGGCGTGGGACCCGGTCGAGAATGCGTCGTTGTTGCCATGGCTCACCGGCACGGCGTTTCTGCACTCGGTGATCGTCCAAGAACGCAAAAACATGCTCAAGGTGTGGAACGTCGTTTTGATCATCTCGACGTTCATGTTGAGTATCTTCGGCACCTTTATCACACGAAGCGGTCTGGTCTCGTCCGTACACGCCTTCGCGCAGTCGACGATCGGCAACTACTTCGCCATCTTCCTGATCGGGATGGGAGCGTTTTCCATCTACCTCGTCGCCACCCGCCTGAGCTACCTCAAAAGCGAAAATCAGCTCGATTCGTGGGCGTCTCGCGAGGCGAGTTTTCTGCTCAACAACCTGATCCTTCTCGCCGCCTGCTTTGCCGTTCTGTGGGGCACCGTCTTTCCGATGATTTCGGAACTGATCCAGGGCGAGCAGATCACGGTCGGCGCGCCGTTCTTCAATAAGATCACCATCCCCATCGGGTTGTTTCTCCTGTTCCTGACCGGTGTGGGACCGCTTCTCGCGTGGCGAAAAACATCTCTAGAGAGCATGAAGCGAATATTCCTGTGGCCCGCCCTGGGGAGCGTTGTTGCCGCGGTGGTCGCCGTTGTGCTCGGGGTGCGGTCGTTCTATCCAGTGGTGTCGATAGCGCTTTGCGTCGGCGTATCGACTACGATCTTGAACGAGTTTTACCGTGCGGGGCGCGCGCGTATGCGAAGCACCGGCGAAAATTTTCTGCAAGCGATTTTCAGGGTCACGACAATCAACAAACGCCGATACGGGGGGTACATCGTTCACTTCGGCTTCGTCCTGCTGGTCCTCGGGTTTACCGGACAGGCTTTCACGACAGAAGGTTGGGGTGAAGTCAAGGCGGGCGAAAAATTCACGGTCGGACACTACGAGTTCGCGTGCGAGTCGATCGAGGAGATCGAGGACTCCAACTGGGTCGGTTTGAAGGCCACGCTCAACGTGACGAAAAACGGAAAGGAATTTGCGACTCTCGAGCCGGAAAAGCGATACTACACAGCTAGCGAACAAAACACAACCGAAGTACGCATCAAGACTGGTCTCAAGGAGGACGTTTATGTTGTATTCGCTGGCGTGAGTGAAGACACCGATCTCGCCGTCATCCAGGTGTGGATCAACCCGCTGGTGACCTGGGTGTGGATCGGCGGTCTCGTTCTGACTTTGGGCACCATCCTCACGGTTCTGCCCAACGTCAAGCAGAGGCGGATCGCCCGCAGCAAAAAAGAACTCGACCGTATGCTACGCGCGACGGAGACCGTATAGAAGGGCGAAGAGACGTGACTCTGCCCGTCGGCAGCGAATCCGATTCGCCGCCAAACCGCATAAGAACTCACGGAAATGGAGTAAGACGTTGGAACTGTTTATTTTCGGCATAGTGGCTACGGCGGCGCTGATATTCGTCGTCTACCCTGTGATAAGTCCCCGGAAATATCTCTACTACCTGGACGATCTGCTGGGATCGGGCGAAGAAAAGAAAACTTCATATTTGCTGCAGAGAAAAACACTCGTTTACGATAACATCAAAGACCTCGACTTCGAACACGAGATGGGTAAACTATCCCAAGGCGACTACCAGAGATTGAGGGCCGGCCTCATGGAGGAAGCCGAAATCGTCGTCAAGGAAATAGACCAGGCAAAGATAAAACGAGAAATCGACGAGTTGATCGAGCGCGAGGTCCGCGACCAACGGAAGATAAAATAGCGGTCTGCCCCAGCGCTTTCATACCCTCAACCCAGAATTGTCATGATATCTAAGGGAATTGGTACACCAGTCAAAATGCTCGTGATTTGTTTCACGGGACTTGTGCTCCTCTCCGGCGCGCCGCGCGCGGCAACGGTCAACGGCACGGTCAATAACGGCACCTCCGGCACGGCCGTCGCCGATGCCGATGTCCTCATTATCAATCCGTCTGCCGGCATGGCGCCCGTACAGACGGTCAAGGCGGTCGGCGGCCGTTTCACCGTGGAGAATCTAGACGCCGGCGTGTATATCGCGCGAGTGAGTTACGGGGGTGTGACGTACAACCATGATTTTCAGATCCCAGCGACCGACGGATCCGATCCTGTGGAAATTGCGATCGTCGTCTACGAGCCCACCACATCGTGGGACGGTGTGCGTATCGTCGTTCCGCACTTTACGGCCGCGCGGCACGCCGACCACCTGGTGATCGAGCGTGTATACGATATCTACAACGAGAGCACCCCTCCGCGGACGGTGACGGGTGAAGACGGCAGTTTTCGCTTTCCACTCCCGGGCGACATGCACAATCTCAACGGTTTTGTTGTCTCGTATTCGGGGATACCGATCGAACGCCAGCCCGTGGAAACAGAAAAAGCCGGCGTGTGGCGCGTAGATTATCCGATCCGCCCGGGCGTTACGCGCGTGGGTATGGCGTACACGCTGCCGTACGACTCAGTTAGTTACACAATGAACGAGAAGATCCAATACGACATCGAGAGCTTCACGATTTTCGCCACTGACTTCGATATGAAAGTTCACAGTCACAGCCACGAGCTGGCCCAGGGAGAAGGCCCCCACGCGTCGGTTTCGTGGGCGATCAACGGCCTGAAAAAAGGGCAGGAACTAAACCTCCATTTCCAAGGGGGATCCAATCAGCAAGCGGCGGCGGGCGGCGGCTCTCAACCGGCAATATCCGTAGTCCCGAACAGCGCTGACGGTCTCTCTATCCTGATGATGGCAATACTGCTGCTCGCATTGATGGCGTTTGCCGGCATCGCCCTTCGCGAACCGCGCGCGGTCGGCGCCGAAGCGCTCCATCTGAAGCAGTACCGGGACGTTCTGGTCGGACGTTTGGCGAAGCTCGATGACTTGAACCAGACCGGCGCCATCCCGGCCGCGGCGTACCATTCGAAGAGGGCGGAGTTCAAAAACCAGATCGCTTCGCTCATGTATCGGCTCGACGCGAGCGGCGGATCCGGAAAACCTCGCACTCAACTGCGCGGCAAAACGGGGTCCGGCGCCAAATGACGCTATCGCAGGTCTTGAGATGCGACGGCGTGGGCAAACGGTTCGGCAAGACAACGGCGCTCCGGTCGGTCTCCTTCTCTCTGGATGAGGGAGAATTTCTCACCATCTTTGGCCACAACGGCGCGGGCAAATCGACCCTGTTGAACATAGTGGCCACGCTTATTCGCTCGTTCGACGGGGATGTCGACTTGTTCGGCGGCAGCGTCAAGAAAGCCGACGAAGACACACGCCGGTCTCTTGGTTTCATGTCACACGACAGTTTTCTGTACGACGATTTGACCACCTACGAAAACCTTCTTTTTTATGCGCGACTGTATGCGCTTTCCGCCCCCGGAGACACCGCACAGGCCATGTTGGCGCGGGTCGACCTGGTAGACAAATCAGACGCCGTGGTACGCGAACTGAGCCGCGGTATGAAACAACGACTCTCCCTGGGGCGCGCCTTTCTCCACTCGCCGAAGCTGTTGTTGCTGGACGAACCGTACACCGGTCTCGACGAGACGGCGTGCACGAACCTCAACGCGATGTTGTCCGAGTTCACCGACGCGGGTGGGTCGGTCCTGATGACTACGCACGACGTAGACCGTGGTTATCGAGTGGCGGACCGCGTGCTGGTGCTCGACCGCGGACGGATCGTTTTCGAGGCCAAGACGTCCCAGATGGGATTGGACGAGTTTCGCGGGCAATACCGCGATATTCTTTCCGGATAACGCGAGGTCAAGCGGGATGCTGCGAACCATCGTCACCATACTATGGAAAGACTTGCGGATTGAATTGCGTACGCGCGACGCCCTGAGCGCGTCATTCGTTTTCTGTGTACTCGTCCTGGTTATTTTCAACTTCACACTCGAACTCAATGCGGAAGAAGCCCGGCGCCTGGGCGGTGGCTTTCTATGGGTGTCGTTCGCGTTTGGGGGGATTCTTTCGCTCAACCGATCGTTCGCGCTGGAAAAAGCCGACGGCTGCTCGAAATCTCTGATGTTGGCGCCGGCCGACAGAGGGGCGATCTACTTGGGGAAATTCCTGGCCAACGTGATTTTCATGCTGGTCACGCAGGTTTTGATCCTCCCTCTGTTCGCGATCTTTTTCAACGTGCCCATATTGCCCGCCATCCCGTTGTTGGTCCTGATATTCCTGCTCGGGTCAATCGGGTTTTCGTCGGTCGGAACGCTGTTCTCCGCCATGGCGGCCAACACTCGTATGCGCGAGTTACTGCTGCCGCTTCTGTTGTTACCCGTATCGATCCCAGTTCTGCTGGCGGCGGTCAAAACCACGCAGTACGCGCTGGGTGTCAACGAAGACGCGTCTGACTGGTTCAAGCTGTTGATCGTATACGACGTCGTATTCGTCACCGCGTCGTACCTCGGTTTCGAGTACGCGATGGAGGAATAGCCGATGAAATCGCGCGACTATATACTGCCGGCCCTGGTGTTCGTGGGCATGCTCGTCGCACTCTACATGATCGGGTTCTACGCCCCGGTTGAACGCGAACAGGGAATCGTCCAGAAGATTTTTTACTTCCACGTGCCGTGCGCGTGGGTGTCGTTTATGGCGTTTCTCGTCGTGTTCGTGTTCAGCATCCGTTACCTCATCAGCCGCGATAAGCGTTGGGACAACCGCGCCGCAGCGGCAGCCGAGGTGGGCGTGTTGTTCTGCACGCTGGTTCTCATCACCGGCCCGATCTGGGCCAAACCGGTGTGGGGGATCTGGTGGACGTGGGACGCCCGGTTGACGCTCACGCTGGTGTTGTGGTTGATATACGTCGCTTACCTGCTGCTCCGCCATTATGTCACCGGCGATGAGAAGCGGGCCACGCTGTCGGCGATACTGGGGATCGTAGGATTTATCGACGTTCCGCTGGTGTACTTCGCCATTCGTTGGTGGCGCACGCAGCACCCGCAGCCGGTGTTCGGCGGCGGAGCGGGCTCCGGGATGGACCCGCGAATGGCGGCCACACTGTGGGTGAGTCTGGCGGCGTTTACGCTCATGTTCGCTTACTTTGTTAGCGTGCGGTCGAGACAGTTGGCCCTGGAGGACGAGATCGAACAGGCGCATCAATTGGCCGACGAAGCACCGGTGTCTAGGAGAGGAGATTTGCGATGACCTGGATGATAGCGGCGTACGCGATTATATGGATCGCAATTTTTATCTACGTTTTTGGTTTGGACCGGAAACAGCGGGCGCTCGCCAGCGAACTGGACCAGCTCAAATCGAAGCTGAAAGGGTAGGCCGGCGGGTGCAGGCCCGCGGGTACGCCGGTCGGTGGGATCCGCGGGTGATGACCAACGGAAGCCGGGACGGCGTATAGCGGCTGTTTTTTTTCGCGCGGCGTGATACACTCCACACATCCAACCCATACAAAAACCCCAATTCGCTGGAGAGTGATCCCATATGAGACGGATCCTAATCGTGTTTCTATCCGCGTTGGCCTTGGTCGCGGTGGCGGGACTCGCCGGTTCGGCCGCGCAAACCGACGGTGACGTGGCCATCGTCATTCACGGTGGGGCGGGAACGATTTTAAAATCCAACATGACACCCGAACGCGAAGCCAAGTACCGCGGCAAGCTCACCGAGGCGCTGGAGACCGGTTACCAGATTTTGGTGGGAGGCGGTTCGAGCTTGGATGCGGTAGAGGCGGTGATCCGCATCATGGAAGACTCCCCCTTGTTCAACGCCGGACGCGGCGCCGTGTTCACCAATCAGGGCCGTAACGAGATGGACGCTTCCATCATGGACGGCGCCACACTCAACGCCGGAGCGGTGGCCTCAGTGTCGGGGATCAAAAACCCGATCAGCGCCGCCAGGTTGGTCATGACGGAGTCGCGGCACGTCATGCTGGTCGGAGCGGGTGCGGTGACATTTGCCGGCGATCATGGGCTCGAGCTTGCCGATAGCGCCTATTTTTGGACCCAAGACCGTTGGGATCGACTTCAAAAGATAAAGGCCGAAGAGGCTTCGGAGTCGCGCCTGCTGCTGCCGCCGGCGGTTCGTGTTGACGAGAAGCTGGGCACCGTCGGTTGCATCGCGCTGGACAAGGACGGCAACCTCGCCGCGGGCACATCGACGGGCGGGCTTACAAACAAACGTTGGGGTCGGGTGGGCGATTCGCCGATTATCGGTGCGGGCACCTACGCCAACAACAAGACGTGCGGCGTGTCGGGCACCGGTGTGGGCGAGTACTTCATGCGCGGCCTGGTCGCATACGACGTCTCGGCCCACATGGAATACAAGGGCATGAACCTGGACGACGCGGCGGCGGCAGTCATCCAGAAACTCACAGACATGGGCGGCACGGGCGGATTTATCGCCCTGGACACGGACGGAAACGTGACCATGCCCTTCAATACACCGGGTATGTATCGCGGATACATCAAGGCCGACGGCGAGCCACACGTGTTTTTGTACGAAGCGGAAACGTCGCTTCATTGACCGGTCAATGACCGGCATCGACCGACCGGTGCGCTACTCGGTCTGCCGAATAGGCCGGTCTATTCGGAAAAGCTATTCGACCCGCCCATTCGCCCGGCCTATTCGGCAGGTTTTTGCACCAGGTGACGCGGGACCACGTACCGCTCGATCCCTTCGAAGAACAGCTCGGTGAGTATCGCCAGCACCGCGGCGGGAACCGCTCCCTCGAGGATGAGAGACGCGTCATTGAGTGCCAGCCCGGTGACAATCGGCTCGCCCAGTCCGCCGGCGCCGATAAATGCCGCCAGTGTGGCCGTGCCGATATTGATCACCGCCGCTGTTTTGACCCCGGCCAGGATTGTGGGCGCCGCCAGGGGAACCTCCACATAGCGCAACCGCTGCCACACCGTCAGCCCCATCCCCACCGCCACCTTTTTGAGCACCGGATCGATGGCGAAAAGCGCCGCCGTCGTGTTGCGCAGTATCGGTAACAGCGCGTACAGGAACAATGCCACGATGGCCGGCGTCACGCCGATGCCGAACAGCGGTATCATGAACGCCAAAAGTGCGATCGAGGGAATTGTCTGCAGGGCGCCGGCCACATAGATTACCGGCCGCGCGGCGCGGCGCGATCGGTACGCCAGAATTCCCAACGGAATCGCCACCACCAACGACGCGAGTAGTGCGACCAGCGTCAGCTGGAGGTGGCGGCTGGTACGTCTTACCAGTGCGCGCCAGCGGTCGTGGGTGCCCGAGCGGTCGGCCGCGGTCGCCGTCAGTCCTTCGCGTGCCAGGAACGCCGATGCCACCTCGGCGAATGTCTTCCCCTGCAGGAGCACGGCGGCATTTAGCGCGCGCATTTCGGCGCCGGTGATTCGGCCGGCCAGCCGGCCGAGCGCCTTCTTGGCGCGTGGGTCGAGGTCGGCGCGCACCAGTGGTGCGGCCATATACACCGGGAAGTAACCGCGGTCGTCCTGTAGCAGTACCAGATCGTACTTTTCCACGTCGCCGTCGGTGGAGTACACGTCGGTGACGTCGATCTTGCCCTCTTCGATCGCCTGGTACGCCAGACCGTGTTCGATCCCCGACGGTTCGTGTTGCAAGCTGTACGTGCGCTTCAAGCCCGGCCAGCCGTCGTTGCGGTTGATGAACTCGTGGCTAAAGGCGATGCGAAGATCCGGGTGTTGCGCGAGGTCGCCGATTGTCATGACGGCTAGTCGTGAGGCCCGGTCGCGCTTCAAAGCGATCGCGTACGTGTTGTTGAATCCGAACGTCTCCAGTAATTCGACCTGCGTGTGATCGAGGAGGCGGCGTTGGAGGTCGGAATACGACATCTGCCCCGGCAGATCCAGTACGGCTTGTATCAGCGTACCCGAGTATTCCGGGTAGACATCGATCTCGCCCGTGGTGATCGCTTCGTAGCACACCAGCGTGCCGCCGAGGCCGAAGTTTCTCTCGACGTCGAAGCCGGCGGCCTCCAGCGATTGCGCCACAATTTCGGAGAGGATGTACCCCTCGGTGAAGTTCTTCGAGCCGACGGTCAGCGTCCGTGGTTCCTCGTCCTGCGCACGGGTGCCAACTGCGGCCGAGGCGACGATCATAGCGACAACGACGAACCCCATTACCTGGTGCCTTCGCTGGTTCACGCCCCACCCCCCAAATCGTCCAATTGCGAGGCCAGAAGATCGCGGACGGTGTCGTTTGCCGGTTGTTCAACTACCTCGCGTGTCGGTCCCTGCTGCAGGACCCGCCCTCCGTCGAGAATCACCATGTGCTTGGCCAGCTTGACCGCTTCGCGCACGTCGTGCGTGACCAGGACGATCGTCCGCGCGGCGGCTTTTTGTAGCCGTGCGAATTCCCGGTGGATTTCGCTTCGTGTGATCGGATCGAGTGCCCCGAACGGCTCGTCGAGCAGGAAGACCGGCGGGTCCAACACCATGGCGCGGCACAGCCCGACGCGCTGCTGTTCCCCGCCAGAGAGTTCGTGCGGGTAGCGGTCGGCGAACTCGATCGGCAGCTCGACCAACCGCATCAGTTCTTCGCAGCGGTCGCGGGTACGCGCGTGCTCCCAGCCTTCGAGGCGCGCGAGCAAAGTGATGTTGTCGAACACCGTCATGTGAGGAAACAGGCCGGTGCCCTGGACGGCGTACCCCATTCGCCGGCGAAGCGGCGGCAGCCGGTCGTAGTCAATTCTTTCGCCGAACACAGCGACCTTGCCGCCGTCGGGCCGGACCAGCCCGTTGATCGACTGGAGCAGTGTGGACTTGCCGCTGCCGCTGCGGCCCACCACAGCAGTGGTGACGTCGTCTTCGAACGACAACGACACGCCGTCGAGCGCCTTGTCGGCGCCGTACGACTTGCTCACGTCTTCCAGTACGATGTTCGGCATGATTCAAATGGTAGCTCTGTCGGATGTTACAACCCGGAGGGGGTTTTCGGAAAGGTGGATCTCGAGCGGTGTCAGGTCAGCTGGCAAGGGGGGGGTACCCCCCCTCCCGCGGCATTCGTTTCGTGCACTTCTTTCACTTC
>CBDVBX010000124.1:0-10379 GCA_965372335.1 uncultured bacterium | reverse complement strand
TCGAAGGGAAGGTTGAGCGAGGTCTGAGTTCCCAGGTTGACGCTGAAGATCCCCCCCACCACGGATACCGACTGCGTTTCGGTCCACAGCGCTGACCCACCCGTCTCCACGTCGTACAAACTAAACGTGATGTCATAATTGCCGTTGGGCACCGCCCCCCCACCGCCGTCTGTGAGCACGCCCTGATAGCTGAAGAGATTTGGCACCTGACCCCAAGCCGCTCCCGCCACCGTGAAGCACGCCACCAAAAGCATTATCAATACTGTTCTCATCGTCCTTCCTCCTGGTGTTTTTCGATCTAGTAGTCTCGAGTGTTACTTCAACAGGGTGAGCTTTTTGGTGAATACGTCTTTGCCCGCTCGAAGCCGGCAGAAATACACGCCGCTTCCCACCGACTCACCGCGGTCATTGGTGCCGTCCCACGACACGTCGACCTCTCCAAAGCCATACACGTCGTCGATGAGCTGCCGCACCCGTTTGCCGCGCGCGTCGTAAATCGTCAACACCACTCGTTCCCTGTCGGCGAGATAAAACGAAATCGTCGTCGTCGGGTTGAACGGGTTCGGGTAGTTCTGGTAAAGCGTCGTTCGGGCGGGCGGTGTCTCGACGCTGATCGTCGACGAGAAGAACTCGCCGTCGGCGTCGATGGCCCCCAGCCGGTACCAATACGTCGTCGCGGGACGCACGTCCTCGTCGCGGAAACCGTTCTGAGCATCCGGCGGAATCAACTCGGGGTTGACACGTGCGAAACTGCCGTCTTCTTGGGCGGTCCGGTACACGTTGAAGCCGGTAAGCCCGTCCGCGCTCGCGACCTCCCAGGCGAGTTCGACGGCGTGGCCACTGTGCCTCGCGGTGAATGCCGCAATCAACACCGCGGAGGTCGGCCCGATATGAAGAGCGTCGACCACGTACCGGTAACCGATCTTGTGCGTGGTCCCAGAGGTCGATATCACCCCGATCACGGATTGACCGATGGTGTCGTCCAGCTGGAGACCCCCACCGCTGGAGGTGCCACCGCCGGCGGCTACTACGTCATGCGGAACCGCGTTCTGAGCGAATGCGGATGGGGGTGCCACCGCGAGGAGAGCAATGAACACCGTTAAATACAGTGGAATCTTCACAAATCCTCCCTTCTGGTCAGCGCGGGAGGACGGGGCGGATGTCGGGCGCGGGTGTGGGGGTCCGGTCGTCTCGCCGTCCCAACTGCCGTTGTGGGACTAGGAACGGTCATGCAACGGCCGTCTAGTGGCGGCCGCCTATCTCTTCGATCGTCGGGGGGCATGGTAGCACACGACTTCTAGACTGGATACTCCAATTATATCCGTGTTGTCCCCGTCTGTGATAAAATACGCCGATCATGGGACGCTCGACGCGAAATGTGTGGATCGACACCGGTGGGACATTTACCGACTGCGTGGCGGTAGACGACGATGGGACAATTCGCCGCGAAAAGGTCCTCTCCAGCAGCGCGCTTCGTGGTTCGATCGAAACCGTTATCGGGCCAAAACGTTTTCGTATCTCAGCCGCTTGGCAGAACGCGCCGGAAAACTTCATCGCAGGATTCGAGTTTCGCCTGTTGGGCGGCGACCACCCGCACGCCGTCGTCGAGGCATACGGCCCGAAGGATTCAACCGTCACACTGGACGTCGGGATCTTGTCCGGCGATGCAGTGGGCGCCGCCTTCGAGGTCCACTCTCCGGAAGAAGCACCGGTTTTGGCGGCCCGGCTGGCCACGGGTACACTTTCGGGTTTCTATCTGCCGCCGATGTCGATGCGCCTGGCCACCACCCGTGGAACCAACGCGCTCCTCGAACGACGCGGCGCTCGCACGGCGCTGTTTATCACCAAGGGATTCGGCGACCTCCTCTTGATCGGAGACCAACAGCGCCCAGATCTTTTTGCTCTCGATATTCGCAAACCCCGACCGCTGTACGAGGCCGTCGTGGAGGTACCGGAACGGGTCAGCGCCGACGGATCCGTGTTGGAGCCCATCCGAATCGAGGAGATCGCCGGCGAAGTCTCGCGCTTGTACGAAACGGGCATTCGGAGCGCGGCCGTTGTGCTGGCGCACAGCTATGTCAATCCCGCACACGAGTTGGTGGTGGCAAAGCTCTTGCTCGCAAATGGCTTTAGGCACATATCGTGTTCGATCGCGTTGGCGCCGTTTATCAAAATCGTTCCCAGGGCACAAACCACCGTGGTCAACGCGTACCTGTCGCCGCTGATAATCGACTACATTACGGATATTCAAGTACCGCTGCTCCCTGATCACGAGCGCGGCGACCGCGCTGCCAATCGCGACGAGGTCGGCCACCTCCACGTAATGACCAGCACCGGCGGCATCGTTCGGCCAAGTTCGTATCACGCCAAGGACAGCTTACTGAGCGGCCCTGCTGGTGGCGTGGTGGGAGCGGTGGGGGCCGCGCGCCTCTCGGGGTTTGAAAAAATTATCACGTTCGACATGGGCGGCACCAGCACCGACGTGGCCCGCTATCACGGCGATTACGACTACGTGTTCGAACACCAGGTCGGCGACGCCCATCTGGTCGCCCCCGCGCTGGCCATCGAGAGCGTTGCCGCTGGCGGCGGATCGGTCTGTGGCTTCGACGGTTCCGAACTGTTCGTTGGCCCGCACAGCGCGGGGGCCGCTCCCGGTCCTGCTTGTTATGGCGCCGGTGGCCCACTCACACTGACCGACGTCAATTTGCTGTTGGGGCGCTTGGACGAGACGCGATTCGACATACCCATCGACGCGGACGCCGCCGACCGAGCGTGCGCATCACTCGTGACTGCCGTCGAAGAACGCACGCAAGAGCGACAGGAGCGAGAAAAACTCCTGGAGGGATTCTGCGACATCGCCAACGAGCGGATGGCGGACGCCATCCGGCGGATCTCGATCCGCAAGGGGTACGACCCGGCGGATCACGCGCTGGTCGCCTTCGGCGGCGCCGGTGCCCAGCACGCGTGCGCGGTGGCGGCGTTACTGGGGATCGAAACGATCGTGATTCCCCAGGACGCCAGCCTTCTCTCAGCGCTGGGGATCGGAAACGCCGCGATCGAACGGTTTGCCGAACGGCAGGTGCTCACACGATTGGACGCCGCGCGCGCGGATGTGGCGCTTTGGATCGAGGAGTTGGCTGGCCAGGCGAGCGCGATGTTGGTTGCCGAGGGTGTCGAGGAGAGCACGATCGAAATCCGGCGCCGAATCGTCAACCTGCGATTCGTCGGCCAAGACTCGGTTCTTCAGGTGGAGTACGACCAGGGGTCGCCACTGGAGGAGGCCTTTGAATCGAAGTACCGATCCATATTTGGACACTGGCAGAAGGACCGCGCGATCGAGATCGAATCGATTCGCGTGGTTGCCTCATCGCAAACACACGGCGCCGACATCGATCGCCGACCGCCGCCGCCGGACGACACAATCGTCGCCGCCACACCGCGAGCGCGACGCGCGTGGTTTGCCGGCAGCTGGCGGGAGGTACCGGCATACGAACGGTCGGGACTAGCCCGTGGCGAAGACCTTGACGGACCGGCGCTGGTATTTGAACGGTACAGCGTCACCGTTGTCGACGCCGGCTGGACGGCCGAGGTGGACGACGCAGGCGCACTTTTGCTCAGGCGCTCCGACAAACCGGCGGAGCCGGCGGAATCGGGGCAAACGGCGCGGCCAGAGTTGGTCCGTCTCGAGTTGTTCACCAACCGCTTCGGTACCATTGCGCGCGAGATGGGTGAGATGCTCCGGCGGACCGCCATTTCCACCAACGTCAAGGAACGACTCGATTTTTCATGCGCACTCCTGGACAGAAACGGTGAACTGATCGTCAACGCCCCGCATATTCCAGTCCACCTCGGAGCATTGGGCATGTGCGTGCGGTCGCTCCGCGAAACGATTGCCATGGGGCCGGGCGACGTCGTTGTCACCAACCATCCCCGGTTTGGCGGGTCGCACCTGCCCGACATCACCGTCGTAACACCCGTGTTCCTCCCCGACGATCGGCTGTTGGGATACGTCGCCAACCGTGCCCACCACGCGGAGATCGGCGGGACCCGTCCCGGCTCGATGCCGCCCACCGCCACCACACTGGCCGAAGAGGGCGTGGTAATTCCACCGACTCTTCTGTTTCACAAGAACGAGGCGCGCTGGGACGACGTCCGCCGAATTCTTACCGGCGCGCCGAATCCGACGCGTGCACTCGAAGAAAACCTGGCCGACTTGCGCGCCGCCGTTGCCGCTAATCGAGCTGGCGTCGCGGCTCTCCTCGCGCTGGCGGAGGAACACGGCGCCGAGACCGTTTGGCATTTTATGGACGCGCTGCAAGCGCGAGCGAAGCTCAAACTGGGTGAAGCGCTCCAAGCCATGCCCGACGGCGTCTACCGAGCGGAGGAATATCTCGACGACGGAACGCCGTTGCAAGTGGCCATCCACATCACCGGCGGTCGTGCGTCGATCGATTTCTCCGGCTCCGCCGGTGTCCATCCGGGCAACCTCAACGCCACGCCAGCGGTGGTCAACAGCGCCGTGATCTACGTGCTGCGTCTGTTGGTCGACGAACCGCTTCCTTTGAATGAAGGCTTGATGCACGCCGTTTCTCTACGCATTCCCGACGGCATTTTGAATCCGCCTTTCCCCGACGATCCCGCCATTTCCCCGGCCGTCGTGGGGGGCAACGTCGAGACCAGCCAGCGTTTGGTCGATACGATGCTCAAGGCCCTCGGTCTAGTGGCGTGCAGCCAGGGCACCATGAACAACGTGCTGTTCGGCACCGACCGTTACAGCTACTACGAGACCGTTTGCGGCGGGGCCGGGGCCGGCCCCGGTTTCGACGGGGCGAGCGCGGTCCACACCCACATGACGAACACGCGTATCACCGACCTCGAAATCTTGGAGCACCGTTACCCGGTGAGAGTCGACCGCTTTTCGATACGCAGAGGTTCCGGTGGCCGCGGCCGTCACGCTGGAGGACTGGGTGTGGTGCGCGAAATTTCGTTTCTGGACGAAATGGACGTGTCTGTGCTGTGCCAGCACCGGAGCGAGGGACCCTACGGTCTCGCCGGCGGCGAACCCGGGCGGCCGGGCGACCAGTACATCGTGCGCGCCGGCGGCGACGTCGAGAACTTGGGTTCTGTCGATGGACGCCACGTGCGACCGGGTGATCGGTTGGTGTTGGAGACACCAGGTGGTGGCGGATACGGGTCCGGTACGCACGAACAAACGCCGGACGGCCACGAAAACGACACCGCCAAACACAATCGCTCCCAGTAGAAACCCACCATCACGCCCGTCGCCGGCGTAGCCGTTCGCCGGTCCGATCCTTGCTAACTCCTCGGCGGAGCAATCGAGGAGGCCCCCATGAACAATAATCACATAAGGTCAATAATTTCAGTTATTTGCGCTGTCTGTTCGGTCGCAGCGATCGTGATCCCCGCGTCCGCCACAACGATGCTGACCGGCCTTGTGATCGAAGACACGATGTCGCGTTTGCACGAGTGGCAACTAGACGTCGCCGTCGAACAGGCCGAGCGGGAGCTGGCCGCCGCCGAAGCCACATATGGCCGCAATCACATGAAGGTTGCCGCGGCATTGAGGCACCTTGCCGACAGCGATGTGGCAAAAGGCAAGGTCCGCCACGCGGTGCCGCTGGCCGAACGTGCCCGGGAGATCCTCACAAACGAACGGGGCGCGACCCACCCCGACGTCTTGGAGTCGACCGAATACCTCGCGGGACTCTGTCTTCGCCTCGGGATGTATGACAAGGCGGAACCGCTGCTCACCAGCGTGGCCACGGTTCGGGAGCAGTCACTGGGGTCCGATCACCCCGACGTGGCGGCGACGTTAAACGATCTGGCGCGGCTCTACGGAGCCCAGGGAAAATACGCACAAGCCGAGGCCCTTTACATACGGACGCTCACCATTCGTCATTCCGCACTGGGTGAAAACCACTTGTTGGTAGCGGAGAGTTTCGCCGACCTCGGCGGGCTTTACCGTAAGGTCGGTATGTACGAAGAGGCAGAGTCCATTCTGTCACAGGCGCTGGAAATTGCCGGAAAAGCCGACGGTGAGAAGGGACTGATTCAGGCCGCGGCTTTATTCGAGCTGGCGTCGTGTTACGACGCGCAGGGTCGGCAGGTAGAGGCCGAACCGTTGTACGTCCGCTCGCTCGAACTGCGAGATCGCTCTGGAGTGGTGGAGGACCTCGGTCTTGCTGCGACGCTCGACAAGTTGGCGGGGATTTACTACACCCAGGGACGATACGTCGAGACGGAGCCGTTGTTCAAACGGGTCTTGGGCATACGCATCCGACTGTTGGGGAACGGGCATCCGGATGTAGCGGCGGCTTGGAACAACCTGGCGATTCTGTATCACGCACAGGGTATGCTTCCCAAGGCCGAACCGTATTACCAGCAGGCACTCACAATTCTCGAAAACTATCACGGGAAAAATCACCCCAGTGTTGCCACAGCACTGAACAACCTGGGGGGATGCCTTTATTACCAAGGCAAGTATTACCAGGCGCTGCCGTTGTTTCGCCGCTCGCTCATCATCCGTGAAAACGCATACGGGTGGCACGATCCCCGTTTGGTCAATTCGTTGGAGAATATATCTTCGTGTTACGACAAACTGGGGGAGAGCGGGATCGCCAACGAATTCGAGCTTCGTGTTCGAGTTATTCGCGCTCAGTCCAACTGAGCGTTCGTCACCCCCTTTGAGCCTCTGATTGGTCATTGGTTTTTGGCGCCGGCAATTCGTTGCCGGCGCTTCGTCTTTCGGATAGAATGGCGTCGATGCGGCGTCTAATGCAGATACTGTTTTGGTCGGTCATCTCGGCAGCTTTCATTGGTCCCGGCACGTTGACGACCGCGGCGTCCGCGGGTTCGCGCTATGGGTTCGCGTTACTGTGGGCGCTGTTGTTCTCGACCGTGGCGTGCGTGGTGCTCCAGGAGGCAAGCGCGCGCGTGACGGTGGCGTCCGGGAAACCTTTGGCAACGGCGATCCGTCAGCAATTCGCCGACCGCGCAGCCGGCGTTTTGGTGGTTTTTCTGGTTCTCGGCGCCATCTTACTGGGGTGCGCGGCCTACGAAGCGGGAAACATCTTGGGCAGCGTTGCCGGCGCTGGACTGCAAACGTCGATTCCCCCGCGGTTGTTCACCATCGTCATCGGTTTGATATCCGGCGCACTGCTCTATTTTGGGACCACTCGAACGATCGCCCGCGTACTGGGTGTCGTCGTCGCGCTAATGGGCGCGACGTTCTTGGTCACGGCGGCACTCGTCGGACCGTCGCTCGGCAGTCTGATCCGAGGGATGTTTGTGCCCTCTCTTCCCGCCGGCTCGAGTCTTTTGGTGTTGGGCCTTATCGGCACCACAGTGGTACCGTACAACCTATTTCTGGGCTCCGCCGTCGCCGCCGGCCAAAAACTGGGCGAGGTGCGCTTCGGCCTGACCATCGCCATTGTGTTTGGCGGTGTGATCTCCATGGGCGTACTCGTCGTGGGTACTGTCGTGGCGGGCGAATTCGGCTTTGCGGCCCTGGCAGATGCGCTGGCGTCTCAACTCGGCGGTTGGGCCGGCGTATTTTTCGCTTTCGGTCTGTTCGCGGCGGGCATTTCGTCAGCGATTACCGCTCCGCTCGCTGCGGCGATCACGGCCAAGGGACTGTTCGACACAGATGACGGGGACCGCTGGTCGGAGCGTTCGCCGCGTTTTCGGGCGGTGTGGCTTGGAGTGCTGACAGTCGGTGTGTTCTTTGGACTCATCGATATTCGACCGATCCCTGCGATCATCGCCGCCCAGGCATTGAACGGCGTACTGCTGCCGTTTGTCGCGGTTTTTCTGTTTATTGTCGTAAACGATCGACGCTTGATGGGAGACAGGGCGATCAATGGCGCACTAGCAAATATCCTAATGGGACTGGTGGTCGCAGTGACGATCGTCCTGGGGGCCTTCAAGTCCACACAGGCCATCACTTCCGCCTTCGACTGGGCTCGGGTCGATGACCGCACGCTCCTCACTGTCTCGGCCGTCGTTACGGCCGTTCTCGCGTTACCGATCGCACGCGACGTCCGCAAGCGGAGAACTGCGAGCTCGTTCTAACGCTGGATCGCAAGGACCGATTCTCCATTGACTCGGCCGGAACCCATACCTATGATTCTGACGATAACGACCCAAAACGCCCACCAGGAGGCCGACGATGAACCCGATAAGGAGTTCGTGGGGTGTGACGCTGAAAGTGCTTGTAGCATACGCCGTCGTTGCGGCCGTCGGTGTTGCCGCCGCTAGCGCCCAGGAAGCCCCGGACGAGAACAGATGGCCTATACAATTGGATACCGAGTATGGCCAGGTCATTATTTACCAACCCCAATACGAGTCCTACCAAAACAACATCCTCGAAGCACGAGCCGCCGTATCGATCACTCCCAAAGGTCAGACCGATGCGGTATTCGGCGCAATATGGTTCGAGGCGCGGTTGTCCACCGATCTCGATACCCACATGGCGTTGTGTGATGATCTCAAGGTGACGGCGGCCAGCTTCCCCACGGCGGAAGACCAACACGTCGAGGAGTTCTCCCGCTTCTTGGAGCGAGAAGTGCCGCAATGGGAAATGGTGATTTCTATCGATCACCTGATAGCCAGCATGGAAGCCGTCGAAGCCCGCAAGCAGGACGCGGGCGGGATGAATACTGCCCCCCCGGAAATCATCTATGTGACTCACCCTGCCGTGTTGGTTCTCATCGACGGCGACCCGACGCTCGCCGATATGGAGGGATACGACCTCAAATACGTTGTGAACACCCCGTACTTCATCGCGCAGGATCCGAAGTCGAAAAAGTTCTATCTGAAAGGCGGCGACTACTGGTATATCGCGACAGACCTCACCGGCGAATGGCAAACGACGAAGGAATTGCCAAAGGAAATCCGCGAGGTCGCAAAGGCGATTGAAGAAGAAGAGAAAAAGCAAGCGGCGGAACAAGCCGAAGGTGCAGACTCGGCTGAGACGGCTGCAACGCCGGCCGAGGCAGACGCCGGCATTCCGAAGATCATCGTTCGCACCGGTCCCGCGGAGCTAATCGTGTCGGACGGCGAGTTGAAGTTCGCCCCCATCGAAGGTACCGAGCTCCTCTATGTAGAGAACACGGAGACCGACATCGTGATGGACCTGGCGAGCCAGCAATACTACATCCTGCTGTCGGGCCGGTGGTACCAATCCAAGTCGCCCAAAGAAGGTAAGTGGACGTTTGTGCCGCCGGACGAAGTGCCCGCGGAGTTCGCCAACATACCCGCCGAATCGGACATGGGGCAACTGCGCGCCAGTGTCGCCGGGACCGAGGAAGCCAAAGAAGCGGTGCTCGAAAACCAGATCCCGCAAACGGCGGAGGTCGACCGCAAGACGGCGACGGTCGAGGTCAAATACGACGGCGATCCCCAGTTCGAAAAATGTACCGACAACGTCGCCTACGCGCTCAACACCGACAAGTCGGTATTATTGATCGACGGCACTTACTACTGTTGCGATCAAGCGGTGTGGTTCGTGTCCAGGGGGCCTGAGGGCCCCTGGCAGGTCGCCACCGAGGTGCCGGAAGCGGTTCAGGGGATCCCGCCTGAGTGTCCCGTATACAACGTCAAGTACGTGTACATCTACGATTCTACGCCGGAAGTCGTCTACATCGGCTATACCCCGGGGTACACGAGCTCGTACGTCTACTACGGCACCGTAGTGTACGGTACCGGATACTGGTACCGGCCGTGGTATCATCATTACTACTATCCCCGTCCCGTCACCTGGGGGTTTCGGGCGCACTGGAATCCCTACACCGGTTGGGGATTCTCGTTCGGCATGAGCGTCGGATGGCTCCATATTGGAATCGGTCGACCGTGGTACGGCGGCTGGTGGGGGCCCGGCGGCTACCGCCACGGCTACCGGCACGGTTACCACCGAGGCTACCGCCACGGCTATCATCACGGAGCCCGCGCCGGGTATCGCGCCGGGTACCGCGCGGGTCAGCGATCGTCGCACGCCAACATGTACAAGTCCCGAAACACGGGCGTCCGACACACCGGCGCAGCAAAAACTCCAAGAACGCAGACGGCCAGGCAGGGGGCGACGACGCAAAAGAAGACGCCAAAAGCGACTAACAAGAAAAACAACGTCTACTCTGACAAAAACGGAAACGCCTATCGTAAACAGGGAAACGACTGGCAAAAGAAAGATAAAAGCGGCTGGTCTTCGTCGAAGGGGTCGACGAAAAACCTCGACCGCGACCAAAGTAGTCGCCAACGAAGCCAGCAGAAATCGGCGCAACGCCAATCGAGCCGGTCTCGCAGCGGCGGAGGCGGTAAGCGGCGACGGTAACGAAAAGCGACTATAAAGGCCGGTGGCCGGA
>CBDVBX010000123.1:0-10406 GCA_965372335.1 uncultured bacterium | reverse complement strand
AGGGCTGGATGAACCGCGCCGTCTGTCGGATGAACCAGTTTGGTTCATCCAGCCGATTTCGTAGAACGCTTCTTACTCGTACAGCGCCTTGATCTGACCCCAAGTCGTCTCCTGAATGGGCGTCGTCGCACAGATGAGCGACGTCATACCCACACCGATGACGGTGTGGAGGTCAGGCCATCTCACAGCGCGAACCAGTCCGGAAGACGGAAATGGACCCACAACGATCGGATATTCGATCAGAGGTTCGCAGTGATCGCACATCCACAGGACATTCACCGTCTGGACGACCGCTTGTGTGAACGCTTCCAGCGGCGTCGGAAACGTGATCCCGATACCCAACGGCGAACTGCCGATCGATAATGCCCCCGGTACGGGAAAATCACCCAACCACGTAATCTGCGGGGGATAGGTGATCTGGTACTCGATACCGTTCATCCAGATACCGAAGTTGTTTGCCACAACGTACAGAGTCTGCGAAACGGTGCCGGGCGCCTCCGCCGGACAGTTCCCCTGCTGGAATTGCAGGTCTTTGTCAAAGTAGACCGCAACGTTTGGTACTTGCGCGCTCGCCACGGCACTGAGGCCGAGAGCGACCGCAAAAACCACTACTAGAACTTTCTTCATAGCCACAACTCCTTGCTTCGTGCAGTTCCTTGGTCGCAATGCTTATTTAGGAGTTACTCAGGCCGCATAAACTCCGCTCGATGTTAACCACAACTGTGCAAGTAATGCTGCGCGAAGATTGAGAAGTCAATGATGTCTACGGAACTATCGCAGTTGAAGTCGTAACACGGAACCAACGGCTTCGGCGGCGACGTGTAACCAACGGCGAACAGCGACAAGTCGATAATATCGACGATCAAGTCACCGTTGATGTCCGGGCTCGTGATTTGGTACACGAGACACTTGTTCGTGGTACAGTTCGTCAACTGATCCTTGACGATAACGCCCTGAATCACGACATTGAGGCCAATGTCGCAGCCACCAGCGGCAATAGAGCCGCTCATGGTCGTACGGCCATTGGCGTTCGACGCCGAGTCGGCGTTGCTCGCACCACTACCTCCACAGAGCACCATACCGCCCGTGCAACCCTCTACCCAGAAGTCAGCCGCAGGGATACCTACGATCGGCGCACCCGTTTGGTCTTTCGCCTGGATTGAGATTATCGACCCACACGCAGCCATCGTAGGTCCGTCCCCTTGAGGACAAACATACAGACAGCAGCCAATGGCGTCGGCAGTAGAACTGCACGGATCAACGATGCCGCTATTCGCGGTATCGACGTTCGCCGGCATCATCTGCCAGCTAAGCAACGCCGCGGCAATGACTGCGAGAACGACAAATTTTCCTTTGAACATTCCTACACCTCCAAAAGGATTTGGATGTTATGACCCAATAGGATTCGTTCACACCCTGCCTCAAAAACACACTCAGGCTTTAAAGGTATGAACCTCCTACCACCAGTTGGTAAAAACGACACCTTACTCGACCGGTTACAGATTGTACCACAACACGGTAGAGTATGTCAACACGCATTGTTTTAACGAGTAATCGCCAGAACGATCGGCGGGCGCGGTTTGGATTTTCTTAATGTTCAATTATTGCGATAACATGCAACTTGTTATCCCGCAATCCACTACGGCCGCGTAACGGAGGTTTTCCCACCGGCGGTCCGCTAACAACTGTGAAGGTAATGTTGCGCGAAGATCGCGAAGTCAATGATGTCGACGAGACCGTCGCAGTTAAAGTCGTAGCACCACTGGTACGGCTTTGGCGGCGCTGTCGGCATTGGATGGTGGGCGAAACAGGGCTTGAACCTGTGACCCCCTGCGTGTAAGGCAGGTGCTCTCCCAACTGAGCTATCCGCCCACCCCGGTATCATTATAGCACCCGCCGGCCATGACGGCCGGCGGTGTTCACAGGAAGGAAAGAGGTATGAGAATACAGTATCCCAACACCAACAGAATCGGGGATATGGTGATGTCGGCGGCCGCCAAGAGGAAGTAACCCGCGATGATGGATATCATACCGGCGGCGAAGATCTTCCACTTGAATTTGTGCGTCGTCGTTTTGTTCATAGTTGTTCCCTGGTTTTGGAATGATGACAGTTCACCACAAAACACTCTCTCGCGTCAACTCCCCGTCTCTCGATCGAGCGCGTCATTTAGCCGACCGCTGCGAAACCCGTCCGATTCGACCTCCACACTTTCGAATCCCGCGCGCCGCACACCGGTTTCAATTGCCGGCCACACCGACGGATCGCGGAGCCGCGCGTGTTCTTCCACAGGCACCTCGATCCGTGCCACTCGTCCGTGGTGGCGCACACGGCATTCGCGGAACCCGGATTCCTTCAAAACCGCCTCCGCCGCTTCGACCTGCCGGAGTTTCTTGCGCGTGACCGGAGAAAAGTACGGTATGCGCGAGGCGAGACAGGGGGCCGCCGGCTTGTCCCACACCTCGAGCCCCATCGCCCGGGCCGTCTCGCGGATCATTTGCTTGTCGTACTCAGCTTCCACCAACGGAGCCACGACGTCTCTTTCGGCGGCCGCTCTTTGGCCAGGACGATGATCTCCGGTATCGTCTACGTTCGCTCCGTATGCCACTTTCTCAAAACGACCGAGCGAACGGGCAGCTTCGATCACCGAAAACAGTTCGTCTTTGCAATAGTAACACCGCTCGGGGCTGTTGGCGCGGTACCGTTCGTCGTCCATCTCACGCGTATGAACGCGCTCGAACGGAATGTCGTGCTGCTCGAGAAATGCGATCGCGCCGTCGTACTCTGATTTTGCCAAAGACGGCGAAACGGCAATGACACACACCATATCGTCGCCCAGCGCCTGCCGCGCGGCCACGGCGAGAAACGCCGAATCCACACCGCCGGAATACGCCACCGCCATCGGGCCGTGACGCCGTATGACCGCTTGGAGCTCGCGATAACGCGGCGCGAGCTTTTCGGTAAGCCGGTTGGCTGGAATACTGTTGTCGTCGTTCATCGCCACTCGATACCGTAAACTGAACAATCTACTATTTGGAGCGCCCGCTCCTGCGGACGCGATCGACAGCCGCGCGATGGTCGCGCAACGTCCGTGAAAATATATGGCTGCCGTCGCCCCGCGCAACGAAATACAACGCCTCCGAGGAAGAATCGGGATAGAGCGCGGCTAATATCGACGCTCTTCCCGAGCTGCAAATGGGACCCGGCGGCAGCCCGTAGCGCCGGTAAGTGTTATACGGCGAATCGACTTCGAGATCCTCGTAGAGGAGTCTGCCTTTGTAGCCGCCCATGGCATAGGCCACGGTGGGATCGGCCTCTAGACGCATGTTACGCCGGAGCCGGTTGTGGTACACGGCCGACACCAGCGCCCGTTCTTCCGGCACTTTGGTTTCGGCCTCGACGATCGACGCCAGCGTGAGCACCTCGTGCGGGGTCGTCCCCATTTCCGCCGCCCTCTGTAGCATCGACGCGTCGAATACCTCGTCGAGTCGCTCCAGCATCATCGCCGCCACGGACTCGGGTGATCCCCCCCAGCGGACGCGGTAGGTGTCGGGAAACAGGTACCCCTCTAGCGAGGGCGCCTCGATACGTCTGCGGCGCAAAACGTCTGGATCACGGAGTGCTTCGAGCGTTTCCACGGAATCGATGGATGCGGCTTGGTACGCACCCGCAATGGCCCAGACGGTGTACCCCTCGGGTATGGTCACATCCACCATAAACACGTCGCCACTCACCAGCCTGCCGATAATGTCAAGGGGGGGCTCACCGGTGTGGAACTGGTAGGTTCCCCACTTGACGCGCCGGTCGTACCCCCGCATCGAGGCGTAGGTCTTTACGGCCCACGGAGAGGCCAGCAGTCCCTCGTCGCTGAGACGGTCGACGAGCACGGCGAATGCCTGACCGGAAGGCACTGTGATCCGGACGGTCCGCGGCGTCTCGCCCCTGGGTGCCCGTGTTATGCCGAAGTACAGCGCCAGTGTAAAGGCGGCGACACCGAGAACCACGGCCGCGGCCGCCAGTATGAGGATTCGTTTCATCACAAGCTTGTACTCTTCTTGGGCTACGGAGTTTCCCCACCGCCGCCGCGCGAGTCGAGATACCCCTGCAGAATCAAGCCGGCCGCCACTCGGTCGACGGCTTCCTTGCCCGCCCTACTTCCGGCGACGATACGCCTGGCTTCGGCACTGGTCAAACGTTCGTCCCACAGGATGACTTCGAGGTCGAAGCGCTCCCGTAACTGGTCGGCCAACTGCTCGGCCCGGCGGCTGGTCTGGCTGGGTCGGCCGGACATGGACAGGGGGTGGCCGACCACCATCCGCCCGACGTCATAGTAGGATACTAGCCCGGACAGGTGTTCGAGTAAATCACCCGACCGCCGGTCGAATGTCTCTAGCCCTTGGGCGGTGATACCCAAAGGGTCGCTCACCGCCAGCCCCACCCGCCGCTCGCCGTAGTCTATCCCGAGGATTCTCTCCACAGTCGACCTCACAATCTCCTTATTTTTAATCGACGAGGCTTCGCCACGGTCTTAAGGACCGCTGCGGGTGGCCTCAAAGCTTCGTGGATCAATGCACGGCGGAGCGCTTCAGGACGACGAGCGTGAGGTCGTCCTGGTTGTCGCCGCTCCCGAACGCCCTGACCTCGTCGATCACCCCGCCGCAAATGTCTCCCGCGCCGCCGTTCCCGTGCCGTATCAACACGTCTCGCAGGCGATCCGTGCCGAAATACTCGCCCGTGCTCGACTCCGAGTCCGTTACCCCGTCTGTATAAATGACCAGCGAACCATTGTTCGGTATTTTGCACGAATTCACCCGGTAGACGTAATCCTCCAGGCATCCCAACACGATGCCGCTTTCGCACAGTGGTTCCGCTCCGCCTCCGTTGACCACCATCGGAAAATCGTGTCCAGCGTTGGCGTAGCGCAATTCGCCGTTCCGCAGATCGACGACTCCGTAGAACAACGTGGCAAACTCCGAGGCCGACGTGTTCTCGAACAGCAACTTGTTTAGTCGCGACATCATTAGTCCGGGGTCCGTCTGGGCGTCCACATTCGATCGAACCGCCGCCTGTAGCGTGGCGGTGAGAATCGACGCCGGGATTCCCTTGCCCGATACGTCGGCCACCACCAGTACCAGCCACCTCTCGTCGACCACCACGAAATCATAGTAGTCGCCCCCAACCACGCGGCTGGGTACGGTGACGGCGGACAACTCGAATCCCTCCAGCTGGGGCGGAGTGCTCGGCAGCAACTGCATCTGAATCTTGCGGGCGATGTTGAGCTCCTCTTCGAGCAACTTGCGATCGAGACTCTCTTTCAAAAGCCGTATACGTTGGAGGGCCGACGCTATCTGCGTGGCCAGCACCGACAAGTGCGCCATTTCCTCGGTACTGTACGGCACACCAAAGATCTTCTCGCCCAGTCCCACGTAGCCCACGCATTGCGACTCTTCGATGACGGGGACGATCACTTCGTAGCCGCCGACCAGCGGTATCTCTTCCAGGATCGCGTCGAGTATCGATTTGTGTCCCCTACGCCGCGGGACGATGCGACGGCGCGCTCCTCTGCGCGTCACGGCATCCTCGTCAGCGTGCTCGAAGTTGGCAAAATCCGCCCGCCGAATCGGCTCGCCGACGGTCTCCAACACGCTGCCCAGTGTAGCGAAACGCTCGTTGTCGGCGCACAACTGGAGCGTGACCGACGACGTGTCGAGGATTTCGCGAAAACCGACTCGGAGAACCGCTTCAAGATCCTCGGTGGTTGTGACGGCGGAAACCTCGGCCCCCAAGTTCTTGAAACGCCTGGCCGTATCCACCGTTCCTTTCAGCAGCAGTGCTCCGAGCACTTCCTCCGTACGCACCAGCGCGGGCTGAAAGGCGATGATCGCCAATATGAGGAAACCCGTTTCGAAGGCGTCCTTACTCACGTCGCTGTACTGCCCAAAGAATTCCGATATCGGCCGGACGACGACCAGGTAGGCAGTGGCAAAAAGGACCGCCACGGCGCTGTATAATATCGCCCGGCGGATGACGTGTCGAATTCCGAGAAACTGTTGCTTTACCACCGCGTAGGCGATGGTCCCGCCGCTGATGACCAGCGAGAAGTTGAGTAGGGCGAGGCTGACGTCTCTGGGCATCGCGCCGGGGTAAGTCCAGGAGAAAAACTTGGCCACGACGTAAGCGAGGATGCTCACCGCCAGACCAGCCAGAACCGTACGGAGTTGTCGGGCCAAACGGGGATTCAACACGCGGCTGAGGTTACGAGAAAGCAGATACACGGCGACAAAAGAGTAGATGATGTTGACCACCGAAAACAGATTGCGGTGAACATCCTGCAGGATCCTCACCAGAGCGGTCATCAAGTTGTCTACTCCGCCGACCCCCATATCGCGTGAACCCACGGACAATTCACGATCGACGGGGAACGCACGGTAGAGGTGCGAGACAAAATCCAGCATCCGGTCGCCAAACATCATCACGACCAAATGAAAAATGTAGGGAAAGAACAGAAGGAATCCCGCGATCGGGACCTTGCGAACGAAAGCGTTCTCACGGGGAAAGCTGAGCGCGAACAGCATCAACGAAGGAAAGTAGAACTCCCACAGGTACTCGAAGTTCTCCACCATGTTCCGGTAGACAACCGAGCCCTCTTTGAGCGTGCTGTCCAGTATGATTCCTGTTGCGCTGAGGAGTGGCCCGACGCCGGCGAAGAACAGCATCAGGGCGGCCGCGCGCGTGGGTCCACTGCCCTGCCCTATCCGCAGAATCGTGAGCCCAAGTAGAAAAATGGATATCCCGCAGGCAAGGTAGAGAACGGAAATAACGACGGTGTATGAGACTGCCATCTAGCGCCGCTCCGACCCCATAAGTAGCAGTAATTTCAATTTCTTACTTCTACGAAGAGACAGCAGGAAAGTTCCGCCCGCCGAGGCGGTTATGCGGCGGCGTTCGACGGCGAGAACGGCCGGCGAGATTCAATCTGCCTCGTCTTCTTCGGACTCTGACCCCGCGCTGGACTTCTTCAGTTCGACGCAGAGACCTTCCTTCTCGGTGAACTTAAATTTCAAATCATCGGTAAACGCGCGCATGATGATCAGTCCGCGCCCCCGTTCGCTCATCGGATCCGGAGATTGAGGTCTGGAAAGCAAAGATTTGTAGTCGAATCCTGCGCCCTGGTCGTACACACGCGCCGTGGCCGAAGCGCCGTTGAAGCCCAAAACCACTTTTACCCGTTTGTCTTTCGCGAATTTGTTGCCGTGTTCGATGGCGTTACTGCAGGCTTCGATCAGAGCCGTACTCATGTCGTTTATGGAATTCTCCGAGAATGCGAACTCCCGCGCCAGATCCTGGACGGCGGCATCCACCGCCCCCAGGTATTTGAAGTCGCTGGGGATACTCACCACCATCTCTTGGAATCGCTCTGCCATCGGTGCCCCTTACGGCGAGGATCCTTCTAGGACACTACTCTTCGCTCTTTTCGGTAAACGAAGCCAGCGCCGCGTCTTCGGACTCGTAGGCTTTAAACAACAGATTGAGTTTGGTGACGTACAGGATGCTTTCGATCCGGTCAGATGCATGCATAATGACCAAGTCTCCGCCTCCCCGGCGCACTGATGTATAACCGCTGATTAGAATACCGAGTCCCGTACTATTGATCCAAGAAACCTTTTCGAGATTGACAATGATGTTCTTCTTGCCTTGGTCAATGAGCGACTTGAACACCTCACGAAACGTATCGGCGTCCGGGCCACCGGTTAGCTTGCCGCTCAAATCGAGGACCACGGCGTTGTCAACTTCTCTCTGAGTTATTTTCAATCTAAACCTCCTTGAATCGGTCTTCCGTGTATAGCGTTTCCAGTGCGAGCCGCATGTCCTGTGGGAGGGCGGCACGAAACGTCAACCACTTTTCAGACGCTGGATGCGAAAACGACAACAGCGACGCGTGAAGCGCGTGTCGGGTCATTATCTTCAACAGTTTTTCAGACGTAACCTTCGTCCCCACGCCCGCCGATTGCCGCGTTCTGCGCCGCCCGCCGTACACCGGGTCGCCCAGGAGCGGGTGCGATACATGGGACAAGTGGACGCGGATCTGGTGGGTCCTGCCCGTGGATGTGGCCACACGAATATAGTCGAAATGACTATAGCTGTCTACCACAAACAGTTGCGAGACGGCTTCCTTCCCGCCGCGAACTACTGCCATCCTCTGACGGTGCGTCGAGTGTCTCCCGATCGGGGCGTTCACTTCGATCTCGGGTCCGCCCAAGTTGCCGTGCACAATCGCGTGGTATTCCTTGCGGATCTCTTTGTCTTTGAAGCGGCGGGTCATTTGCTGATATGCGTCGTCAGACTTGGCCACCACGATCAGGCCGCTGGTGTCCTTGTCCAGCCGGTGAACCACTCCAGGTCGCTGGGGTCCCCCGGTTTCGGCCAGCCGGACTCCTCGCCCGAGCAGGGCGTTGACGAGTGTGCCGCCAGGATTCCCGTGCGCCGGGTGAACGACCAAACCGGCTGGTTTGTTCACCACCACGATGTGATCGTCCTCGAAGACAACGGTTATCGGTATGGATTCTGCGGCCAATCGACTCTCGGGATCCCATCCACTCTTTTTTACAGCCGAGGCGCGGATCTCCACGCGCTCACCGCCAGCCACGGTGTAGCTGTCGGCACGACGTAGTCCGTCGACAGTGATGCCTCCCGCTGCGTTGATGGTCTGAATCTGGTTTCGCGACAGTTGGGGGTGCTTCGAGGCGCACAACCGGTCGAGCCTCTCTCCGGCTTCATCCGCGACCACGGTGAAACTCATGTCTTTCGATGTGTCCATTAGAGATCAGGACCTGCGGGGTGGCGAGTCGGCCGGACGTCCGGGGGTATCGGCGGTGGTAGCGGTGACCTCCGGGGTCGCCGGCGGCTCGGCCGCGCGCGGAGCAAACAGAACGTAGAGCAGTAGTAGGACAGCGCCGACGGAAACTGCGATGTCGGCTACATTATATACGGGCCACCAGTATCCCCTCACGCCCATTTCGATGAAATCGATGACGGCGCCATCATACACGCGATCGATCAGATTGCCGATCGCCCCGCCAAGGATAAGCCCCAGTAACACTCGTTTGAGTCGTTCGCGCCGGGGGAGACGAAAACCAATGTATAGAATGACAGCAACTGCAATAACACTGGCGATAATAAAAATCACCCGGCCGCCCTCGAACATACCGAAAGCGGCGCCGGAATTCTTGACCAGGGTGATTCTCAGAACGCCGGGGATGACGTCGAGGTGGTGGCCGAGGTTAAATCTTGCCCAGATAACTTGTTTGGTGACCTGGTCGACGAGGATGACGATCGCCGCAGGGACGAGGAATCCCACGTCAACTCCTCTTAAGTTTTTCGAGCCCGGATTTGCAATCGACGCAAAGTCGAGCGGCGAGAAACGCCTCGAGTCGCCGCGGAGGGATTTTGGAAACGCAGCTCTCACACGTGCCGTAGATGCCCTTTTCGATTCTTGTTAGGGCGTCCTCGAGCGCCAACAGGTAATTGGTACCCTGACTGGCGTGAAGATAGGCCTGTTCCTGTTCCATCGCGTCGCTTCCCATGTCCGCCATGTGATTGGAATAGCTTTGATTCCCGGAGCTGCCAGAACGAAGCCCCGCGATCTCGGCCTCGATCATGCCGAGCTTACCGAGGACGCTCCGTTTTTCCTCCTCGATGAGCTTTCGGAAACGCTCAAGGTCCCGTTTGTTCATCTGGCGTAAGCCTTTCTGCCTGTTAACCTTGGAGAGGATCGCCCCCTCTCCTGGGCGATCGTAAGATACTATCAGGTTTACACTCTGTCAATCCTTAATCTTTGCATCCAGAATACTCCCGCCCGGATCCGCAGCAAACACCAGACCCGAGATACCTCGCATCGGTCATCGATCACCAGCGAGGGACTTCTGTGGTACTGGGCCGACCGACCGCGGCTTCCGTGGTTCTGGGGCGGACCATGCACCTCTGGCGCCACGGTCTATAGGGCCGCCGCGGGTCCTGACGCTGTTCACCCCCACCGTGCTCGCTTAACGCTGCGCGCGGTGGGGGGCCCCCGACAGCGCCACCCACAGCGGCCTAGCTAGTCCGACCGTGGCGCAGTAAGTGCGAGGGCCGGCCGGCGGCGAGGGCTTTGGAGTTTTGGGGCGGCCCGTGACCTCCGAAAGTCAAGGGGCAGGTCGCCGCTGGGTTGAGCTGCTCTGATCCCACGCTACAAAAAGATCGCGTGGGAAGGCCGTTTGTCGGCGAGAAATAATTGAGGTGCCAATCTGCGAGCCGACAACCGAGGCGAGTGTCCGGTGCGGAGTTGCTAGTAGCAAAGGGGGCCGCAGCGAGCCGTGCCAGTGAAGCCCACGGCGACCTGCCCCAGGACCGCGAAGCCCGCGGTCGGTCG
>CBDVBX010000122.1:0-10444 GCA_965372335.1 uncultured bacterium | reverse complement strand
AAAGTGATGGATTTTTCTTTGCCCACCAGTTGGTGCAGGCGAGTCACCAATTCTTTGTCGGACAGATTCTTAAGCGTCTTCAACTTCTTCATCGTCCTGCGAAGCGCCCAGACGCGCTAATATAAAGTGCGCGTCTGGGACACACCTCCCTGTTGCTTGTATTATAACATGCCCTTTTTTGGCGCTCAGAAGTGGCCATAGACAAGCGTCGCAAAGGTGATTTGCTTAAAAATGATTAAGTTATTTTTTGAGTGCGCGTGAAGAGACGAGAGAGGTATTCACGTGCGAGTTTAAAAAATGCAAGTCGCGTTAAGAAAAAGCGCCCCAAAATCTGTCAAGAAAATTATTAACAGTCTTTTGAATTATGCCGAAAACGCCTTAAGAAAAATACGCGCAAGAATCTGTCGAGAGAAAAATGTTGATCGGCGAGTAAAAAATTTTAACGCTCGTAGCAAAACCAAAATCGCGCAGCCCAAGCAGCTCAAAGTGGAGGTGCGAACCAAACGGTTCCTCAACCCATCATTTTGCGGACCAGCGATTTCACCGCGCCTTCGTACCGTTTGACGATCATCACGGGCTTTGGCGAGTGTCGCGCGACCTTTTCTGTAATCTCACCGGCGAGCACACTGGAGAAGATCCCTTCGTGCGAAGCGCCCAACACAATCATGTCATAGTCGACACCAGCTTTTACCAACCCGCCCGCGATGTGGTCCGACTCTATTACGCGCTTCTCGACCACACCTTCTAGACCCGTGCGCTCGATTGTTTTGTCAATCCAGTCGATAGCGATCTCGTGTTCGCGTTCGGTAGCCGTTACCGGGACCACGTTGCACACGGTTACCTGGGTGCCGTACTCCTTCTGCAGGCTGCCTACGTAGCTGGCCGCGAGCGTGGCATGCGGTCCGCCCGCCGTTGGCATCAGAATGCTTTCGAACTTCTGTGGCCCCTTGAGCTTGACCGTGATTAGATCGCAAGGCGCGTGGCGAACGACCTGGTCGGTTACTTCACCGAAGATTCTATCCCGCGTACTGGTCCAGCCTTTCCAACCCATCAGCACAAGATTGATCTTCTGCTGCTCGGCCGCCTCAATGATCCCGTCAGAAACCCGGTGCGCGATTCTCATTGCGGTGCGAATGGGCACGCCAAGCTTTTGGCCGTAAGACACTGCGGCCTTCAGTAGCGGCGTCTTATGATGAACAAATCTCATTCCCTCGTGGATAGGCAAGTTTCGCGGCAAGTCGACGACTCCCAGGACGATCAACTCACCCCCGTGCGTCTTTGCAATGGGTGCGGCAAGATCGAGCAGCGGCTCGACGTGGTCTGGGTTGTGGAGCGGGAGCAGAATCCGATACGGGTATTCGGATTCGGCGGTGGACTGTGTGACGTCGAGTACCTGCGGCATGTCTTCGGCCGTGGCTTTCTCGAAAAACAGAAAGTAAATAAACAAGCCCGCGACGATCCAACCGATGGTGATGTACCACGAGCGCGGATCGAACTGATACTGATAGAATGCCAGATACAAATTGAGCAGGATCGCCAGTATCGGGACGTGCGGGTAAACGGGGACACGAAACGCCGCCTTGATCTCCCGATGTTTGCGACGAAGCGCTATGAGCGACAGGTTGACCAGCGCGAACGTGAGGAGAAACATCAAGCTCGCCGCGGATCCCACGACTTGGATCGGAAACACCACGGCCGTGATCACCACGATGGCACCGGTCGCGTAAATCGCCACGTGCGGCGTTCGGCGCAGCGGGTGGATTTTGGCGAAAGGCCGCGGCAGCATCTTGTCCCGGCCCATCGAAAACGCCACACGCGATGACGCCATTATCGTCGCGTTCAACGCCGACGTCGTCGACAACAGACCGCCAAATATAATCAACACGATCCCGAAAGCCGGCATGAACGATTGGGCGGCCTTGACGATCGCCGTCTCCTGGTACTTACCCAAAAACTCCCACGACGCCGAGCCGTCCTCCGGCCGGATCGCGCCGATACACACAAACAGAATCAACAGATAGATCGTGATCGCCACCGCCAGAGAAATAAAGGTCGCCCGAGGGATGGTCTTTTCCGGCGATTTGATCTCTTCGGCAACCGTCGCGATCAAATCGTAACCCTCGAAAGCGATGAAGGTGAGTCCCATGGCGAGGACGACGCCGGTAAACCCCATGGGCAAAAACGGCTTGAATTCGCGAAACGACTCCGTCGGCGAGCCGAAAATCGCCTTGAGGCCGAACAGAATGAATACCGCCAGGATAATGATCTTGGCCATCGTCATGATGTTCTCGGCTTTACCAGTTGCGGCGGTGCCCTTCGCGTTCAAATAGATGAACCCGGCGCAAACGAGAACCGTCACCAGGATGACCGCCTGATGATGTCCCACCGCTCCGAACACGAAATTGGAAAAGAATGGAAAATAGGAGTGAATGAATTCCCAAAAATAGCTTCCAAAACCCAGCGCGTAGAGCGCGCACGCGACGATGTACGAGAACCACAGCATCCAACCCGAGGCGAAGCCGACCGGACCGGGAAAAGCCCTTTTTATGAAGGCGTACCCCCCGCCCGCCTCCGGAAAGGCAGAAGCCAACTCGGCGTACGTCAACGCGGTGAGCAGGGTTACCACTCCGTTGAGCGCGAACGCGAGCAGCGCTCCCGGCCCCGCCTCACCGGCGGCAATCCCGGTGAGCACAAAGATCCCCGCGCCGATCATCGCGCCGATCCCGATCATGCTCGCGTCGAACAAACCGAGTTGACGCGAGAACCCGACTTCTACTTCTTGGTGGTTATTCTGGGTATCAGCCATTTGCCTGCCTCAGACGCGCTACAATAATCTGCGCCTCCGTCATCGTCAACACTAACACGAGTCCGACAACCAACCACACCTTTCACGCCGGCACGACGCCCCCGGCCATGTGCGTGAAATAAATCACTTAAAATACTGTTGCATAATTGGTTACAGTTCGTATTATCGTACCAGGTTATCGATTGTTTATTAGCGTCGCGCGCCGAAACAACGCGAACCACCGGGCGCCGACGCGCCCCTCCCCACCCCGACAAGAAATCCTTGCGCGCACAGTAGTTGAGAAAAGGCATATGAATTGCTGTACAAATCCGCCCCTTCTAACGGAGACGAAATTCGATGATTGAGCAATTCGTGTACCTGTTGGTTGTTATGATCGCCGTGGCGATCGTCGGCGGCTACATCGTGCGATATCGAGCGGCGACCCGGCGCGCCCAGCAGACGTTTCTCGAGTCGTCCGCCGCCGGCCTCATGGAGCCGGTCACCATGCACCCGGAAGTCGACCCGAATCGGTGTATTGGTATCGGGGCGTGCGCGAAAGCGTGCCCCGAGGGTGAGATCATCGGAATCGTCAACGGCCGGTTCGCACTAACCGCCCCCAACAAATGCATCGGCCATGGAGCGTGCATGGCTGCTTGCGCCGTTGATGCGATTACACTGGTGTTCGGCACGGCGACACGCGGCGTCGAAATCCCCCACGTCAAGGAGACGTTCGAGACCAATGTCGCCGGTGTATTCATCGCGGGCGAGTTGGGCGGGATGGGCCTTATCCGCAACGCCGTCACGCAGGGTAAGCAGGCGGTCGACAACATCGCCGCACGCAACAAGAGCCGGGATACGTCGGTCCTAGACGTTGTCATCGTAGGCGCCGGGCCGGCGGGGCTTTCTGCGACGCTCCAGGCAGAGAAAAACGGGCTGCAATACCTGACCGTCGACCAGGACGACATCGGCGGAACGATCCTCACGTATCCGCGCCAGAAATTGGTGATGACCCAACCGATGGAAATTCCATTGTACGGAAAGTATTCGCAACGCGAGGTAGAAAAAGAAGAACTACTAAGCCTGTGGCACGAAATCATCGACCGGACCGGTGTCGGAGTCCATACGCACGAGCGGCTCGAAATGGTCGCGCGTTCCAACGGACATTTCGAAGTGACAACGGCCACGGACCAGTACGTTGCCAGAAACGTCCTACTCGCGATCGGCCGTCGGGGGACCCCCCGCAAACTATCCGTTCCCGGCGAAGCGTCCTCCAAAGTAACTTACCGGCTTCTCGAACCGAATCAGTACCAGAACAGACGGCTGTTGGTGGTCGGCGGAGGCGACAGCGCCGTTGAAGCCGCGCTCTCCCTCAGTCGAGAGCCCGGCACTAAGGTCACGTTGAGTTATCGCCAAACCGCTTTTTCGAGGGTCAAGGAGGCCAATCGCGAGCGGATTGCTCGCGCGATCGACGACGGCTCCGTGGATGTGCTATTCGAGTCGCAGGTCTCGCGTATCGAAAATGACATCGTACAGATCGACCGAAAGGGTGACACGGTTGAGATCCCCAACGATTATGTGTTTGTGTTCGTAGGTGGCGAACTCCCAACCCCATTCTTACGGAAACTGGGGATCGAGATAAACATGAAGTTCGGTGAGAGATGAAATCGACTTGGTTCGACGTGAGTATGCGCATTCTATACACGGCCGGAATCGTGTTTATCGTGGCCGTGCTGGTGACGGGCCTCCCGTATTACACGCTGCCATTGACCGAGCGTCCGCATTCTGACATGCATGCCCCGCTCAAACCCAGCGGCATCTGGGGTCATGGCCTCGGAATCGCGGGAAGCGCGATGATCCTATTGTTGCTGCTCTATTCGCTTCGTAAACGAGGCGTGTTCGGATTGCGAGTGGGGCCGCTGAGGCGGTGGCTGGACGTTCACATATTGTTCGGGATTATGGGACCGCTGTTGATCACGCTCCACACCGCCATGAAATTTCACGGCATCGTTTCGATCAGTTACTTCTCGATGATTGCTGTCGCATCGAGTGGTGTGTTTGGCCGTTACGTGTATATGCAGATCCCGCGAGATTCGCGCGGAAACGCATTGAGTCTCCACAACGCCCGGAAGCGTGTGGCGGATATCCAACGGGCAATCGCCGAAGAGTACGAGCTGCCCGCTGACGCTGCCCGGACGGTCAAAGAGTTCGCTGAAATGGACAACCCGGGGGGCGGCTCGAAGATTCGCGACTTCGTATCGACGATTCGCCAGGATGTCACGCTCAGAATGCGAGCCCGGCGTCTACGTCGACAACTCAAGCGTGGCGATCGGTCACTACCCGCCAGCCTAGTCGACGAGGTAATCGCGTTGGCCCGGGAAGCGTCAGTGCTCCAGCGCCGAATCATCTTTTTGAATTCGATGAGCGAGTTGTTTCATTACTGGCACGTGTTCCACAAGCCTTTTGCCTACGTAATGCTGACGATTATGGTCCTCCACATCGGTGTAACGGTCGCGTTTGGTTACCGGTGGATATTCTGATTCGCATAATGACATCGATATGGTTTTGCGCCGCCGTTGCGATACCGTCGCTAGCTTCAGCGCAAATATCGCCGGGCGAGCTGGCAGAACCACATGCGAGTCTGGAGGGCATACGAAATTGCCTCAAATGCCACGACCTGGGATCTGGTCCCAGCATGGACAAATGTCTCGATTGTCACAAGGAGATCGCCGTGGGCATCGGCAATAAACGCGGGTATCACTACCGTATGTCTACGGTCAAGACCAAAACGTGCTTCGAGTGCCACAGCGAACACGCGGGTCGGGAATTTCAACTGGTACACTGGCCGGGCGGGGTCAATCAATTTGACCACAGTCAAACGGGCTACGATCTGGAGGGAAAGCATTCTCGACTCAAGTGCCGCGATTGTCACAGGGACAGTTTCATCCGCGATGACCTTCGACGCTTCGGCGATCAGGTCAATCTCAACAGGACGTTTCTTGGGTTGAACCACGAGTGTCTTGCGTGTCATTCCAATGAGCATCGTGGACAGCTGGCCGACGACTGCTTGCACTGTCACACTAACGACAGCTGGAAGCCAGCGCCAGGGTTTGATCACACAAAATCCCGTTATGCCTTGACCGGCAAACACAAAACCGTCTCGTGCGTCAGTTGTCACCCGAAGATCCAGAAGAAAGACCCCGCGTATCCACGGAGCGACGCGTTCGCGCGCTACGCCGGTTTGTCGTTCGCCAATTGCACGCCATGTCACAACGACGCCCACCAGGGCAACTTCGGTACGACCTGCAAAACTTGCCACAATACCTCCGGCTGGTTAGACATTCCGGTAGCGCAGTTCGACCATACGAAGACAAAGTTCCCACTCGTCGGCCGCCACGCCGGACTGTCATGCGAGAAGTGTCACGTCCCCGGCACGAAGAAAGCGCCGTTGACCCACGAGTGGTGCAGCGACTGTCACGCCGACCCGCACGCGGGCCAGTTCGCGCGGCGACCGGACGGCGGCAGATGCCAGAGCTGCCACACCGTAGACGGTTTCGTCCCGTCGCTGTTCACGGCGGCCAGTCACGCCAGCACCCGATTCGAATTAAAGGGGTCACATCTGGCGCAGCCGTGCTTTGCTTGTCACCCAGTGGAGCGATCCGACGTTGGAAACGCCTACCGAAGCTACGTCATCGACGACACCCGCTGCGAAGCGTGTCATCACGATCCGCACTACGGTCAATTCAGCGGCTCACGGCCGTCGAAGGACTGCACAGTATGCCACGACGTGGAGGAGTGGCGTCGTCTGGCGTTTGCCCACGACCGAGACTCGTCTTACCGGCTCGAAGGAGAACATCGGCGTGTAAGCTGTGGGGGGTGCCACGTAGAAATTTCAGAGGGCGGCAACAATTTCGTGCGCTACAAACCGATCGATCCATCGTGCCGAACGTGCCACGCCGCGAGTGTGTCCCGGCTGAGTGACGCTTAAGAGAGACGAGATATGAAGAGATTACAAGCGATCGCCACCATTCAACTGACGCTCCTAATCGTCGCCGGCCACTATGCGTCGGCGCAAAAAGCTACCGTCCACGATAGCCCGCACAAAAAACTAGTTCGCTCCTGCGAGAAGTGCCACGTGGCAACGTCTTTCAAAGACATTCGGTTCGACCACGACGACACCGACTTCCACCTCGCCGGCCTCCACTCCGGCGTCGCGTGTCTCACGTGCCACAGCGTGGAGGACTTTGCCAAGGTCGATCCGTCGTGCTCCACGTGTCATCAGGACATTCACAGAGGTAGACTGGGTATCGAATGTTCACGCTGCCACACAGAGCACGGGTGGACAGTATTTGACGCAGAAGGTATCCACGAAAGCACGAACTTCCCCTTACAGGGCCGACACCTGCTGGTCGACTGCCTTTCGTGCCACCCCGGCATGCCGACGGCAGATTTTCGGCGGGCGTGGACGCCATGCTACCAATGTCACCTCCAGGATTACGAGTCGACGTTGTCCCCCGACCACCGCGCCAGCGGGTTTTCCACGTTGTGCCAAACCTGCCACGAAATGACCGGTTGGACGCCGTCGTTCATGCCCGACCACGACATGTTCTTCCCCATCTTCTCGGGCAAGCACAACCGCAAGTGGGACACCTGTTCGATCTGCCACGTCACTCCGGGCAACTTCAAGGTGTTCGAGTGCATCACCTGCCACGAACACAATCGAACCGAAATGGATTCCAAGCATCAGGGGATTCCGGGCTATGCGTACAACTCGCCGGCGTGCTACCAGTGTCACCCCACCGGCGAAGCCGGAGACTTTGGCGAACACGACGCGTTGTTTTTTCCGGTTTTTTCGGGTGCGCACAACAACCGCTGGGACGATTGCGCCGTTTGTCATCCCACACCCGCGAATAAAAAAATCTTTACTTGTGTGAGCTGTCACGACCACTCGCAGGCCAGGATGGACGACAAACACCTGGGTGAGGTGCAAGATTATGTCTTCAGCGACCACGCCTGCTATGAGTGCCATCCAGACGGACGAGTGGAGGACGGGCGGTGAGGATGGCCGATCGCTTAGCATACGGTTTTTTTGCCGCGCTCGTGGCGACTATTGTGGTGTTGACCGTTTCGCCCGCGAACGCAGAAGAGGTCGACTCACCAGCAGTCAACTATATTTCGGCTGACGCCGTGTACCTGAACATCGGCAAGTACGCCGGCCTGAGAATCGGCACCAGAGTCGAAGTGGTTCGCGACGGGCGGGCCATCGCGGTGCTGGAAGTGGTCCACATATCCAGCCACTCGGCCTCGTGCCGTGTGGTCGAACAGACCAAACCGCCGCGTGTCGGAGACACCGTGCTGTTCGATCCCCAATTCGATCCACCCTGGTCTGCGACTTCGCCGCGGGACTCGACAATCTCGGCCGCCGTCGCCGCTCGATCGCCTGCGAATGTCGTCAGTGGGTACGTCGCCTTGCAGACCGTTTGGCAACAGGACTTGACCGGATCCGAGATTTCGTCTTTGCAGCCGGCAGTCTCCGCCCGAGTTTTGGTCGGCAACGTCGGTGGCACCGGTGTCGTGTTCCGCTTTCGAGATCGGCTTCGGTACTATTACCGCGACCAGCCACCCGGTGAACTGATCGCAAAAGACCAGTGGACGCACCGCCTGACGGAACTGGCGTTGACGTTCGATCGGCCTGAAGCCGCATTCGAATGGGGCGTAGGTCGGCTGGTCACGCCCTACACCATTGGCTTTGGTCAAATCGACGGGGGCTACGTGGCGTTCAAGCTCCACCGGTATTTCCGCACCGGCCTCGTCGGCGGACTCGAGCCCAACCCGATCGACATGTCTCTCGACGCCGACCGACAGTTGGCGGGTGGATTCGTTGCGTTTGACTACGACAAACCGCAGGGCTGGCAGTTTGCTTCTTCGGCAGCACTGGCAGGCAGATACGTGTCGGGTAACGTCAACCGGGACTTCATTTATATTCAGAACTCGTTCTCATTGCGACACAAATTGTCTTTGTTCCAGAGCGCGGAGATCGACCTCAACCGCGACTGGCGGCGGGACGCCGTCGGCGAATCGGCCACGTTGTCTAATTTCTACTTCATCGCCAACGCCGAGTTGTCTCGTTACGCGCTTGTGCACCTCACTTACGATACGCGCAAAAACGTTCGCAACTACGACACCATGTCCGTGCCGGACAGTCTGTTCGACGACGGTGTATACGACGGCTTCGGCGGCGGCCTGGTGCTGCGCTTGTCACGAGGCGTCACGATCGGTGGACGCGGCGGAATCCGTTACCGTGACGACGACCGCACCAACCGTTATTACTCGCTCTACGCCAACGCGACGCGCCTGCCGTGGAGCGGCCACGCTCTTTCTCTTCGATACGCGTTCGCGGAAACTCGGTTCACGACCGGCTACCGGCCGATGCTGACATACCGATTTCCCGCCAGCCGACGGCTGCGGCTGAACCTGAATGCCGGCGGATATATTTACGACCGGGGGACACGGAGAACGAGCAGTTTCTACGGGGAAATGGGCGCTCGTTATACGATGGGACAGTATTTCACATCCGTCAGCTACCGCCAATACTTCCGGGGTAACCTGGATTCTATTTTGATGTTCGCGGAGTTGGGACTTAATTTGTAGACGTCAATCCTCGTCGTCGTCCTCGTCGTCCGTTCGCTCGGTGTCCACACCCAGCCCCGACAACCAACCTTCCATCGATAACAACGACGATCGTGATGACAATCCGTTTTGATTTCGACACGATACCTCACCCTCCTCGTATACCCGTATCCGACGGTAACGACACGGTTGTTCCCGGAAGGATAAACGACGACGGGAACAATTACACACGATTTTCAACCGTGGGAGGCGGCTACGAGTTCGTTGGTGCACCCCTTGCTTTCACAACCGCAATCGCGAATATCAGCGACGGGAAAATGGCGGATTCGCCCCGGCTCGACAGCCGTAATTATCTACCATTAGTGTTGTTGCGAAGCCGCCGCCGACCCGGTCCCCGGACCGCCGTCTCTGAGTGTTCGAAGGAGGAGGCGCATGTATTGCACAAAATGCGGTCAGGAAATGCAAAATGATTCGAACTTCTGCGCGAGCTGCGGAGCGGCCGCCGGCGAGGCGCCGCGGGTGGCGATTCACGGGTCCAACATCCCCGTGCTATCGCTCAAGCCCGTGTTTATTCCCTGGGCCGTGGTGCTGGCGATTCTGCCCGTCCACATTTTCATGACGATCTGGGGCGGCGGGTTCTTCGGAGGCTTCTCGATGTTCGCCGTCAAGGCCATTGGGCTCGACGTGCCGGAGTGGTCGACGTTCTTATTTTTCGGCGCGCTGTTTTTCCTCGCGATACCGATCGTCGCTTACACCGCGCAAAAAAAGTCTTACGCCAAGACGGAATACCGTTTCTACCAGACCAAGCTCGACTACTATGAAGGGTTTTTCACCACGGAAGAAAAAACGATCGATTACAAACACGTTACCGAGGTCAACCTGGTCAAAGGAATTATCCAGAAAAAATACGGATTGGGGACGATCGTCCTGTCGACGCCGGCCACGGGATTCAGGTCCGGCCGTGCGCGCAGCGGAATTCGTATCCAGGACATCCCCAACGCCGACCAGGTGTACCAACAAATAAAAGGACTG
>CBDVBX010000121.1:0-10501 GCA_965372335.1 uncultured bacterium | reverse complement strand
TTGATTCTACATTATATAGATGTAAACATCCAGTAATCGGAGAGGTCGTCCCGGCTGGTTCGTGGTATACCACACCGCTACCGAAAGACACCCCAAAAGTGGAGATTTCCGGCGGTTTTTATTTTCTCTTCTTCGGTGCGGCTATTTATCGGGAGGGGGTTCTTTGTCGGCAATTTCCCAATCCGTCACTCGTGCGATCTGTTCCTTGATCATATCGTCGGTGTCCCGGCGCGCTTCTTCGAGGTGCCCGGGGTGCTCGTGCTCGTACATCTTCTCCGGCATGGTGCCGGTGAGCCAACTCGGATTCATTGGGTAGACGTGGGGACTAAAAATCGTGGAATACAAATGCCACACCACGATCGCGAGTGTTGCCAGCCAGGCCTCCCAGTAATGAATGACGAGCGCGACGTCGAGCACGCCTTTGGGTGAGAACTGGATGATCCAGTTGTCGAACCACAGCATTACACCGGTGATTATCATCAACACCGTACCCCATACCAACGCCCAGTACTCCGCCTTTTCGACGTAGCTGAAACGTTGAATGCACGGTGTGTGCTGACGAAGTCCAAGATTGTAAAGGATCCGGTCAAAGAAGAACTTGAAGTCATGCCGTATCGGCATCATGTCGTAGACAAACTTCCGCCCGCGCGTCGTGAAGAGGAAGATAACGTGCCACAGTACGGTGATCATGAATACCACCGCGGCGATCCGATGCACCAACCCGCGGATTTCGAAGCCGCGTTCCCAGCCGAAGAAAAATCGGGCCATGGCGCTCTGGTCGAACCGCAGCGAAAAGCCGGAAATTGCCAGCACAATAAAGGACACCGCGAGTAGCAAGTGTTGCCACACCTCGTCGGTGCGCATCCGCCTGACCTGCGGTCTTGTGTCCAGCAAATTCTTGAGGTGGCGACCAAAATCGATCAGCCAATGCAGCATCATCAAGCCGATAATGACAATGATGGCCACGATATAAACCACTTCCACGATGTCGGCAACCGGCGTACGCAACCCCTCGCCGGATAAACCGTGGATCGGGATGCTAGCGATTGCCGCCGAAATTCCCGGGTGGCACTCGCTGCAAGTGGTCTGCAGGTTGGCGGGGAAGATGGTGGATGTCGAATCGGAGCTCGGGAGGATCCTGTGAACTCCATGGCAAGAGGCGCAATTGGCTACGTGCGTGTCGCCCGCCTTGCTTTTGAGGCCATGGTAGGAGTCGATAAACGTGGTCAGTCGATCCGTCTTCAATCCGTACTTCTCGTTTAGTACCGCCGACTCGTGGCACGGTGAACAGGTCGACTCGGCCACCTTAGACCGCGACACTGGCGAACGGGGATCGTCGGGCGACAGGATACCATGCTCGCCGTGGCAATCGGTGCAAACGGGTACGTCGGTCTCGCCGCGCTTGGCCAATTTGCCGTGGATCCCCTCCCAGTAATCGTTTTCGATTCCCCTGTGGCACTCGCCGCACGTGCCTGGGATGTTGAAGTGGTTGATACTCGATTCTGCACTCCCCGGCGAGAGGATCTTGTGGGCCGTTCCTCCGGTGGAGTGGCAGTCGTTGCATGTCGCCGCAACGTAAATGCCGCCCTTGGTCGCCCGCCCGTGAACCGAAGACTCGTAGATCTGTATTGGATGATCGATCAGTATGTCGTACTTGGTGGTGATGTCGAGGTTTTCGTGGCACTTGCCGCAGGTTTGCGGGAGGTTCACCGGGTGAACTGTTGATCGTTTGACCCTCGACGGCAGTACGTCGTGGTCGCCGTGACAATCGCTGCAGTGGGGCATGTCTTCGCAGGTACCGAGCGCGGCACGCCCGTGTGCCTGGTATTGCTCCGAAGCTTCTTCGTGGCACGTCCGACAACCCTCACAACCGGGGTAAAAATTAGGATCCGGATTGTGCGGGTCTGTACCGCGGTCTATGTGGCAGTCCAGACATTCGAGCCCATCGTGCACCGAGTGGGAGATGTCATCACTGAAACTCGTGCCATGCTCACTGACGTCGTGACAGTCGGTGCAAGTCGAGTTGTCGATGGGTTCGTATTCTTCCGTGTCCTGGGCCAACGCGACACCCGCGAACGCACACGCAATCACGAACACAGGCACAGCGCGGAGGTGGGTTTTGGTAACTGAATTGAACAATCCCGAAATCGTCATGAAGAACTTTCCCATGAAAAGCATAGTGCGCAATTTCACAAGAAAGTCAAGCACATAAGAGATCAAGAGATCAATTCTCGAGATGTCGCCAGCTTGCACATATTCAGATTGCGATGTTTCCGAAGTAGCTTGTGATCTGACTCGAACCGGTGGCAGGCACAGACGTCTCACCTATTTTGGGAGCGTCCCCACGGGGGGGCCAGAGGGCTTGAGCCCGTCGCTAACAAAAACCCGCAGGCTCTGGCTGCCCAGCCTTGGCAGATGTGAGCGGACATAACAGACTATCGAGCATACAAGCCAAGCTACTCAACACCTTACTAAATATATTGGATGCGATCGCCCGTCGTCGGAAATGAAAAGAGTTTAGATTCTTGGGAAAATTGGCTATTTTCAAACATGACCTGCGTTATTATCGGATCGGCGGACTCGAATAGAAAGACACGGAACTTAAGGTTGATTTATGGCGGACAAAAGAAAACGATATACGCTCAAAGAGACTGACTACAAAATTATTCTGGACAGCGTGGCTGACGGTGTATTCACGGTCGACGAAGACTGGAGAATAACTTCTTGGAACAAATCGGCCGAACACATCACTGGCTTTCCCAAGGAAGAAGCGCTCGGACAGCTTTGTTACGAGGTGTTCCGTTCAAACGTTTGCCAGACCGAATGCGTACTTCGCCGCACCATGGAAACGGGCGAGGAGTTTTTAAAATTCCCCATCAACATCATCACCAAGGACGGCAGGGAAAAGCCCATCAGTATTTCATCGGCGCTTTTGCGAACCGCCTCCGGTAGGGAAATTGGAGGCGTTGAGACTTTTCGCGACCTATCGCAGATCGAAACGCTGAGAAAAGCGCTTAAAAAGGAGTACACTTTCGAGGATATTTTGGGAAAGAGTCACCAGATGCAGGATCTGTTTCAGATTCTTCCGGACATCGCCAGAAGTGACAGCACGGTGCTGATAGAAGGTCCCAGTGGAACCGGTAAGGAGTTGTTCGCGAGGGCCATCCACAACCTCAGTCTTCGCAGAGAGGGACCGTTTATCGCCGTGAACTGTGGCGCTTTGCCGGATACGTTACTCGAGTCTGAACTTTTTGGTTACAAAAAGGGGGCGTTTACAGACGCCAAGTTTGATAAACCTGGAAGATTCGATCTAGCTGATGGCGGCACTATATTGCTGGACGAGATTGGCGACATATCGGGGGCATTGCAAATCAGATTGCTACGGGTACTACAAGAGAAGTCTTACGAACCTCTGGGAGGAACCAAAACAAAGAGTGTGGACGTTCGAGTAATTGCCGCGACCAACAAGGACCTGCGTGAACAGATGCAAGTAGGTCGCTTTCGCGACGACCTGTATTTCAGACTTAATGTGATCCGGTTGTATATCCCTCCGCTCACGGAAAGAAAAGTCGATATTCCTCTTCTGATCGATTCCTTGATCTCGAGATTCAACGCTGAGAAGCAAATGCACATTCTGGGTGTGACTCCTGAGGCGATGGATGTGTTGATGCACCACGATTACCGTGGAAATGTCCGTGAACTAGAAAACATCCTTGAACACGCATTTATCTTGTGCAAGTCCAACATGATCGACGTGTCGTCGCTGCCAACCGAGATTTTGCCGGAGTCCGAAGGAAACGAGGGCGAAATCGTCGGAAACCGCGGCCCGCTCGAGGCCGCCGAGGCCGAGGCGATTCTCGAAGCGCTCGCTCGGAATAACGGCCACAGGGAAAAGACGGCCGAAGCGCTCGGGGTCCACAAAACAACCCTTATCCGGAAAATGAAAAAGCTCCGCATTACCTATCCTTGATTTTTCCTTACAATTCACACAGCTAACAAGGCTCGCCAGATGGGGCAGCGGACTCTCCCCGCGCCCCCCAAGAGGGCGGTTTGCCCCAGGTACGGGCCGGACCGTCGCTTTTTGATATCCGCCCGATCAGGTTGCGATATTGCTTCCGTCCGGAGCGTTGGCGGTAGCGTTTATGCTACCGCCCGAGTCGGGTTGTGTCGGGCATGCACCGTATCTACATTAATATCAATCTGTTAAATATTTATGTCGCACGGCATAAATGATGCGTTGTCGATCGATCGGGTGTCAGAGATGCGAATTGCCATCCCGATATACGGCGCAAGGGTCTCTCCACGGATCGACTGCGCTTCGTCATTTCTAGTCGTCGAAGCGGGAAGCGGATCGATGGACGACGTTCACGAAGTGCAAACAAAGGGACCGGAGTTGTGCGGACTTTTCGCGCTTCTCCTCCAGGAGCGCATCGATGTGGTCGTCTGCGGCGGTATACGCCGGGAAGACCGCCTGGCTCTGGAGACTGCCGGTATCGAGGTGAATGGGGAGTGGGTTGGTGACGTGCAGGACGTACTCAAGAGTTTTGCGTCGGGGCAACGCGACGGGTCTTTTCACGCGCCGCACGAGGAATCCAGCACGACAATTTAAAGGGGCGGCGGTCAACAACCGCGGGAGATTTAATGATGCGAACTTATGAAGAATGCATCCCTTGTTTGACAAGTCAAATCCTACGGGTGTCCGAACTCGCGACCGACGACCGAAAACTGAGGGCTAAAATAATCGGCGAGGCCTTGAAGGCAATCGGCGAAATGGGTTTTGAAAAACCACCGCCTTACCTCGCACAATACGTATATCGTTTGGTTAAGGACCGATCTGGAAACCCCGATCCGTATGTTGAATTCAAACGACATTTCAATCGTGTCGGACTCGAAGTATATCCGGAACTAAAGAAAATAGTCGAAAGATCGAGCACGCCTTTCCGAACAGCCGTACTCATATCACTCGCTGGGAATATTATCGACTTCGGGCCTGAGCGGCAGGTAGGGCTGCTCCGTACCATTCGCAAGACCTTGGAAGAACCGCTGTGTATTGATTCCATCCCGGCTCTCAAGCAAGCGTTGGAAAAAGCGGGAACGGTACTCATCATCGGTGACAATGCAGGTGAAGTTGTGTTCGACCGGCTTTTGGTCGAGTCGGCCCCTAAGAATCCTGATTACTTCTATGCTGTGCGTGGAGGGGCTGTGATAAACGATGCGACGATCGACGACGCAATCGCGTGCGGTATCGACCGTGTCTGCACGGTCCTGTCGACCGGTTCGGACGCGCCCGGGATTATCAGAGAAGACTGTTCGAAGTCGTTCTTGAACGTTTTCGACCGTGCCGACGTTGTGATCGCTAAGGGAATGGGGAATTTTGAAACGCTATGCGACCTAAGGCATAAGGAAATATTTTTCATACTGCTAGCCAAGTGCGGTCTCATTTCCAGGCATATTGGATGCCCTGTTGGAGCGGGGATCGTAAAGCAGAAGGGCGAAGGCATTGCATTGTTCGATTCGTAAAGTGGAGTTTTACACTCGAGCAACTCGGTGAGAAATAAAAGCCGCGCTGTGTAGTGAACTGTGACATCTGACAGGAGTAAGCGTTCCGGATGAATACAAAAGAACAGCCAAAATACAGTTACGTGGTGGAACCCATCGAACTTGAAGAACGTCCTAAGCGTTTCCTGGAGGCGTTTGCAGCCATATTGAGACATTCCAACTATGCACCGGTACTGGACGCCTATCTTCGTATTCGCGCGAAGTGTTCCATTTGTACCGTGGAGTGTCAGGTGTACCAGGCAAGCGGTGATCCACAGGATATTCCCTGCCGACGGTCCGATCTGCTTATCTCGGTTTACCGCCGATATTTTACATTGTCGGGCTTGCTCAAAGCCCCACTCTTTGATGACTTCCGACTTACCGACGAGTTCATCGATCGGATGGCCGAGGCGTACTATCGGTGCACGGCGTGCAAGCGATGTAAGGATTCGTGCCCGTTGGGTATTGACCACTCCCTCGTCACCCACTTGGCGCGATGGGTGTTGTCGGAGATCGACATCGTTCCCAAGGCGCTCAAGGTTTCCGTTCGGGAACAACTGGAAGGGGAAACTCACAATACTTCGGCCATACCGATTATCGCCTTAAAGGACACCTGCGAGTTCCTGGAGGAAGAGTTGGAGGAACTCTATCCGGGAGCGGGTATCACGTTTCCCATTGACGTGGAGGAAACCGAATACGTGTTTTTCCCCGCGGTTTCTGACTACCTGCTGGAAGCCGACACGCTTATGGGGAACGCGGCCGTGCTCCACGCCGTCGGCGCTTCTTGGACCATCGGCTCGAATAACTTCGACGGGATCGACTACGGGCTTTTCTACTCCGACCGAATGTGGGAACGAATCATCAAGAGTCAGGTCGCAGAAGTCCATCGTCTGAAGGGCAAAAAAATGTTGATCGGCGAATGCGGACACGCATCCCGGGCGGCCAAGGAGGGAATGGCGAATTTCATACCCGCGGAAGACCGCGTCCCCGTTGTCAATATCATGGAACTCGCCTGCGAGAAATTTCTCTCTGGTGAATTGAAGCTGGTCGAAGGGGCGGTTTCCGAGCGAACGACGTACCATGATCCCTGCAATATCGCTCGTAAGGGCTGGATCATCGAGCAGCCGCGGGTTGTCCTGCGACACATCTGTAAGGAGTTCGTCGAAATGCAGCCACACGGAAAGGATAATTACTGTTGTGGTGGGGGCGGGGGCACGGTGTCCATCGACGAGGTCCACGAATTCCGGATGAAGATGGGGGGCAAGACAAAGGCGGAGCAGCTCAAAGCGACCGACGCCAAACTGGTAGTGACTCCGTGCGCAAACTGCAAGAAGCAAATCGACGAAATCATCGCACACTACGATCTGGATATTGAACGCAAGGGCCTGCACGATTTGTTGCTGAAGGCCATCATTATGCCAGACGGCCAGAGGGCGGCTGTGCCTCAGGAGAACCAGGAGCTTTGAGCACAAAGGCTCGCGGGTAGTGCGACGCATACGCTCAGAAAGGGAGTAAACAGTGACAGAGTGGCTTGATTGGGCCCGAGGACCGGCGTTCCGTTTTTCTATCGGACTGATGATTTTGGGTCTCGTACGGCTCACTTTGCTGAACTTCTTAAACATAGTAAACGTGAGGACCAGGACAAAGGGCCGGAATATTCCCTGGAAAACGGTGCTGGGGGATACCGCCAACTGGCTCTTCCCGTACAAGAAAATGCGGCCGCACATATTTTTCACCGTCACCTCGTTCTTGTTTCACATATCTATCATTGTCACGCCCATTTTTCTGGCTGCTCACATCGCTCTTTGGAGGCGTGGAACCGGACTCGGTTGGGTGGCCATTCCTCAGACGGCTGCGGATTATTTGACATTGATCGCCATCGTGGCCGGTGTTGTCCTGTTCGCCAAGCGCGTGTCTGCGCGAATGGCGAGAGCGCTAAGCAGGCCACAGGATTACGTCGTACCCCTCCTAATTCTGATTCCTTTTGTCAGCGGCTATCTGGCCATGCATCCCGGTATCAATCCATTCGACTACAGTGCCACTATGTTCGTTCATGTGATGTCGGGCAACTTCGTTCTAGTGTTGATACCTTTTTCCAAACTCAGTCACGCGGTCCTTTTTCCGACGACCCAGCTGGTCTCGGAAATGGCGTGGCACCTCGCCCCTGGTTCCGGGGAACGGGTGGCGTTGACCCTCGGTAAGGAGAACGAACCGATATGAACATGCGCAACATGGCGATTCTCAACGATGTCACCCGATGTATCGGGTGTGAAGAGTGCGTCACAGCGTGCCAGCGGGCCAACGAACTGCCAGAAGAGAAGCCGTGGCGATGGGTGAAGCGAATCGACGACCTCTCCAGCGCGCGATGGTCCACCATCGAGCGAATACATTCGGGAAAAGGTGACCGGTTCGTCCGCAAGCTGTGCCTGCATTGTATCGATCCGGCGTGCGTCTCAGTGTGTATTGTGGGTGCGTTGAAGAAAACGCCCGAAGGACCTGTGATCTACGACAGGGACATTTGCATCGGCTGCCGGTATTGTATGATCGCCTGTCCTTGGGAGATCCCCCGCTACAGCTGGGAAGACAGGGTGCCCTACATCCAGAAATGCACCATGTGCTATGAGCGTGTCTTGCAAGACGGTAAGCCGCCCGCTTGTGTTGAAGCTTGCCCCACGGAAGCCACGATCTTCGGCGAACGGGAAGATCTGCTTGCCGAGGCCAAGCGGCGTCTGGCCAATGAACCCGACAAGTATATTCAGAAGATCTGGGGCGCGAAAGAAGTTGGAGGGACTTCAGTCCTCTACATATCGGATGTGAACATCAAATTGACCGAATTTGCCGTTCCGGTGATCGACCCGAAACCCATTCCCCAGCGGACCACCAAGATATTACATCAGATGCCGTCGGTTTTTACCGGCATGGCGCTGCTCATGGGTGGCATTTACTGGGTCATCAAGCGCCGGCAGCAAAACATGGCGGTATTGGCTGACGTAGACGCAACAGAAGAAGACATACCCCACCAAGACAAAACCGCCGAAACTGAGACCGGCGAAGAATAACAGGAAAAGGTGAGAATGAAGATACGAGTGACGAAAATAATCTTGTGGTTTCTGACTGGGCTTGGCTCCACGATTATAGTTCTGCGGATCCTCCACGGGCCCGGTTCGGTAACTGCATTGACGGACATTCTCCCCTGGGGGATATGGAAAGGGTGGGGGGTGGTGGCGCTCGTTCCCATCGGTGGCGCCGGCTTCACCCTGGCTATGCTCGTTTATATTTTCGGTCTGGAACGGTTCAAACCAGTCGTCCGCGGAGCGGTGTTACTGGGGTTGATATGTTACACGAGCGTGGCGATCGGACTGACTATGGACATCGGGATATGGTGGCGGATCGTGTTCCCGGTCTTCTATTGGCAGTATCACTCGGTCCTGTTCGAAGTCGCCTGGTGTATTATGTTATACCTGTTCGTTCTTGCCATAGAGTTCAGCCACACCGTGTTACAGAAATTCCAGTGGCGGCGAGCGCTTGGAGTTCTGGAAAAGCTCAGCATCTTTTTTGTGATATTTGGAATCAGTCTCTCCGCGCTCCACCAATCTTCGTTGGGAACGCTGTTTCTGGCAACACCATTTCGACTGCATCCGCTGTGGCACACGGATTTCTTGCCGCTCCTCTTCTTCATCTCGTCGATGGCGCTGGGCTGCCTGACGATCTCCTTTCTCACGATCATTGTATATTGGCTGTACGGAGGAGAACCGCCGATGAAGGCGATTTCCGGGCTTGGGCGGATATCGGCATACGTCATGGCCGGCTACGTCGCGGTCAAATTCATCGAGATCGCCGCCAGCGGAGAAGGCGCGCTTCTGTTTGCCGGCGGCTGGGACACCGGCAACTTTTGGATCGAGATCGTTGTGGGCTCGATGTTGCCGATCGTGATCCTTTTCCAGCGACGATATCGCCAAAGCAAGACGGCTGTTTTTTGGGCGAGCCTCTGCGCAATCGTCGGAATGTCGTTGAACAGGGTGAACGTCGCTGGTCTGGCGACACTTAGCCTGACCAAAGCCGCATATTTCCCAACCTGGTCGGAATGGATAATGACATTCGGTATCCTATCTGGCGCGGCGCTTTTCTATCTGTTTTGCATCGAGTACTTCGAGATGTTCGAAGGATTAGGTCGAGAGCGCGTGGAAGAATGGATAAAGCCTGGCCTATTCGATCACACGGATTGGAAGGTCCTGTATTTTGGGGGGCAGCGGTCCGGATCGGTCCAACTGTATTCGTTTGTATTTGTTTTCGCTGCGGCCCTGTCGTTCGGGCTCGTATCCGACAACGCCGTTTTCGGAATAGCGCCTGAGAAAACACCTGTCCAGAATCCGCGGCGTGTCCGGGTAACGAAAACAGTAGGGGACGACAACTCCGGCGCTGCGTTCACGATCGCGAACAACGAGGCTGATCTAAGTTCTAGCGGTACGAACGCCACCGTCCTGTTGCTCGACGGCAACAGGGATGGACGGTATGTCCTTTTCGACCACGAACAGCACGAGATAAGGAATGGCGGGGAAAAAAGCTGTGCGCTTTGCCATCACATGAACAAGCCCCTGGACACGTCCACCGGCTGCTATATGTGTCACAGCGATATGTATCTGCCGGTGGACATATTCGATCACGAACTCCACATGGGGAAGATCGGTGGGAACTCGTACTGCTCCGAATGTCATCTCGACAGCAGCGTCCCGAAAGTGAGACAAAACACCAAAAACTGCCAGGCGTGCCACAAATCGATGGTAGCGACCGGTTCGCGGGTAAAGGCCAGTTCTCCCAGAATCGATTCCAGAGCTGTCGGATACATGAACGCCGTTCATGGCCTGTGTATTAAGTGCCACGAGGAAGTTCAAGAATCCTTATCTCCGCCGAACGAAAACTTCTCACGTTGCGCCAATTGTCACCGATCGCTCCCGGATCTATC
>CBDVBX010000120.1:0-10512 GCA_965372335.1 uncultured bacterium | reverse complement strand
CCTCAATTATGCTCGCCGATTAAGGGCCAGCTCAACCCGGTGACGCGCCGGCCCTGGGACGTTCGGAAGTCAAGGGCGGGCCGTGAGTCCTTTGACGAGCCGTTGCGCGGAGCTAGCGAGGATCCACTCGCGAAGCGAGTTAGCCGAGCGTAGCGGGCGCCGGCGAGGAGAAGGAGCTCGCGGGCCGCCGCGAAACTCCGAAGCCCGCGGCGGCCCTATAGCCTAGTCATTTCAGGAGCAGCATTTTGCGTGTGTGCGTGAACTTGCCCGCCGTGATGCGGTAGAAGTACACGCCCGTCGCGACCTGTTGCCCCGAATCATTCCGTCCGTCCCATACCACCTGGTACATGTCCGCGCGCCGGTTCTCGTCGACCAGCGTGTGTACCCGCCGGCCGGCGACGTCGTAGACGATCAGGCGCACGTAGCTGTCCGCCGCGATCGAAAAGCGGATCGTCGTCGTCGGGTTGAACGGATTCGGTACGTTCTGCTCCAGCTCGAACGAGAGCTTGTATGACACCTCGTACGGTCCATACTCAGAGTCGATTCCAACGTTCACCACTTCCTGGAGCTTGTAGAAATACCGGTGGTTCGGTCGTACCGACTCGTCCCGGTATTCGTACGACGCCCCGCCCGACTGGCCTCTGGCCGGTACCATTTCGTTGGTCACCTGTTCGTAAATCCCGCCTTCGGCTTCCGAACGGAGCAGGTGAAAGCCCGCCGTCTTGAGTTCCAATCCCGTAGTCCAGCGGAGAACCGCGTCACCGTCTTCGATAGTCCCTTCGAAACCCGTCACCGTGACTGCCACCGGCATACCGACGACAAACATCTCCGGACTCATGCCCATCCCGATCGGTTCTTCGTTACGGTACAACGTGACCATGATGCGACACGCATCCGACACGACAGACGGTACCACCCACGTGACCGTACCCGTATCTGCGACCCGTTCCGAAATCGCCGACCAGCTCGCGCCGTCGTCATCTGAGAAGTGGACGTCCACGTAATCAATTTGAACTCCCGAGGGTGACGTCCACCGAATATCTTGTATCGACGACCCGGTCAGCGTCTCTCCGCCTTTCGGGAACAACACCGTCGGCCGGAGTGTCCGGATGGTATCCAGTCCCATGAAGGTGTGAATGCCCGCCTCGCCAGAGATCGTGACTTCGACGAACTCACCCTGCGGGATCACCGCTTGGAATTCGGCCCTGTCGAACTTGACAACCAGGTCCTCGATACCATCGCCGTCTTCATCTCCAAACTCCGCCGATCCCGGTACCACCGAAATGGTATCCTGCAACAGCACCGACCCGACGTCGATATCGTAGATGTCTATTGGCGCACCCACCGGCAGCTCGATCCGCCCGGTGACGAAGCGGCCCCTCGACTGGAGGTTCAGGGTGCGCGGTGTCACGCGAATGTCTGCCGCGAATTGTTCGCTAGGCTCGCCGTAGATCGTCAACAGACCATCGCCCGAAGTCACGATGACGAAGCGTCCCGTCCCCCTCGGATCGATCGCCAGCGCTTCCGGGTTGTTGGACGTTTGGATCGTGTCGACAATGGCGACGTTGACGTTTTTCGGCGGTAGTATCGGCTGATTGTCCAGCACCGATACCGAGCCGATCGTCTCCACCGATATCACGATCACCACGTCGGCGTCCCCCTGCACCAGATAGACGAGTGAACCGTCCGGGCTGACCGTGACCGACGTTGTCGTGCCGCCCGTATTCACCGTTCTGATCACGGTGAATTCGGTCGCGCTTCCGGGCTCGACGTCGATGATCCACACCTCGCCCTCGGTCGTCACCACGAACAGCAGCGTTCCGTCGGGCGAAATCGTGGTGCTCTGCGCCGATCCTCCAGCATTGACCGTCCTGATCACACTGTAACCCAGCGTTTCCAATACCGTTATTCCGGTATTGGTGCCGATGTATATCCGACTGCCGTCGGGCGAGACGGTGACGGTGTTAGTCGTCCCGCCGGTGTTGACCGTGCGGATGACCGTGTGGTGGGTCGCGCTTGACGAATCGCCGTCGATGACGCTCAGCGTGCTCGAGCCGGCATTGGCTACATACACACGGCTGCCGTCGGGCAGAACCGCCACGTCGGACGGGTTGGCACCCACCACCAGCGTCGAATCCAGTGTGTTGAATCCCGGCGAAAGCGGGTCGGTGTCAATGATAGACACGCTCGCCGCAAGGAAGTTGGCGACATACGCGAATGTTCCTGCGGGGTTGATCACGATCGCGACGGGGTAGTCTCCGACCGATATACTCGGGTAGGTGACCAGGCTGTCGACGCCAATCGGTATCACCAGATCTGCCTCTGGACTGACCGAGTACGCGATCGATCCGTCGGGGGTTATCGTAACGCTATTCGTCGATCCCCCGGCGTTGACCGTTCGGATGACCTCGTCCACGGTCGACGTCGTCGGCACCAGCACGTAGAACGGCAAGGCGTTCGACGTGTCCGTCGCGGTAGCGACGCGAATCGTGCCCGTCGCCGCTCCGCTGGGCACCTTGACGCTGACAAAATCCACATCTCCCGACGTCGGGACAGCGGCCAGATCGTTGAACAACACTGTGTTGTCACCCGCGACCGATTCAAAGCCCTCTCCCGACAACACCAACGACACGTGCTCCAACGCGCTCGGTGGTGCCACCGATAATAACGTCGGCGGCGGCGCGGCTTTGGTTGTAAACGCCGAGCTTTGCGGATTGGTCAGCACCCCGCTGTCGGTGTCTCGAATGCCCGCCGCGATTTCGATAACGTGCGGCGTGCTGTAATCGAGAGGATTGATGGGGACGAGCGACACCTTGCTATTACCCGAGGTGAATCCGTACGCAACTGGAATCGGAGTCATATCGCCCTGTTCGTGCAAGTACAACGTAGTATCGGCGATCGTCGCCAGGTCCACCGCGCGGCTGAAAGTCGCCTGGATGGCAGTGGTCACGCTCACGTTGGGCGTGCTGTTCAGCGGCAGGACCTGTGCGAGCTGCAAAGGCAGCGTTGCCGGGTCCTGCACCGCATTCAAGACGAACGTCAGCGGAGACCCAGTCAGCCCCTCGGCCCTCGCCTCCACGTCGTGCGACCCCAGCGTCGTCCCCAGGACATAATCGACCTCGGCGTATCCGTCCTGGTCGGTGGCAACCACAACGTTGGTCACCAGGTTGGTAAGGCCGACGTCGAAAGCACCGTCCCCACCGGTCACCTCGAACGTGATAGGAACTCCTGCCAGGGACTGGCCGCTGGTCGTGCTCACCTGGACGCGCAGCGGGGCCGGCAACGGCTGGCCGGCCACACCGATCTGGAGGTTACCCGAAACGATATGTATCGTCTGCGCGGTGCTGAAATCGTAGATCAGAACGCTGTCGAGGAAGGCGCTCGCTACATAATAACGCGATGCGTCCGGCACATAATCCGCGTCGAGGTATGAAAGATTCGCGAAGGTACCGTGGGCGCCGAGTTGCGTCCACGGGTCGGCCGCGAGATCGTAAAGATAAAACGCGCTGTTGGTGACGTTGAAGATCGCCCGGTCACCCCGCGGAGAGATGTTGATGAGCTCCGACGCGTAACTACCGTCGCTCGGCAGTGTCGGCACACCTCTGAAGATCGGCAATGGGATTTCCGGGTCCGACGTGTCGAACTTGAGGGCGAGGCGTTCGTCCAGGCCGACGGTTTGTACCGCGTATACGAGAACCGAGTCGCCGTCCGGGTAGTACGCCGCCGACACCGGAAACGGGGGCGGCGTCCCGCCAAATGGTAAGTTCCCGGTGAGCTGTAAGTAATTCGGACTCAGCGGGTCGAGTATCAGCGTCCAGATTCCTGGCACACCGGTCTCCATCACCATCGCGGACATCCCGTCGGGCGCGAACTCGAACTCTGTCACCGACGACATCGGTATGGTGTCGTACGCGGTGAAATAGCCTTCGGACTCCTCGACCAGGTCGAAGATGACAAAGTAGTTCCGACACTCGTCGTACACGATACCGAATTCGCCGCTGGGACTGATCTTTACCAGCCCAGGGCAGGACCATAAGCTGGATAATTCATCGATGGATCCTACCAGCTTTCCAAAAAACGGAGAATTCTGGTCAGTATTGACGACCGGGACTCGGTCTTCCTCTACGCTGACGACGAACGCCATCTTGCCGTCGGGCGAGAACGCGACGTCCGACACACAGCACGAAAGCGGCGATACCGTACCCAAGAACTGATTGAACGACGGGCTCGATGGATCGATATCGAGAAAGAACAGTTCCCCGTTGACTCCGCCGATGACGGCAAGGTCTCCCAGCGGTGAGATCGCCATGGCATCTTCCACACCGGCTCCACCGGGCGGCGCAGCTTTTGCCGCCAGGCGGATGTTCCCCGGCGGCGTGGGCCCCAACACCTCGTAGTAAATCGCGTTCGAATACTGGGGCAGCGCGCCGATGACGTCGCTGGGGGTCACCACGACCTGCACGGGTCCACTGGACGCACCGGGAGGGACGGTGACGATCACCGACGAACCGTTGAACCCGTCGGGAACGACTGTTATGCCGTTGAAATCGACCCCCAACACACCACCGAAGAACCCAGTCCCGTTGACGACGAGTTTCGAACCCACGATGCCGGCACGCACCGACAGACTCTTGATCGTCGGCCCGAAACCAATTGCTGTGGCCACCAGCTGCTTGTCCGCTCGGACCAGCAAATATATGTAGAATCCGTCCGGCGAAACTTCCACGTCCACCGGATCGACCGGCTGCTCGATCGTGGCGGCAACGCTGCGAAAGGTCGCGTTGTTCTCGTTGAGATCGATCACATCGATCTGGTTGAGTTGTTCGTTGGCCGAGTACACCCACAGGCCCCCCGGCGTAATGGTAAGCCCCCTGGCCGACCCACCCGTCGTGATGTCTTGGATGTACGACAACAAGTCGAGCGAAACCACCGTGATCAAACCGGTCCGGTCGCTCACGTACGCTCGCTGACCGCCGAGGTCGATCGTTACGTCGTGTGGGTTGGGACCCACCGCAATCGTCGTCAATAGCGTGTCCGGACCGAGGTCGAATACGTACAAATTGCCCAAGCCGGACACGGCCAGCAGTCTGTCGCCGGCGGGCGTGACGGCCATCTTGCCGCGCACGTTGGCATCGGGCACCTCGAGCACCCCCACCTGCCGTCGATAGGTGGCGCTTTCGAGATTAATGTCCCACTTTTGGATCACGCTGTCCGGCGTCGAAACGTACGCGTAGTGATTGGCCGGTTCGATCACGATACCGCGCGGTTCGGCGCGCGTCGGAATGGTCGCCAGTACGCTATTGAACAGCGCGCCGTCTGCCGGATCCGAATCGATGACGTGTATTTCCTCTGTGGCCCGGCTTACGCCGTATACGCGTTTGCCATCGGGTGTGACGTCTAGCTCGTCTAGACCTCCGACTATCGCAATCGGCGTGTCGTCCAGATAGTTTGGCAGCCCGGCATCTATGACCACGGCCGACGCGCCGTCGGACGTCGCCACGTACGCGTAGTCGCCGTTCGGTGTAACGGTGACCGACTTCGGTATGCTGCCCAGATCGGAGACACCCACCTGGTATCCCCGCGCGATCTCCACCGCGGACAGAATCGTGAATGTGAGCTCGTTGCTGTCCTCGAGTGCCGTAGAGACTTTCACCGGACCTGACGTGGCCCCCGTGGGCACCGTCACCACCAGCCTATGCGGCGACGCCTGGGTGACCGTCGCGGCCTCGCCGTTGAACGTGACCACGTTGCCATTCGCAATGTCGCTGAAGCCGGCACCGTTGATAACCACGGTGTTGCCGACTACGCCCTTGTTGGGCGCCAGGCTCATGATCGCCAGCGGCGGCAAGGGTTCTGTCTCAAACGTGGAGACATACGCAGCTGTCATCGTATTGCCAAACTTGTCCGCAATCCCCGCGCCCAGTGTCAGTTCGTACGTCGATTGAAACTTGTACGGGGTGGTCGGCGTAAACGCCACCACCGAATCGTCACGCAGTATCACCGCGTTGCCGCCGATGAGGCTGCCGGCATCGGGGCCGGCCAGCGTCAGCAGAGTGAAATTGCTGCTGAGCGTACTGGCATCGATCGGCTCAGAAAACTGGATCAGTATTGCCGCGTCTACACGAACGGAATCTACTCCGGGGGACGGCGAGATTGACAACACCGAAGGCCCCGTGACGTCGATGTTGGTGATGATATCGGCGGTCTCCCTCGAGCCGCCGGACACGTTCACCGCAATCTTGTCGAACTCGTTGTCGAACGCCGATTCCGCCGCGTCGTAGTACTCCGGCACGAACAGCGTAACGGCCGTCGTTTCCACCAACGCGTTTATGTACGCGGGCTGCAGGTAATTAATCGGTGATGTACCGTTGACCGGGTAGATCGATATGTAGTACGCGCCGTCGGGCAGCCCCAGAAATGTGTAACTCCCGTCCGGCAGCGTGTAGTCGCTGGCCGCCGTGTCACCGCTGGCCACCGAGATGGCGAACACAATCGCGCCCGGAACCGCGTTTGCGGTGCTGCCGTCCGTCACGGTGCCGCTGATACGGTTGGTGTTGGCCAGTGTGGCCGCGGTCGGGTAGGCCTTCAGGTAGACCAGTTCGTCATCCAACTCGAGCGTCCGCGCATTAATGCCGCCGGGCAGTACGTAGTGCATCGTGGCCGACCTGACCGCACTGTGCGAGATAGCGTACAGATGACCGGCTTCGTGCATCGCGGTACTGTGTAAGTCGGTTCCCAATCCGCCCGACGTGGTGAACGTCTTTATAGGGTTGAATATCATGTCGGCGTCAACGAGCTCGCCGGGTCGATACAGTCGGCCGTTGTAGAGCGAGTCCACGGTGAACGACGTGGCAATCCCCACCGCCAACACGGCTGACGAAAAGCCGTACTCGTCGTCGACAAGTGTGATCAAGTTGATCTGGTCGAGCCCCGCCGCGACTTCTTGCGGGGTGGTGCCGTCGTAGCTGACAACCAGGTCCGTACCCGGTATGGCCGGCCATGTATCCATCGCATTTTGAAGCGCCGCAAAATCGGAGCCGTCGCTGATACCCGGTACACCGGTTTGATTGATCACGTACGTGACCACCGTGTCGGCGATACCCCAATACTCGGTATGGCGCGCGCCGGTCACCGAGTCGACACATCCGTCGCCGTTGCGGTCGAAGTAGGAAGCGTCGATCGCGGGACAGAGGTCTACCGAGTCCGGCACGCCGTCTCCGTCGGCGTCGTCGGCGATAAACGTGTCCGCGCTCATCGATCCCGCCAGGAGAACCGCGAGTATTGAGAGCGTTATGAATAGCTTCGTTTTCATTTCGGTCCTCCTTTCCTACTTGCGGCCCAAGGCCTGGTTGACGAAGTCGTTCAATTCGACGCGGGGGTTGCGCACGCGCGGGACGGCGCCTTCGGCGCCAGGGGCTCCGAGAACTTCGACGCCGCTGTCGGGAGCGTTTTGAATGAACGGCGTCCCGTTGTGATCCCTAACAACCCGGAATTTACCCTGCGAGAACCCCGAGACCTGCCAATCGCCGCCCTTGAGCGGCTCGAGAAAAAGCAACACCTCTTCGCCCGGCCTCCACGACAGCGCGCCGTGCACGCTCATGCGCACGTGGCCCACGACACCACCCAGTTGGACGACGCTGACCGAGCCGCCGGCGACGCCTTTGTATGACTCGTCCACGGCGACGCGAGCTTCGGTGAGGATCTTGGTACGCGATTCGTTCCAGTACGAACGAACCTGAGTCACCTTGCCGCTAACGACGAGGGCCGACTCTGTGCCGAGTTGTTGGGGGGTCCGATAAAGAACTTGCGTGGCCCGGGCAAGCGGGGCCACAAGTGTCAGTGCCAGAACTGAAGCACCGAGGACTTTTGTAAATCGATTCATGGTTGTCTCCTCCTCGGAATGTGGCGATGTTACAGCTAAGATGTTTTGTTGACGTATTGACTGAGTTATGTCTGATTGAGATATTTCGTATACACGAAGCTCCCGGCGTTACCAGGGTGATTGGTCGGTCCCGATGACAATGAACGCCGACCAGTAAAACGGATGCGCGTATCTGTGGTCGTCGATCAACTTCGATTTCGCCTCGCGCATTGCTCTCCCCGCTGGACGCTTCTTTCCCAGCATGCTTTTGTAGAATTCCTTCATCAGTACGGACGTGGACTGGTCGGAGACGGCCCACAGGCTGGCCACCACACCCCCCGCTCCGGACGCGATGAACGCCCTGCTCAACCCCACCACGCCTTCGCCCCGCGACACGAGTCCCAGCGCCGATTCGCACGCCGATACCACGACCAATCCGGCGTCGGTCGACATCGACAGGATCTCCATCGTGCGGAGGTACCCGTCTTCAACACCGGCGGGATCGGGGCACAACACCACGCTCGATAACGCCGGCTCCACCGGATTCACCAGGCCGTGCGTGGCCAGATGGACCATTCGCGACGAACCGCCATTCATCAGCTGCTTGAGAGCCGCCTCGTTGGCGTCGGCACCGAGGTGAACATCGCGCTTTTTTTCTTTTATGCCTTCGCTGATCGCCGCGACCTCGGCGCGCGCGTACGGCAACGCGTCAAAGTCTCCGCCGTCGGTAAGCAACGAAAAATCTGGATCACCGAAAGCAACCAGATCGAGATCGTATCGCGGGTTGCCCTTGGCGCGGAGTGTGAGATAAATCGCCGCCGACGGCGCGTAAACCGTTGCGTGCGTTTTCGCCAGGTACGGTTGCGATTCCCAGCCGGCGTCCTCGTCGGGTTCGGCGGTCATCAGTACATCGAACGGAATTTCGTGCAGAAATCCGTCCGGCACGATTATCAGTTGTTCTGCGTTCTCCAGCTGCTTCCCCGCCGGTGCGACTAGTGTCTGGTACAGCGCCCGTGCCAATTTGCGGAGCACCGCGTCGCCCGCTCCCGGCTGGCCGATCGCATCTCGCAACTGCGCGACTTCCAGACGCAGCTCAGAGCGATTCGGAAGCGTCAGTAGGGTCTGCCCTTTCCGGTCGATCACCCACAGAAGAGAGGTCGTGTCGCCGAGCGCGTACTGCAGCATGACAGTCTTTTTCGGCAGCGCTTTCTTGACGTCCTCGATCGTTACCGTCTCGCCGTCCGCGGCCAGGGTGCCGAGAGCTTCTCTTAACCGCCGCTCCCGTGCCCCGTCATACTCCGCCTGTATTCGAGCTGCCAGGGCCTCGTAATCTGCCGCATCAGAATCCAACCGGAACATGCGATCGAGTATCTCGTCTTCTTCGGCGGACGTTCGGTTCAGTTCAGTCATCGAGAGTAGTTCGAGCAACCCCCTTGCCTTGGCGCGTTCGACGGTGGCAAACGCTCGTTCCGTCCATTCGCCCCCGTCGCCGCCGTCCAGCGAGGCGTAGTATCGGGCAATCTCCTCGAAGTAGAATCGAGTCTTGCCGGATAGGAAGCCGCCTCCCCGCGATTCGTTCTTTGTCACGGTCGCATGTGCCTTCTCGAATAGCGCGAGGGCCGCCTCGTAGTGGTACGCCGCGCTGTCGGGGTTTTCTTTTTCGAATGTATGGCCGATGCTCAAGTGCAACGAGATGATCATATTGTCGCCCCCGACCGAACCGGCCTCGGGTGCGATCTCATAGAGGAGGCGGCGGGCTTCATTGGTCTCGCCCATACCGGCATGAACGACAGCGATGGAGAACTTGTCCTCCAGCGCTTTACGGGCCATGCCGTCGTATTCGTCCTGCTCGAGTGCCTCTTGAAAATACTCGAGCGCCGACGCGTACTCGGCCTTCTGCGTATTCAGCTCACCTAACAACACCACCGCGTCACGATACCTGCGAGCCAGTCCGTTCTCTTCGGCCATCGTCTTCGCTCGCCGCCCGACCTCTAGTCCGTTGTCGTACGCCCCCAGCGCCACGTACAGGAAACCGACATTGATTAGGCTCTCACACGTAAAATCGGGATCCCCGATCTCGGCGGCCAATTCCGCGCACCGCAACAGATCGTCCCGGGCCTGGCCGAAAAACTCGGTGTTTTTGTAGGTGAGCCCCCGCAAACTGTGCAGTCTCGCCTGAGCCACCGTGTCCGGGTGTCGTTCCAGCAATGCGGCGGTCGTGTCGAGTTCGGCGAAGGCCTCGGCGAAACGCGCCGCCATCCAATAGTTGTTGGCGAGATTCGTACGGCAGGAGATCTCTTTTTGCGGCTCTTCTGCGGCCTGGGCGACCCGGATAGCGCGCCGGTAGGCCGAGTGGGCGCGTTGCCAGCGGCCCATCTCCGTGTAGCAAATGGCGATGCCGTTGAGGAGGTCGACCAGGGCGCCGCTGTTCCCCTTCGCTTCGAGAATGAGGGCCGCTTCTTCATACTGGTCACGGGCGTTGGCGAGACGATTCTGCTGGAGGTAAACGTGACCGAGGTAGGTGATCGATGTGCCCAGCCCGGATTGGTCCCCGGTTAGGCGGCGTAATGCGATCGCCTGGTTGTAGTAGTCAACTGCCGCCGTCAAGTCGCCCAGTCTCAAGTTTACCGACCCCAGGCCGTTGAGCGTCT
>CBDVBX010000119.1:0-10597 GCA_965372335.1 uncultured bacterium | reverse complement strand
TGAAGGACAAGGCGATCGTCGGCAACATCGGCCACTTCGACAACGAGATCGACATCGGCGGCCTCAAGAAACACGGCGTCGAAGTGCAGAACATCAAACCGCAGTACGACCAGTGGAAGTTCGACGACGGCCACAGCATCCTGATGCTGGCCGAAGGGCGGCGGTTGAACCTCGGTTGTGCGACCGGCCACCCGAGTTTTGCGATGTCGATGTCGTTCTCAAACCAGGTACTCGCGCAAATCGAGTTGAACCGGAACCGCGACGCGTACGAAAACAAGGTGTACCGTCTTCCCAAAACGCTCGACGAGGAAGTTGCCCGGCTCCACCTTGATCACCTGGGTGTCAAGCTCACCTGCCTGACGCAGGAGCAGGCCGACTACCTGGGAATACCGGTAGAGGGTCCGTACAAGCCGGACCACTACAGCTACTAGAGCGACGGTTGTACTCGGCGCACGACCAAAAAAGCCCGGGCCACGCGCCCGGGCTTTTTATATAATAGACAGGATATGCCCACTTCCCCCAAGAAACGACCGCCATCCACCGGCCCGAATTGGCTTGACCGGTGCCGCTGCAACTCGATCTTAGAATTGTTCGACGACGACAGACCGATCGAGGTGGAAATCGGCGCCGGCAAGGGAAAGTACCTCCTGGCCCGCGCGCAGTTGGAACCGCAAATCAACTTCATCGGTTTCGACTACATCTCGAGGTATCTAAAGATCGGTTGGGCGCGCGCGCAGAAGCGCCAGCTCACGAACCTGGTCTTCTTCAAGGCGGAAGCGTTCGAGGTGGTCACACACCTCACACCCAGCGAGAGCGTCTCGATCTTTCACATCTACTTCCCCGACCCCTGGCACAAACGCCGCCACCACAAACGCCGCTATATGACGCCGGAGTTCATACGCATGCTCCACGATCGTCTACGCCCCGGTGGCTTTGTCGAACTGGCCACCGACAACTTCGACTATTTCATGTGGCTCAAAGGCATGCTGATCGAAGCTGGCGAAGAATTGTGGTCGCACGCGCGAGAGCAGAAAAACGAGCGGCTACTGAACCCCGAAATCAAGACCAACTTCGAGCTCAAGTACGAGGCCGAAGGAAGAGACCTGTTCTACCTCGAGCTTCAGAGATAGGCGCCGCTAACTTATCGGGTTGAATTCGGGCCGTCGTTGTGGTATAATCACGTACCCCTAAATCCAGCAGCGGTCACAAGGTTCTGATAGCGACGTCATTTCTGCGGCCGCACACCTTTTTCACCATGCCTACCTGGGGAGGTTGAGCATGAAGTACTTCCTTCGATTAGGAGGGCTGATGGTCGTTGTGGCGTTGTCGTTCTACGCCTGCCAGACCGGCCCCCAAACCACAGACACTCCGCCGAGTCAACCGATCATCGGTCCGGCGTTGAGTACCATGGCAGTTTTTGACGAGTTGACCCCGATCGACATCCCGCTGTCGCCGGGTTCGGGTATCGTGGCGGCCGGCGTCGGTATGCGCGGCGACCCTACCACGGTACAGCCGGGGACGATCAATATCGACGTACCGGGTGACGTCGTACAGGTCATCCTGTACTGGGAGGGCCAAATGAGCACCGCAGCGGGCGACGACCAGGTCACCGTTGGGGGTACGCCCGTGACGGGGGCACTGATTGGCGGCCCCACGGAGTTCTTTGCCAACGCGTGGAGCTCGGTTTATCGCGCCGACATCACCGGCCTGGGCGAAGTCGTTCCTGGCCCTAATGCGGTCGCGATCGGCGGTATGGACTATGACCGAGAGTGCCCGGATTGTAGGAACAATGGCGCCGGACTCCTGGTCATCTACGACGACGGCACGGGTGTGGCCGAAATCCAGATCAGGGACGGATTGGACCTTGCATTTTTCGAGTTCAATCCACCGCTGGATACAACGGTACCGCAGACATTCACGTTTGACGCTGCGAGTACCGACCGTGCTGCGTCAATGTCCCAATTCGCCAGCAGTGTGGCGCCAAACCGTCCCAACGTGGTTGTCGTGACGGTCGACGGTGTGGAGCACCGGTTTGTCGACCCGTTCCAGAACCTAGATGGTCCCGACTGGGACACCGTCGAGCTGACCTTTATGATCCCGGCGGGTGCGGCGTCATTGACGGTTCAAGCGTTGTCCGAGGAGGATCCCACCACCACGCTCACCGGTAAACCGGCGTCGTTGGCGTGGCTGGTGGCAGCGCTGATGATCGAAGGCGACGAACTCACCCCGATGGGCTGTCGCGTCACCGGGGGTGTGGTGGACGAATCGGGTAACTGTGTCCACTGCCCCATCGGCAGTTCCGGTCTGAACGCGTTTACGTGCGGCGGCCAGGCGGGGGCCAACACTGCCCTGCCACCGCAGCCGAGCGGAAACTGGACGCATTCGAACAAAAAAGGTCCGGCCGGCCGGTTTACCTTCCACGCCGGCACGCCGAGCGCGCCCGAGGGTACGGAGATCGAGTGGATCGACTGCATGGACCCGGGTTGGTGCGTGCAGGCCCGTCCCGCGCCCGCGAAGCAGATCGACTTCGGCGGCATCGGAACGTTTAAAAACATGAAGGGCAACGTTCCGCCGGAAATCGCAGACTACGTCACCGTAGGCGTGTCGCTCCATCGCTTCGAGGTCAACATCGATGACGCCGGCGAGCCCGGCAAGGGCGGCAAGCAGGATCCGCCGGCCGCGGAGTGCCCGGTGGATGGCTTCGGCCTGTGGGGATCACAGGAACTGGTCAACTGCGATTGCCCCGACTTCTACCGGATTACGATCTATGCGGGGACCGACCCGTCATCGGGCGTCATTTATGAAGCGTCCGGGTGGCTCAAGGGCGGCAATTTGCAGATTCATCCGCTAACCGGCTTCGATGGAAAGGCCGCTTCCGCGGGAATCGAATAGTCGACCGGTTACAGCTGAAACTGGCCGTATCAGCGAGCCAGTGAAATGACAAAGAGGGGCGGTAAATCCGCCCCTCTTTTTTTGTATTCTGAAGAAAACGACATCCGTACTTCGCAAAACCGCAGAGGTGTTGATTCGTTTGTCGAATCCTGATTAACTGGAACTCAAAAAGTAGTCGCAGCCGGTACTGTAAACGCGGTATCGAGGTTCACGCAGGTTCTAGTTTTCGGACCTGCCATATCCAAAATCGTACGCTACGTTGAACCACACGACGTCGCCCTTGTAGTACCGATTCTGGATCAGATAGTCGTCGTAATCGTAGACGTTGTATTTGAGTTCGAGATGATAGACGTCGGCGATCGTGTATTCCCCTTCGAAGCTCAATATATATTTCCGAATGTCCAGGTCCTTACCGACTCTGACGTACCTCACGCCGCCAGCGAGCATCAAGTCCTTGACTCGGTCGAAGGTCAATCTGGATGTCAAAATCTGGCTGTCCGTGTCGAAAGTACCCACCCGGTCCTTGTGCTCTTCGAGATAGTAGGCGTAGTCGCCGTACAGGGTGATCCATCCGGGGTAGGTGTACGTGAGGTACCCGTCGGTCCGCTGCCCCTTGCTCTTGGTGTCGATGTCTGGAAATTCCCGTTCGCCGTTGACGTAATGTCCGCCGATGACAAACGCTTCGGTTAGCGTGAATTTCAACTCGCCGCGGATAAGATCCGACTCGATGTCTTGGAGCAGCGTACGTTTTTCCACGTCGTTCTTAGCGCGGTTAGAGTAATTCACCTTGGCGTAAACGCGCTTTAGATAGTTGAACGTCGCTCCCAACCGGTAAGTGTTGTAGTTTGTCTTCGTCACTTCGTCGTTGTTCGTTTCGTATCCATACCCGCCGAACACCCGACCAAACTTGTAATAGAAATCAGCGTCGAAATTGTTCTGAAGATCTTTTGACCTCAGAGCGGTTGACCTGTCGTAGACGCGGTTCCAATACAGGTTGTACTTGAACTTGAACCAGTCAACAGGCCGGACCACACCCGTGTATTGTATGTTGGCTAGTGTGAAGAACACGTAAGCATTGGGCACATTGTGCTTTCCATAAGATCCGCGAAGAAAGTTAGTGAGTTTGTCGTAGAACTTGCACTTGGAGTGAATACGAGCACTGACCAGGTGTCCTCTTCTGTCCGTTTGCTCATCGAGCTTGTTGGAGAAGTCTGTTATGTCGTAGCGGAGTGCGAGGCCCCTCGGGCCGCGAATGAACTGCGCTTCAATTCCCCCCGAGTTGAGCAAGTAGTCATATCCGTTTCCCAACCAACTGTTCGTGCCGAGCGGATAACTCAAACGGTCGCCGGTTCGATGGTTAACTCCGTAATTTGCAATGAATCGCCAAGACTTCGCTGGTCTATAGTTGGCTTGGAATTTCCAGTTCTTACGGTCGGAGGTGACGGCTCGTTCGGGGTCAAACACCCAACGGTTTTGCCGGTAACTCGACTTGAACTGAAACGTCCCGGGCACCCGGTATACAAAGTCTCCTTTGCGGCTGGCGAGGTTGATGTCGCGGAGATTTAGCCTGAAGTAGTTTTTTGGGTTAAAAAAACCGTTCAATTGAAACCGCGTCACCCGGAAACCGTCATAGATGTTGTAGGTTTCCTGGATGCTCGCCAGGTCCCCGTAGTCCTCGTCCGTCACCGCACCACCGAGCGCCAACGTCCCGTCGAACGTCGAGGCCTTCACCGCTGACGAGCCGGCCAAAAGTACAACGGTGACCCAAAAAGCGAATATTACACTTACTGAATATGTTGTCCGGTATGTGCGCATTGTATCATCCACGAGTTTATAGGCTGTGACAAGAGGCGTTGATACAACCCTGTGCCTCCAGCGACGGATCGAAAAAATAGCGGCTCACGTACGAACCGTGAATATCACCGTGGCACTCGTTGCACGGCACACCCGCCCACTGATCGCCGTGCTGGGTGTTGTTGTTGTGCTTCGGCACGACGTGACACTGCGAACACAAATTGTAGTTCGGCGGTTCGTAGGGGCGGTTGAGCATCCGGGGCACGTTCGAACCGTGGGCCCGGTGGCAGGTCAGGCACCCCCCTTCCTCCGTTGAATAACCCACGGTGGCCTGGTGCTCGAAGGGAAACGGTCCCTGAAAGTACTCGTGACACTTGAAACAAGCCGCGTCCATCCGCGCTACCGAAAGCGTGTGTTTGTCCTCGTCAACCACCATGTGACATTCGCTGCAACGAACGATGCCGTCCGAGACCGGATGCCGGTACGGTTGCGCGAACTGCCCCCTGATTTCCATGTGGCATTCATAGCACAGTTCTGGCTCATCGTCCTTTAGGAGTCCCGCCCTCTTGCCCCCGTGCACCTGGTGGCAACCGGTGCAATTGACTCCATTCTCGAAATGTGGGTTTCGCTCACCCATGTTTTGTTGGTGACTGTTCACGTGACACGTCGCGCAAATCTGCGCAACCATGGCTACGCTGGCATCCGTCGGGTTCACCATCGGAAAATCTTCAGGATCGTCTTCGTAGTGGTTTTTGTCCCCAAGATGACAGTCCGTGCACGCTATACGGGCTTCGGCATCGTCCGTCCCCTCGAGTATCTGGTGCGGCGTACCCAAAAGCCCCGTTTGCGCTTCATCGTGGCAATCCAGGCACACCTCGCTTGTACGCTCAGCGTCTTCTGCGGAAATAGCCCTTTGGGATACGGTGGCCGTGGTCAAAGCGAACAGAAAGGAAACGACGATCACACCAAGCGGCGTCATCCAGAATTTGATTGATCGCACGTCGATCCCTTTCAGCAATGGAGTGATAAGATCGATAGGATTTGACCGTTTGACCCTATTAGGAACGATGATATCGTGTCAACATTCTTTTCACATTTTCCAAGATGTTGAGCTAAACGACGACGGGGAAACCGGTTTTCCGCCGGCGTGAAGTTGGGCTTGAGCCACCCGATACACCACGGTACACTGTCCCTTCATCCTGTTTGGGCGGGTCGTTCGCCCCCAGGGACAACGAATTGCGACGGCAGGCATTCCTATGAAGAAATCGTATTTCCAAAGCCTCTCGTTCCGCGTGACCTTTTGGGTCTCGCTGACCGTTATCGTTATCGTGTCCATACACGTCTACTTGATGCGGCCGGAGCGGCGGTTCTTCGAGCAGAAGATGCGCGAAAGCGAGCGCATGGCGCGGATCATCGAGACTCACCTGTTGGCGGAGATGTCGGCTGGCGAACCTGACAACATACAGAACCACCTGGAGCTGCTGCCGGGGCTGGAGGGAATCCGTCGGGTCGAGATCGTCGATCCAATGATGCTCGTCCGTTTCTCATCCGATTCGTCGCGGCTCGGCGTGAAGATCGACCGGGAGACAGACTTCGTGTGCCGGCAATGTCACGAGCAGGCCGTCACGCCTCAACGCATCGTTTACAATCTCGAGGGCGTCGGCAACGTATTCGCTGTCGACCACGTGCTTCACAATCGACCCGAGTGCCAGAAGTGCCATCATGAACAAGGTGATATATTAGGAAACATTCTTGTCGAGCTCGAGTTCACCGAACCCGAGTTGGCGGCGCTGTCGGCGCGGCGACGGCTGGTGGTCGTTGGCGCTGTGCTCCTGGTTATCATGCTGCTCGGCATGGGCAGTATTATCCACTTCATGGTGGGACGTCCGGCAGCGAAGCTGTTGGCCAAAATGACGCGCATCGAGTCGGGCGACTTCGACGTTGGGGTCCCGCGGGTCTCAGGTGACGAGTTCGGGCTGTTGGATAGAGGATTTCACGAGATGGTCGGTCAACTCCATGAACTCTACACCGAAATGGAATCGAGAATCAAAGAACGTACGGACGAGCTATATGAGACGCAGGCGCAAGTGATGCACCAAGAAAAACTAGCGGGCATCGGACAACTAGCCGCCGGGGTGGCGCACGAGATCGGAAACCCACTGACCGCGATCGATTCGATGACACAACTGCTCGCCCTCGAGAGCGACGATCCCAATGTACGGGAAAAAGTCAGCACGATCCAGCGCCAGGTAGACCGCATCTCGGAGATCGTCCATAACATGGCGGATCTGTCGCGGCCGCTTGCGCTCGACCAGCAACTTGTCAACGTCAACACCTTGATCCACTCCGTACTCGGGCTAGCGCGGTACGACGCCCGCTTCCGGAAAATCGACACGCAATCCGAACTCGACGAGACAATCCCTCACGTGAATACGGTTGAAGACCGTCTCTTCGGTGTACTCCTGAACATCGTTCTGAATGCAGCCGACGCGATGCACGGCGGCGGCAAACTCACGATAAATTCGCGATGCCAAACGGGCGACGTCGTGGTGAGTTTCCACGATACCGGTCACGGTATTGCACCAGAAAACATCGAGAAGATCTTCGACGCGTATTTCACCACCAAAGAGTCCGGCAAGGGCACTGGTCTGGGACTGTCGGTATGCCGGTCGTTCCTTCGCGCCATCGGTGGAGACGTTTATGTCGAGAGTGAGTTGGGGAAGGGCGCGACGTTTTACGTACGAATTCCCGTGGATCCAAAAACACCCGGAGAGGGAGAATAGATGACGGCGGATCGTGCCCGAGTACTGGTGGTGGATGACGAGCCCGCGATTCGGACCTCACTGGCCACCGTGCTCGAGAGGGACGGATTTGCGTGCACGGCGGCCGGCACGGGAGAAGAGGCCGTCGTATTATTCGACGCGGACCCTTTCGATGTCGTTATCTCCGACATCATGATGCCGGGCATGTCGGGCGTGGATGTGATGCGCCACGTCAAATCTAACGTGCCCGACACAATTGTCTTGCTCGTTACCGCACACGCGTCGCTCGAGACGGCGATCGACGCTGTGCGCGAGGGGGCGAGCGACTACCTCACAAAACCCGTTCGCTTCGAACATCTCATTCTCAAGATCCGCAATTTGTTGCGCATCCGGGATCTCGAATGGGAAAACCGGATTTTGCGGATCGAACGGGAACAGGTGTCGTACTTCGACGAGATCATCGGAACTAGCGACGTGATCATAGCGGTTAAACAAGCGATCAGTCGCATTGGCCCGGCGCCCGGCAACGTGCTTATCGAGGGCGAAAGCGGAACGGGAAAGGAACTGGTCGCACGCGCCGTTCACGCGGCCGCGCGCGACCGGCGCGGCGCGTTCGTTCCCGTCAACTGCGGATCGGTTCCAGAAACTCTCCTGGAATCGGAGTTCTATGGCTACAAGCGCGGCGCGTTCACCGGCGCCGACCGGGACCAAGACGGGTTATTCCACCAGGCGCGTGCGGGCACATTGTTCCTCGACGAGGTGGCGGAGCTCCCTCTGAACCTACAGCCCAAGATCCTGCGCGCGATCGAGACCAAGGAAGTCCGGCCGCTGGGGGCGTCGCGCGCCGTGTCGGTCGATACACGAATCGTGGCGGCCACCAACAAAACGCTCGAGGAATTGGTTTCTGAGGGACGATTTCGCCAGGACTTGTACTTCAGGCTCAACGTGTTTAGCATCCACGTGCCCGCGCTGCGCGATCGCGTCGAGGACATCCCCGTCCTCGCGAACCAATTCTTGAGTAAGTACCGTGCCGAAATCCGGTCGCCGGTTACGGAGATTTCGTCCGACGCGATGGCACTTCTCAAAACTTATCCGTGGAATGGAAACGTCCGTGAACTACAAAACGTGATCCAGCGCGCGTTGATCACGGCGTCTCGGGCAGTGATCGACTCCGGCGTGTTCGAGCACATACTCGGCCGGCGCGTCGCACACGATCGCAATCTCAAGAAGGCGCTGCGCGATTTTGAGCGCTACCACGTCCAGCGCGTGGTCGAGGAGTGCAGCGGTGACAAGCGAATCGCCGCAGAGCGCTTGGGCATCAGCCTGGCGTCCCTCTACAACAAGCTCAAGGAATAAACTCTCACCCGTATTCTTTTTTCCAGTTTCTTGGAACGTCTTCCATGTCTGATTCCAGATTTTTGGAATCGACCCCAACCGATATATCTAAATTGTTAATATCCAATACATTACACGGGTCTAATCCGCCTCGTAGCGGCACGACTCGTGCACTTATGGTTGTGGACGAAAGAAGGCTTCAAAAGGGAAGTTAAGGTTGAGACGGATGATATTGGTAGAAGCGGACGACGACCTGGCAGCGTGTGTTTTGGATTATTTCGGTGGGCATTACGACGTGATTCGTGTGTCGGACCTCGAGACTGCCTCGAGGGAGCTGCGCAGCGGGACGTTCGACGTCCTATTCGCCGACATCGATACGGGTACGCCGGCCGAGACTGCCGTTGTCGAGTCGCTTCGCCTTGACCATCCAGATCTCAAGATCGTAATATCGTATCTCGCGCCGTCGCCTGGCGAAGACTGGAAAGACCGCGTGAGCGGGCTGGCCGACGTGGTCGTTCGCAAGCCATACAGCGTGCTTGATGTCGACCGAGCTCTCCGGGAGAACGGCGGGGATACCAGGGGCAATCGTAACTAAGGGAGGTTCAGTCTATGAGTAGATGGTTGGCTTTAATAGCCATCGCTGCACTGTTGGTGTTTGCAGCCGGGTGCAGCGAAGACGAATGTCCGAGCTGTCCGCCGGATAACACCGCACCGGCGCAGGCGTATGTCGGATCGGCAACTTGCGGGAATGCCGCATGCCACGAAGACAAATACAATACGTTCATTGAATCCGGCCACCCGTACAAGCTGACCGAAGTGCCTGGTGATCAGGGTCCGACGTATCCGTGGGACCTCGAGCACACGAGTGGTGGCATCGTTTCGCGTGACGGTCCTGCGCCGGAGGGGACCGCACCGTGGACGGATTATGCCTACGTGATCGGCGGCTACGGCTGGAAAGCGCGCTTTGTCAAGCCGGACGGCAATATCTACACAGCAACTGACAAGGCACAGCTCAACCTGTGGGCCGACGGTGTAGAGTGGGTCGAGTACCACTTCGGCGACCCCCCCCAACCGTACAACTACAAGTGTTTCAAGTGCCACACCACTGGGGCTAGCGAAGAAGGTTCCTGGCCGGATGGCACGACCGGTTTTGGCACGTTCGCGTTTGGCGGCGTGCAGTGCGAAGAGTGCCACGGCCAAGGCAAGCAACACGCGTCAGATCCGAAGCGGTTCGGCATGATCGTTGACCGTGACGCCACACTGTGTGGGAAATGCCACACGCGCGATCCGGAGAACCGTGTTTTGGTCTCGGGCGGCTACATCCGTCACCACGAGCAGTATGACGAGATGGTCCACTCGCCGCACGCGGCGGTGGGTTGCAACGCCTGCCACGATCCGCACGCGTCAACCGTGTATGACGCGGTGGCTGCGGGGACCGGCGTCAAAGCCGATTGTGCCAGCTGCCATCCGGACCAGGCCGCCAACCGCGCTCACAATGGCGTTCCGGATTGTGTGGATTGCCACATGCCCGAGGCGGCCAAATCGGCCCGGTTCGATCCCCAAAACCCGTATGTGGCCGACATAAGGTCGCACACGTTCATGATCAACGCGTCCGAAATCGATAAGAGCGCTATGTGGACCAGCGACGGCAAGTTCCTGGCGCAGGACGAGTTTGGTCGGGGACGCATCACGCTCGATTTTGCGTGCTTCAGCTGTCACGAGGACGATCCGACGAACCCCACCAACCCCGGCGCTCCGTATGGTTATAAGTTGCCGGTGGATCTCATCAACATGGCCACGGGGATGCACGACAC
>CBDVBX010000118.1:0-10657 GCA_965372335.1 uncultured bacterium | reverse complement strand
GCTAATCCGGGCTGGATTTGTGGATGTTCTCGATATAGGCGAATATGTCCCGCATTTGCCGGCCTGTCATTACGGGCCAGGTTTTCCCCTCGCTGAGGACGGATTCCGACATTTTCGCGGCATGATTGAACATGGTTCGCAGAATCGCCACGCTGTTGGAAAGTTCATCGGTTTCGGCGAGGTCGGGGGCGACATCCCCCCCGACGCCGCGGATCGCATGACACGACAGGCACTGCTTCTCTTTGAAAAGAGACTCGCCGCGCGCGGCATTCCCCGGCGGGTCCATGAAGTTAACAAAGTATAGATAGGCGATCAGATCCGCCATCTCCTTTCGTTCGAACGTCGGCCACTCCATCCTCTCCTGACCCATAGCTGCCTGCATCTCCTCGGCGTGGTTCCACATCATTGCCGCAATATCGTTGACGCTCTTGCCGAGATCCATATCGTCCAGCGCTGGTCCGATCTCCCCACCCCGCTCCCGTACGGCGTGACACTGCATACACCCTTTCTCGTCGAACACCTGCTTGCCGTCGCTGGGGTTTCCGGGAGAAAGATAGACCTTTTCCCGGACGGTCCATCGGCTGATCGATCTAATGTAAGCGCTGAGGTCGCCGATGTCCTGCCCGGTGAATGAAGGTCGCTCGACGCCGAATTCGCGGATTTGCCGCTGCATCTGCGGTCCATGGTTCCATATCGCCTGAATCATGTAGATGGGTGACGCGTACTTCTTCAATCGATCCAGCTCCGGCCCTACGTCACCACCCCCCTTTTTCCCCACCACGTGACACACGTCGCACCCTTTCGTCTTGAACAGCGTCTTCCCCGATGACACATCACCCGGCGTTCCCAAATATCGCAGATAGTAGAGGTATGAGATCAACGCCGCAACTTCTTCGTCGTTGAATCTAGGCCAATCGAGATTCAATGCCTTCTGCTCGACCACCATATCGGGAATGTGATTCCAGAGTGATGAAGCCAGATCTAAGAACGTACCGGCGAAACTCTGTTCGGCGAGATCGGGTCCGATGTCGCCGCCGGCCCCGCCGATCGAATGACACGCGTCACAGTGTTTCTGTTCGAATATGATCCGCCCCTTCAGGGGTTCCGAAGGTAGCCAAACGTCCCCTTTTTCTTCGCCTGCGCCCACCGGGAAGACGCCAAAAACGACGGCCGCCGCGAACACCGGCGCGAACGCGTTCTTAAAATTTCGAGCCAGTCGAGACTTTCGCATCACAACCTTCTTCGCGGACGAATCGGTAGCGCTATCTCAAAGTCCGCCACCGCTACTCTGCCTTTTCCCTTCCCCGCCGTAATCCGATAAACACATACGTCAGCACGCTGGCACCTGTGAGAAACACGGGAATGGCAACGACGCTGATTGCAAGCGACGCGCCCGGCATGTCGTTGAGCCGGTGCGCGATCCAGATCAGGCGAATGATCCATGCGCTGATACCCAACACGAACACCCAGATGCCGAGAAGCGACAGCACCTGAAAAGCAAAGAGAATCCGTGGATTCATCTCGCAACCTACCCTTTATTAAGACGCAGATTCCCCGTGCGTTTTTTTTGCAGTCTCCCGGCGCCCCCCGGGGAGGTATCCCTTGATCCGCTCCGTCACCTCATCAACGCCGGTTTCACGTCCTTCTCGTATCTCCCAAACGGAGATGAGGGGGAACAATTTGGAGAATACCAGAAATCCCAGCACGAAGAACGCTACCGCCCCGGCGAAGAGCCACCACTCCGTCAGCGACGGTATGTAAAACCCAGTCTCGGTCAGAAGCCTCGGATTGGCGAGCGATGGCACAACGATAATGAGGCGCTCCAGCCACATGCCGATGACGATGCCTATCGACGCGATGAGAATATTGCGTATCGTCCTCGTCTTCTTTGAACTCAGGAGCAGTACGGGAATTACGAAGTTTACAACCACCATTCCCCAGAAGAACGGGGCGTACTCTCCCGTGAACTTGTACCAGACGACTCGCAGCTCGTGCGGCTCGCTACCATAAATCGCCGTCAGATACTCCGAGAACGTAAAATAGAACCAGAGAAGCGACATGATCAGGAGTAGTTTTCCCAGGTAGGAAAAGTGAATCTCCTTCAGATGGTCTTCGAGGTGAAAAGCCGATCGGAAAGCGATCATCACGATCAATAGCGCGGCGATGCCGGAGAAGATAGCACCCACGACAAAATACGGCCCGAAAATCGTGCTGTGCCAACCGGGCTGGACGGTCATGGCAAATATGTAAGAGATCACAGTGTGTACGGATACGGCAATGGGGATTACGATAATCATCATCACCGTCATGGCATTCTCCACGACCTTTTTTTGGCGTTCGGTGCCCGTGTATCCCCACGAGACAAACTCATAAAACCATCGGAGCTTTCCGCCGCGGTCCCGGAGTATGGCGATATCCGGAATCAACGGGATGAACAGGTACACCGTGCTCGCCATGAAGTACGCCGATATGGCCGTCACGTCCCAGAGCAGCGGCGATTGTAGCCGGCCGGAAGTGAACACGTTGAGCAAGCGGTCAGGCCGACCCAGGTCGAGAATTGGATGGACGGCGCCGATCAGAAGCACCACCACTGTGATCACCTCCGCCATCCGTGTTATCGGCCGTCTCCATTCGGCCTGCGAAAGCCGCAGGATCGCCGATATCAACGTTCCCGCGTGGCTGATACCGATGAAAAACACGAAATTGACGATATAAAATCCCCACGTGATCGGGTGATTGAGACCGGTTACTCCCAACCCATGCACGACTTGGCGCCCGTACATAAAGCACACGGACAGCACCACGGCGGCGAGAACGCCCACGAGCAGCATGAATTTGGGCGAGAACTGGTGCAGCGGCCTGATTAGTGCCTCTTCCGGCCCCAAATCGCGGGGGACTTCGGGCATCTCATTCTCCCTTCGCGAGGTAGAAGACCTTCGGCTCCGTCCCCAAATCTTCCATCAAGCGTCTCGCCCTTGGGCTTTGGCTGAGCTTGTGGACCGCGGTGCTCTGGTCCTCGAGGTCGCCGAAATAAATCGCGTCCGCGGGACAGGCATCCTGACAGGCGACCCGGTAGTCGTTCTCTTTCAGGTTGCGGTTTTCGGCGCGGGCGTTTTCCTTGGCCACCTGCAGCCGGTGGTAGCAAAAAGTACACTTCTCCACCACGCCTTTCTGCCGCATCGACACATCGGGATTCACGCATTCGAGCCGCTCTTCGCTCCACATCGGTTCAAACCAGTTGAACACTTTAACTGTATAGGGACAGGCGACCATGCAGTACCGGCATCCGATACACCGGTGGTAGATCTGCGCGATAAAGCCCTCGTCGGTGAGATACGTAGCCCGAACCGGACAGACGCGCGTACAAGGCGGATTTTCGCACTGGAAACAAGGTCGTGGGATGTAACTTACTCTTATGTTAGGGTATTCTTCGCCCTCGACAATCTTTACCATCTCCATCCAGAACATGATGCGATTCTCACGGCTCAACTTCGGCGTGCCCACGGCGACGTTGTTTTCCGTTTTGCACGCCGCCACACAAGCGCCGCAGCCGGTGCACTTGTCGAGATCGATGACCATACCCCAACGTGGCATTTAGCTGACTTTCCCTTCCGCTTTTTGGATCTTGACACGCGTGCCCAGTTTCGCGGGTCTTCCCCAGAGTACGTCGGATGCTTCGACAAGAATCTCGTAGGGATTCACCCCTACGCCCTTGGCGTAACGTCCTCCGGAAGTGTGGCCCATGCCGAACGGCACCGCGACGGCGTTCGGCTCCAGGGCTTCGTTGAAAACAACCCGCGTTGTGATCGATCCTATTTCGGACGTTATCGTGACCCAGTCGTCGTCGCTGATATGATGTTCGTGGGCGGTATGCGGGTTCAATTCGGCCCAGGAATCCCAGTACCGCCGGTGGTAATAGCCGAACATTTCCTGGAGTAGCGGTGAAAACGATCCGGAGCCATCCCGGTTGGCCAGGACACCGAAGGTCACTAGATAGTACGGATATTCATTTGCGTCGCCGGCGAGACGCGGCGCTTCAAAATGGGGCAAAAACGCCCTCTCGGCGGATTCTGCTATTCCCCACCGGCGCAACGCCTCCGCCTGGGCTTCGGCGGTCTGCTCTCCGGCGCCCGTTTCGCGGCTTTCCTCGAATGCGCGCGCCAGCCGCTCGATGAACAGCGGAATCCTGCCCGTTTCCGTGCGAATCGCGTCTCGCGGTGTAAGTTCGTCGGTCACCGGATTCCACCACCCCCCACGCTCGGCGAGCAGTCTCCAGAAGTCGTCGAAAGATTCGTAGACGAGATTTTGCCAGCCGCGCTCCTTGAGGAATTGGACCCAGGATTCCTCGAACGATCCGGAGACCACCGTTCCTTCTCCCGCCGCGTAGATGCCTTGCATACGATTCTGAAGGGTGGACAAGAAGTCGGCCTGCGAAAACACATGATCGACGTCCGACCCCACTGCCTCCGCGATCCCGATCAGGACGTCGCCCGTGTGCCGGGTATTGTAGAACGGATCAACGATCGGCTGACTGACGGCCGCGTGCGCGAACACCACGCCCGGCGTCGCGCCGCTGTCTAACCACCCCTCCAGGTACGTGTGGTTGGGCAGTATCAAGTCCGCGTACTCACTGGACTCATCCATTATGCCGGCGAATGAGACGACGAACGGAATGTTGTCAAGCGCGCGGCGGACCCGCTTTGCGTATGGATGATCGAAGACGGGATTGGTACCGTAGATAAAAAGCGTGTCGATAGGATGCGGCCGCTTCGACAGGACATTATTACAAAAAGTCAACACAGGATCGGCCTGGAACGAAACATCGCCGTCTTCGGCATCGCACACCGTTTTTTTCTCCAACCCGCGCCGCGCTATACGATCCGGCTTAACCGGCGGGAGCAAACGGAACGGCGTTTCCCGGGTCATCCTGAGTCCGCCCCTCTTTTCAATGTTGCCGACGAGAACGTTGAGCGAGAGCACCGAGAGCGCGTTAAAAAGCCCGTTGGTGCCGTCTGTTGCGTGCGATCCGGTCATCGCCAGGGCCGGGCGAATGCGCCCGAAGTCTCTCGCCACCTCCACGATCCTTCTCGCAGGAACGCCGGTAATACCCGCGACTCGTTCGGGATAATAACTTTCGAGGACGTGATCTTTGAAACCCATGTGGCGCGTGCCGTCAGCATCCGTCCACGACTCAAACCCTGTTACGTATCGATTCACGAATGCCGCGTTGTAGTGACGCTCTTTGATGAGCACGTATGCGATCCCCAACGCCAAGGCGCCGTGTGTCCCAGGGTTGATCGGTAAAAACAAATCCGCGCTCGCCGCCGTCAGCGAATGTCTCGAGTCGGCAAACGTGAACTTCCCGCGGCCGCCCGCTTCGCCGTCTCGCATCCTGCTGTACGCTTGGATCCCGTGGAGCGGTGAAACTCCTTCTTCGAGGAAGTTGGCACCAAAGCTCACAAGGTACTGTGCATGTTCGATATCGAATTCGGGAGTCGCCCTCCAACCAAACAGCAACTCGTACGGCAAGACATCGTGTTGTTCCTCAGCGAAAGCACAGAGGTTGCGAGACCCGAAACCCTCCATGAAACGGGCAAACATTTCGTACATCAATCCGCGATTCCCGCGCACGAAAGACGCCAACTCTTCGGGCGCTTGCCGTCCACGCAATGCTTTCAGCCGCTCGGCGACCCGACCGATCGCTTCATCCCACGAGATCGGCTGCCACTTCCCGCTGCCCCGCGCTCCAGTTCGCAACATCGGCTCGCGAATCCGATCCGGGTGGTAGAGAAAATCGAGGCCTGCTGCGCCGTGCGGGCAGATGCCGCCGCGGTTGATCGGGTGGATGGTGCTCCCGTCTATGTGCACGGGAATGCCATCGATCAGTCGTACATTGATGCCGCATCCCGCCGGACACAACTGGCACACCGACTTCTTAAACGTTTCAATACCCGGTCCGCGCAGGGCAGCGTCGACCAACTCTTCGGGTACGCCCCAAATCGCGTCCACGTTTGACAACGCCGCACCCGCGGTCGCCGCGCCGAGGATTGTGAGGAACTCTCTCCGGTTGAACTCTTTCATATCTGATTACCTGTGACAGGATACGCAGTCCGCGGTTACCCCACTCTCCTCGTGGCACTCCACACAGCGATCCATAGTCATGGGCACTACCGGCCTTACATAAGGCGCCGTCATGGCCTCCGTGTTCCCGTGACACACCACACATTCGATCTCGGCAAGCGTCGTGTGCCGCCTGTGTGAAAAGTAAATGTGATCGTCCAGATGGTAAACTTTCCGCCAGGGAATTCTTTTTCCCCCGTCGACGTATTCGATCAGTTTGGCCTCTTCCGGGCTGTCGGTCATGGGCTCGTCCGAATGACATTCCCCGCATACCTCGATATTGGGAATTGTCGCCCGGGCGTGCGTGGCTGCGTAGGCATGACACTCCAGGCAGTCCATTTCTTGTTCTTGTACGTGGAGATTATGGTTGTATTGAATGGGCTGCTCGCGCTGGACGTCCGAGGAAGACGCGGAACAGGAACAAAGCAACACTAGCACGGCCAAGTACAGTGGTTGCTCGATTTTCTTTATCACTCTATACGTTCTAATTTTCGCTTTCCGCCGGTGGAGACAACGTCTGAAGAAAAGCATACAAGTCTCTCATGTCCTCGCCGCTAAGTTTCGGCCATTTCAACTTTTTTGCCAGTTGCTGCTCTCGCATGTCAGGCGCATGGTTCCACATTGCGGAAACCAATTCCGCCGGCGAGTCCATATTATTTCCAAGATTCGCCAGGTCCGGAGAGAGACCCTCTCCTTTCCCGTGTAACGTGTGGCAGGAGATGCATCTGCGCTCGACGATTTCACGCCCGTCCTGGACCTTTCCCGGCTCATCTTCCAGTCCGAGTCCATACAAGTACGCTATGATGTCCGCCATTTCTCCTTCTTCAAATTCGGTGAAAGGTATTCCTTCACGTCTCATGGCCTTCCACATCTTCGGGCCATGGTTCCACATTCTCCCGGCAATCCTTGTGGCGGAGCAGTCCAAGTCGAGTTCGGTGAAGTCCGGTCCCAAATCGCCCCCCACACCCCTTACCGAATGGCAATTTATACAGCCCTTCTCTTCGATTAGAGTCCTTCCGTTCTCCGGGTCGCCCAGGTTGTGAGAGCTTGCCGGAACTCTGGTTGGCTCCATGTACGACCGAATGCCGGCCACTAGGTCAACAATTTCGTCATTGTCGAATTCCGGCCGATCGATATCCTGTTCTTCAAAGAACTCCATCATCTCGGGCCCGTGATTCCACATGGATTCTATGAGCGCGATCGGCGCAAGGTACTCCTTTCTTGTGCTGATGTCAGGTCCGATGTCGCCCCCCGAACCGCCAAATCTGTGGCACGACACGCATTTCTTGCTCTTCAGGAGCTTTCTGCCAGTGCGCTCGTTCCCGGGCTCCGGGACATATCGCATGTAACAGAGGTAAACCACGAGTTGTTTCATCTCGTCGCTATTCAAATTCGGAAACACATAGCCTGTTTCCTGCATTTCCTCGAACATCTCGGGCAAATGGTTCCACATCAGCGCGGCGAGTTCGAGATACGTGCCATAGAACTCGTCATCTCCAAGGTCGGGGCCGACGTCACCGCCCTTTCCATGAATGGCATGGCACTTAATACATCCTTTGTTTTGAAAAAGGGCCTGCCCTTCCCAGGGCAACCGTTGGAGAGATGTCTTCCCTGCATAAGTCGGTTTGAGTCCAAGCTGTGTGCCAACTACTGCTGAGAAGAACAGGAGTATCGCGACTGCGTTATACCGACCGAACATCGGGACCACTCCCATCTATAGATTCAAGACGGGGACCCCATGTCCAGTTTGCGTAAGCTGGAACAACAGTTCCACCGTCTGCACAGGCACGCCAACCACCGGATGGGGTCGACTAGCGGTCGAAAGAAATCGAAAGTTCCGAAATTGAGATATCTAGACAAACAAGCCCGCTGTTTCTCAATAAAACAGCGGGCTGTTCAAGAATATGGGTTGTTTCAATATCTCGGTAGATTGTTAACCTCCTCCTATTGGGGACGATTAATTGTCTAATTCACGTGTAACAGCTCTTGTGGGGACTGTCAAGCCAATAGTGACTTTGTCTAGAGTATGGTTGCAGGAATACGTCATTTTGGCGTAAGTTTCCCTTAAGTAAGACACCCCAAAAGTGGAGCTTTGAATGGACCTACTCTTTTTGTCGCGTTTTCAGTTTGCCTTCACAATCATGTTTCATTACATATTCCCCCCGCTCACCATAGGACTCGGGGCCCTGATGGTCATCATGGAGACGACCTACATGGTGACCAAAGACTTGCGCTATCGCGCCATGGCCAAATTCTGGACGAAGATCTTCGCCGTCAATTTCGCCATGGGCGTAGCGACCGGAATTGTCATGGAGTTCCAGTTTGGTACCAACTGGGCCACCTATTCGCGATACGTGGGAGATGTATTTGGGTCTGCACTCGCCGCCGAGGGAATATTTGCCTTTTTTCTGGAGTCCGGGTTCCTCGCCATCCTGGTCTTCGGCTGGGACCGGGTATCCGACCGGATGCACTTGTTCGCGACATGGATGGTAGGGCTCGGCGCCACCTTTTCGGCGATCTGGATCGTGGTAGCAAACTCCTGGCAACAAACACCGGCGGGTTTTCACATCGTGGGAGAGGGGATACGGGCCCGTGCCGAGATTACTAGTTTTTGGGAAATGGTGTTCAACCCATCCAGCGTCGACCGGCTACTCCACGTTTTGATCGGCGCCTACATCCTGGGCGGCTTTTTTGTGATAAGCGTGTCGGCCTACTACGTGCTCAAGGGACGTCACCTGGATTTCGCGCGAAAGACGTTGCTGCTCGGTTTGATCTTCGCGACCGTGTTCTCGCTCGCAGCACCCATCTCCGGTCACTTCCAAGCTGTCACTGTCTCTAAAACCCAACCGGCAAAGCTCGCCGCCTTCGAGGGACTCTACCACACGGGCACCGGAGGCACTCCGCTCGTCCTGTGGGGAATCGTCGATGAAGCGGCCGAAGAATTGCGCTACGAAATCGCAGTACCCGGCCTGCTAAGTTGGATGGTCCATGGAAACACCGACACGCCTGTTACCGGGCTCGACCAGTTTGCCCGTTCCGATCGGCCGCCGGTGGCACTACCGTTTTACACATACCACATTATGGCCGGTCTCGGAGGATACTTCCTGCTGCTCTGTCTCATCGGGTGGATTTACTACCTGAGGCGAAAACTTTTCACAACTCGCTGGTTGCTCTGGGTATTCGTGTTTTCGGTGATTGCGCCGTTCGTTTCGAACCAGGCAGGATGGGTGGCCGCTGAGGTGGGACGCCAGCCGTGGATCGTCTACAATCTATTGCGAACGAGCGATGCGCTATCCAAGGTTGTCGACGCTAACCAAGTCTTTATTTCAATCGTGCTATTCACTATTATCTACCTGTTTCTCATACTCGTCTGGTTTACCGTCCTCAATCGCAAGATTAAGATTGGTCCCGAAGACGAACTCGCAGAAATCGAACGCGCACCCCGGCGCATGAGTTGGATCGACGCGGCGGTGGCGCTGACCGAACCTGGTGGGACGTCCATGACAAACGCGCGCTCGGAGACGACGGATCTGAAGGAGAACTGAACAGCCATGGATCTCAATCTATTGTGGTTTGGATTACTCGGCGCTCTTCTGGTCGGCTACGCCATACTCGACGGTTTTGATTTGGGCGTCGGTATGCTTCACCCGTTAGCAAGAACCGACACCGAACGCCGGATTTTCATGAACTCCATTGGCCCGTTGTGGGACGGCAACGAGGTGTGGCTGGTCACGTTTGGAGGAGCGCTATTCGCCGCCTTTCCACACGCGTACGCGACAGCGTTCTCCGCTTTTTATCTACCATTTATGATGTTGTTGTTCGCGCTGATCTTCCGGGCGGTGTCGATGGAATTTCGGAGCAAACGTTCTTCTGCGCGTTGGCGGCGCGGGTGGGACGTATCGTTTTTTGTCGCCAGCGGGTTGGCAACGTTTCTCTTCGGCATCGCGGTGGGCAATTCGATGATCGGCCTGCCCATCGGATCCGACATGGAATTCCAAGGAGGCTTCTTCGACCTACTGCCGCCGTATGCGCTGCTGGTAGGCGCACTAGCGGTAACTACGTTTATGATGCATGGATCCATCTTCCTGTATTTGAAGACCGAGGGCGAGCTGCAGGACCGTATCAAAAAATGGATGTGGCGAACATTTTGGGCGTTTCTCGCGGTTTTTCTGATAACCACCACTGTGACGCTGTTCACCATCTCGCACGCGGCGGCCAATTTCGAACAGTACCCCTGGGCGTGGATAATCGTCGGGTTGAACTTTCTGGCCATCGCCAACATTCCCCGCGCTATCCATCAAGGCCGTCCTCTATATGCGTTCATCTCGTCTTCGTCTACGATCGCCGCGCTTACCTTCATGTTCGGGATGGCGCTGTTTCCCAATCTTATCTACTCAAGTCTCAACCCGGAATGGAGCCTGACGATATTCAACGCTGCTTCCTCGCAGAAAACGCTCTCCATCATGAGGACGATTGCGTTCATTGGCATGCCGTTCGTTGTCGCTTACACCGCAATCGTCTACTGGACGTTTCGAGG
>CBDVBX010000117.1:0-10686 GCA_965372335.1 uncultured bacterium | reverse complement strand
TGACCTTCGGCCTGTTCGCCCGCTTCGGCTACTACGGCTTGTTCATCATGGTCATCCCGTACGCGATGGTGCACTTCGGAAAGCCCCCCGCCGAGGTATTCGCCGCGGTGCCCGCCGGCCTGCTCCTCGGCTATTTGGCGCTGAAGACGAAAAGCTGGCTATACGGCGCGCTTCTCCACTGGGGCGTGGGGATCTCCATGGACATCGCCGCGCTCATCCAAAAGGGCTGGACCCAGGGTTAGTTTTGTGTGAGAGAGGCGAGGCGTTGTTGGGCGTCGGTAATGTCGGGGTAACCGTCGTCGGCGTTTTTGCAAATATCGAGAAATTTCTCGTACTGTTGGATCGCTGCTATTGTCCGCCCCGAGCTTTCGTATAGCCTCGCCAATCGATAGTGGTATAGCGGATGGATCCATCGACGGTCAGTACTCTTGGGATCGAAAGTAACGAGGCGTTCGTATTCCGCGATCGCTTTGCCGGCGAGTCCAAGTTTTTCGTAACACCGCGCGAGTACGTCTTGTTCGAAAGGTAAATTGTAGAAAAACAAATTCCTTGGGGTCAGCGCCGGCGGGTCAGGGAGATATTGAGATTCACATAATGCGATTGCGTCATCGACTGTATTCGCCGCCAGCAACACTTCTGCTCCTACCAATCCGTGTTGGTACGTCAATAAACGGAACTCCGTAGAATCTCCCATCGCGACTCGAGACAGGAGGGAATCTACCCCACTCAAGTGGGCCTTCGCCGAATCAACTCGTGCTTCTTTTAAGTCCAACAACGCTAAAGCCAATTTGTGGTGCGCTGATAGCGCCGCATTTCGAACCGGCGACTGAAATGGTGCCGCCTTGTCTCTGGCATCTCGGAAGGACTTTCGGCTCAGTTCGGTTTTTTCCATACCAAAATATATCCAAGCCTGCATCCACGTTACTGCCACCCGCCCGTATTCGTATCCGAGCGATGTAAACAGTTCATCCGTCCACTCGGTATCAGTGATTGCCTCATCCCATAGCCCCCGCCACATCAAATGGAAGCTCTTTACGAGGTGTCCGGATCCTTTCACGCCGGGCGCCGAAGCGTTTGCAATGTAATGATCAACCCACTTCAGTGCTTCCTCATAGTTTTCCTCTAATGCGTAAATATAGGCCAACCCCAACGCCGAAGCAAAATCGGGCCTGATTTCGAGCGCCTCCTTTAGTTTGGCCTTGGCTTCTTCCACACGACCCATTCGGAGATAGGCGTCCGCCATCGAATCGAGCGGATTGGCATCCCCCGGGGACACGGCCGCGTAGCGCGCGAAGTACTCGACCGCTTTTTCATATTCTTTTGAATCGGCATACGCATACGCCAACAAGTTCAACGCCGATCCATAGTTGGGATCGAGATTCAACACTTTTTGTAGTTCCTGCCTCGCCTGATCCAGGGCGCCGCGTCTATAAAAACCGTTCGCGAAATCGAGGCGGGCCAGTTTTTCTTTGGGATACTTTTTGATCAATTCGACGAGGATTCTGTCTCGCTTTTCGGGATCGAGCTCCACCTCGCCGGCATAAATGGACTCGATATACAGCCTCTCTTTTTCGGGTGCTCTTTGCGAGAGCACCTTTGCTTTTTCATAAGATTTGTTTGCCTGCGTGATGTTTCTAAGTTTTCTGAAATTCCTGCCGAGATAGAGATACGCCACAGCGAATGTTGAATCGAGTTCGACGGCCTTCTCCAAAGACCGTTGCGCGTCGTCGTAGTAGAATTTGTCGTAATCGTCGCGTCCCCTGAGGAAGTAGTTATACGCCTCCATCGACTTCGTCGTCACATCGGCGATGGGCTGGCTCGCCTCTTTGAGCGCGCGTTCGGAGAGGCCCACGCCGCGCGAGATCTCGCGGCCGAGGTCGTCGATTTGATGCTCGAGAATACTGGCCACGCCCTCGCCTCTCGCGCTGGCACTTTTTAATAGCTCCTTAGATTGAACGTCCAGGACCTTGACGTCGGTGACGAAAACATCGCCCGCCTTGGTGAAGCTCCCCAGCACAACCGTCTCGATGCCATCCAAACGGCACAGTTCGAATCCCACTTCTCTATCAATAAATTCCACATCCCCCCGGCCCCTCTGGGCGAGGAGATCGTGGAGACGTTCCCATGTGGTTACACTAAAATACTTCGATTGTTCCAGGCTCGTGATCAATAAGTTCGGGATGACTTCTTGTAGATAGTCGAAGGCACTGTCACCCGTTTGATTGGTAAACCCGATCACCGCAATGGGTCTCGACGCCGCCACTGGCGCCTCGCCGATCAGGGCCGGCTTCAAAAGGAAAAAGCCCGCGACGACCAGCAAAACGACGGCGGCCGGTATCCAAAGCGCTTTGAGCCGACTTCTGGCGGTGTCTTTTCCCGCTGCCCGGCCGGTGACCGCTTCGCGCGGCGATCCCAAATCGCCTCTGAGCTTTTTCAGATCGGCTACCAGCTCATCGGCGTGCTGGTATCGTTCACCTGGGCTTTTGGCCAGCGCCTTGTTGACGATTCGTTCCAGCTCCATCGGAACGCCAGTCCTGAGTGCCGTCACCGGCGCCGGGTCTTCGTTCATGATGGAGTAGACCACTGCGGTCTCGTGTTCGCCTTTGAAGGGGTGTTGTCCGGTCAGCATTTCGTAGAGGATGACTCCCAACGACCAGATATCGGATCGGCGATCGATTGCCTCTCCGCGCGCTTGTTCCGGCGACATGTATGCCACCGTGCCAACGGTCGTGCCGGACCGTGTGAGTTTGGTCTGGCCCTTGAGCTTCGCCAGGCCGAAATCCATGACAATGGCGTGGCCCTTGTCCGAAACGACGACGTTGGCGGGTTTGACGTCTCGATGTACGACGCCGTTGGTGTGCGCTTCGTGGAGCCCCCTGCCGATCTGCATGGCGTACGCAATCGCTTTCTCCAGTTGGAGCGGCCCCGACGCGATCGTCTGCTTGAGCGAAGCGCCGTCGATGTAGGCCATGGCGATAAAGGTCTCGCCTTCGGCGTCGTCGATCTCGTAAACGGTGCAGATGTTGGGATGGTCCAGTTGGGCTGCGGCTTGCGCTTCGTGTATGAAGCGCGCTTTTTCTTGGTCGTCGCCCAACAGGTGCGACGGAAGGAACTTCAACGCGACGGTACGTTTCAGCCGCGTGTCTTCGGCCAGGTAAACGACACCCATGCCACCCTGTCCGATTTTGTCCAGGATCTGAAAGTGAGAGATCTTTTTGCCGATCATGCGCCCTCCCCGGAGAAGGACATTCGGACACTACAGGCCGGCGGCGGCAAGCATCCCGTCGACGGTGACGAACTTCTCCCTCGGCTTGCCCTTCGCTTCGCCTCTTGCGATCTCGGCTGCGTCGATGATCTTCCACGCGTCGTAGTCGACGACTTTGATACCTTTGTTCGACAGGTGAGCCAGTACGGACTCTTTTTCACGCTTCGGACACGGTTCGAGCGAGGGCAGATCCGCCAACAGCGCTTTGATCGTCGCGATACTGTCCGGCTTGTTGGTGCCGATGATACCCGACGGCCCGCGTTTGATCCACCCGGCCACATATAGACCGGGAACGGGTTTGCCGTTGTCGACCACACGTCCATCTTCGTTGGGAATGATCCCCCATTGTTCATCGAACGGAACACCCGGAATCGGCGCTCCCCGGTATCCAACGCTTCTGAACAAAACACCGCAATCCAAATGTTCTGTCTCTCCGGTACCCCGTGACTTCTGCTTGCCGGGTTCACCGATCAAGGTATTCTTTTCTAACACTACCTCGTTGATTCTACCATCGCCGACGAGTTCGATCGGACTTTTTAACAGGTGAAGTACAAGCCTCCTCGATTTCGCGGTTGCTGGGCGCTGCGCAAATTCTGTGAGGATTTTGATCAGTTTTCTCGCCTGGCTCGCCTTTGGCTGATCGAGTTCGGCCTGGCTCTCCGGGTTGAGCTCCAAAGACGGGTCGTCCAGGACGAATTCGCAGTCTGCGAGGGCGCCGAGTTCCTTGAGTTCCTGCGGCGTGAACGCCGCCTGCGCGGGACCGCGGCGGCCGATTAAGTGAACGTTTTTTATTTTGCTCTCGGCCAGCACGTTCAACGCGTGTTCGGAGATATCCGTATTTTTGAGTTCATCCACCGTTTTGCTGAGAATTCGGGCGACATCGACGGCGACGTTTCCGATACCGATCACCACCGCGGTTTCACACGACAGATCGAACGTCCTGTCGATGTAGTCGGGGTGCCCGTTGTACCACGCGACAAATTCCGTTGCAGCGTGGCTGCCCAGTAAATCTTCGCCGGGTATTCCCAACTGTCTATCCGTCTGCGCCCCGCTGGCAAAAACGATGGCGTCGTAGTATTGCTGCATCTCATCCAGCGTAATGTCGCTTCCGACATCGACGTTCCCGAAAAAGGAAAACGCCTGGTTAGATGCGGTCTTCTCGTACACTTTGGTTACGTTTTTGATCTTTCCGTGGTCCGGCGCGACCCCATACCTGACGAGGCCAAAAGGTGCCGGCAGCCGATCGTACATATCCACCTGTTCCTCCACCTCCGCCCCGAACAACGCCTCCGCCGCATAAAAGCCGCTGGGACCGCTGCCGACAATCGCCACTCGCAGAGGTAGTTCTTTGGTCCCTGGATTACCCGACATGATTATCCTCCCTGATCAGATTTTCCCCTATCTTATTATCCCTTACCATGTTTTGAAAGCGGGAAAAACATCTCGAGCATTGCTCACATGTACACGAATTTTAGATAAACAACTCTACCATACTAACCCTGTTCATGCCGAGACCGAAAATGAACATCTCGCGACGCCACCATCCGCACGGGATGCGACATCGAACCACGCCAACACAAAAGCACACGCTTGAAATATCATGCGATATGGCTTACAATTGATAGGTGCAGACCGCGTTAATCCACCGCGCCACACTTTTTCTCGCACGTCGTCCGAAATTTCGCACCGTTGAGACAAGGTTCATCCGGCCCGGATAGCCGCACCGTCGATCGGAGAGTTTCTATGTCCAGTATTTCCCCCTCGTCCTCCGGAAACTCGGGGCTGGAGGTCAAAGCCCCGCTTTCCCAGGATTTTACCGATATCCTCACGCCCGAAGCACTCAGCTTCGTCGAAAAATTGGTACGAGAATTTGCTCCCACTCGTGCCGATCTGTTACAGCGAAGGGAGCAACGCCAACAGCAGATTTCGGCGGGAGAATTGCCCGATTTTCTAACCGAAACCGAGAGCATCCGTAAAGACGACTGGACGGTCGCGCCAATTCCTCACGATCTCCAGGACCGGAGGGTCGAGATAACCGGTCCGGTCGACCGCAAAATGGTTATCAACGCTCTCAACTCCGGGTCCAACGTGTTTATGGCCGATTTCGAGGACTCCAATTCCCCGACCTGGGATAACACCATTCAGGGTCAGGTAAACCTGCGCGACGCAGTGAATCGAACCATTACATTCACCAATCCGGCCGGCAAAAAGTACGCGTTGAACGACGAAACCGCCGTCCTGTTCGTGCGTCCGCGAGGGTGGCACCTGGACGAGAAACACATTTTACTAGACGGCAGCCCCATTCCCGCGTCGTTACTCGACTTTGGACTGTATTTCTATCACAACGCCCGCACGTTGTTGGACAACGGCACCGGGCCCTACTTTTACCTGCCGAAATTCCAGAGCTACCTCGAGGCGCGCCTGTGGAACGATGTGTTCGTGTTCGCGCAGGACGAACTGGATATACCGCGGGGTTCCGTTCGGGCGACGGTCCTTATCGAAACGATTCTTGCCGCGTTCGAAATGGACGAAATCCTGTACGAACTCCGCGAGCACAGCGCCGGACTCAACTGCGGCCGATGGGACTACATTTTCAGCATCATCAAGACGTTCAGGAATCTACCCAATTTCACGATGCCCGACCGGGCGCTGGTCGCCATGACGACGCACTGCATGAGGTCTTACTCGCTGCTCGCAATCCAGACTTGTCACAGGCGTGGGATTCATGCCATGGGGGGCATGGCCGCGCAGATCCCAATCAAAAACGATCCGAAGGCCAACGATGATGCACTGGGAAAAGTGCGCGCCGACAAAGACCGCGAATCGGTCGATGGCCACGACGGCACCTGGGTGGCGCATCCCGGCCTGGTCGCCCTCGCGAAAGAATCGTTCGACGCTAGTATGCCCGGTCCCAATCAAATCGCCAACAAGCGTGACGACGTTCATGTCACGGCGAAGGACCTTCTGACGGCACCAGAAGGCGATATCACCGAAGCCGGATTGCGTCACAACATCAACGTGGGAGTACTCTACATGGCCGCGTGGCTTTCAGGAAACGGTTGCGTTCCGATTTATAACTTAATGGAAGATGCCGCCACGGCCGAAATATCACGATCGCAAATCTGGCAGTGGATCCATCACCCCGACGGTGTTCTAGCCGATGGGCGGAAGGTGACGGCCGATCTTTGCCACAGTCTGTTCGACGAGGAGATGCTGAAGATACGCGGCCTCGTCGGCGAAGTTCAATTTTCCTCGGGTCATTACGTCAAAGCGCGTGAGCTCATCGAAGGTATCGTTACGAACGATCATTTCACGGAATTCATGACCATCACCGGGTATGACCATCTCGAATAAGCAGCAGTTTAAAAGGAGTAACGATGACAAAAGAACAAGAAATCGCCCGACTGGAAAAAAGCTGGAGCACGGATGCGCGCTGGAAAGGGGTCACCCGCCCATACTCGCCAGCCGACGTGATGCGCTTGCGAGGTTCGGTGACAATCGAATATACGCTCGCGCGACTGGGATCGGAACGACTGTGGGAGTTGCTGAACACCGAGCCGTACGTGCACTCATTGGGTGCCCTGACGGGCACGCAGGCGGTTCAGATGGTCCAGGCCGGTCTCAAGGCGATCTATGTCAGTGGGTGGCAGGTGGCGGGAGACATGAACAGCTCGTTCAACACGTATCCCGACCAGAGTCTTTACCCCGTCGACAGCGTTCCCAATTTGGTTCGGCGAATCAACAGCGCCCTGCAGCGATCGGATCAGGTCACACACGAAGCCGATCTGGATGACAAAATGCCGTATTGGTTTGCGCCCATCGTCGCCGACGCCGAAGCGGGTTTCGGCGGTGTATTGAACGCCTTCGAACTGATGAAGGCCATGATCGAAGCCGGAGCAGCCGGGGTGCATTTCGAAGACCAGCTGTCATCGTTCAAAAAGTGCGGGCACATGGGCGGAAAGGTCCTCGCACCGACAGGAGAAGCGATCAACAAACTGGTGGCGGCGAGGCTGGCCGCCGACGTCATGGACACGCCGACGGTCCTCATGGCGCGAACCGATGCCAACGCCGCGACGCTGTTGGCAAATGACGTCGATGAACGCGATCACAAATTTCTGACCGGAGAAAAAACGGCGGAAGGATTTTTCCGCGTCAAACCCGGGCTCGACCAGGCGATCGATCGGGCATTGTCTTACGCACCGTACGCGGATCTTATCTGGTGCGAGACGGCGCGCCCGGATCTGGGTGAGGCCAAAAAGTTCGCCGAGGCGGTGAAGAAAGTGTATCCGGATCAGTTGCTTTCGTACAACTGCTCGCCGTCTTTCAACTGGAAGGCCAACATCGACGATACGACCATCGCCAGCTTCCAACGCGAACTGGGCGCGATGGGCTACAAGTACCAGTTCGTAACTTTGGCGGGTTTCCACTCCGTCAACGCGGGTATGTTCGAGCTGGCTCACGCGTACCGCTCTCAGGGTATGAGAGCCTATTTGAAGTTACAGGAACGTGAGTTCGAACTGGAGCGCGAGCACGGCTACCGTGCGGTCAAACACCAATCTTTCGTCGGTGCGGGTTATTTCGACGACGTCACCCAGGTGATCAACGGTGGCCGCGTGTCGACCACTGCCATGTCGGGGTCGACGGAAGAAGAACAGTTCGACGAAAAAACGCCAGACTTCGCCGAGGTGGAGGAACACCACAAAGACGTCACCCCGCCGCCGAAACTGGTCGACGACGGATCGAAATAGCAGCCTCTAGCCCTCAATGCGTCAAAAAAGTGGCTGTGTGTGATTGGACCGGGTGCCAAGACGGGATCGGTCCGTTTCCACGACCTCGCCGGGTCACGTTTTCGCGTATTTCCTTTATCATATGCCCCCTCGTATTTTTCCCCGGCTCGTGTTATATTGGGATGTCATAATCCTTTTTCAGAACGTCGAGAGACTTCTCACGGATTCCTTAAATCAGAGCGACAGTGGGTCGAACATAATTCCTCATTATTAGGGGGAAGGTTATGGATCTAGGTCTTGAAGGCAAAAACGCCATCGTTACAGGCGGGAGCCTGGGTATCGGAAGCGCGATTGCCTTGGGTCTGGCCCGGGAGGGCTGCAATGTGGCCATCAATTATCGGCGTCACGACACCGAGGCCAAAGAAATTGTAAGTCAAATTGAGAAGATGGGACGGAAGGGGCTGGCGATCAAGGCGGACGTGGCCAGTTTCGACGACGCCCAGAACATGGTACAAACCGTCGTAAAAGAGTTTGGAAGCTTGGACATTATGGTCTGCAACGCGGGCATCAACTGGGATGGCGTAATCTGGAAGATGACTGAGCAGCAGTGGGATTCAGTTATCAATGTCAACTTGAAGGGCTATTTCAACTACAACAAAGCCGCAGCCATGGTGTTCAAAGATCAAAAAAGCGGCAAAATAGTGAATATCTCTTCAATAAACGGCATAAGGGGAAAGTTCGCACAGACCAATTACGCAGCTTCCAAAGGCGGTGAGATTGCGCTGAGCAAATCGCTCGCCAGAGAACTTGGCAAGTTCAACGTCAATGTCAACGTGATTGCTCCCGGTATGGTCATGACGGACATGGCCAGAAGCATACCGCCCGAGTTTCTCACCAAAGCAATGGACGAAACCGTTATTGGCCGGTTTGCATCTCCAGAGGACTGCGCAAATGTGGTTGCGTTTTTCTGTTCCGACAGGTCGCGCCATATCACCGGAGAGGTTATCAAAATCGACGGCGGCCAGTACATATAAGGGGTAAAGAATTATGAGCAGAGTTGGAATTGTGGGTATCGGACACGGAGTTTTTGGCCGGCGTAGCGATGCGACAGTCCAGGAGTTGGCGTTCGAGCCGTTCCGCGATGCGTTGAAGGACGCCGGGATCGAGCGAAAGGATTTGGACGCGTCGGTGATCGGGTCGGTTCCCGAATATCATAAACAACGTTCCTTGCCCGGTGTCGTGCAGGAATATCTCGGGTTGAACCCCAAACCTACATGGCTCACAGAGGTGGCGTGCGCGTCGGGAAGCGCGGCAATCCGCACGGGTTGGATGGCTATCAAAGCGGGAGTACACGACATCGTGGCCGTGATTGGATGCCAAAAGATGACAGAACTTTCCACGCCGGAAATCCTGGCCCTCATGGGTAGAGTAGGCGAGGTCCAGTGGGAATCAGTGTTCGGGACGACCTTTCCCGCTTACTACGCGTTGTTTGCCAAGCGACACATGCATGAATTCGGCACGACTCGCGAAAATCTAGTGCAAGTAGCGATCAAAAACCATTACTACGGCGCCAGAAATCCTTTGGCTCTCTTTCAAAAAGAGATCACGATGGAAAAGGCTCTCGCGTCGGAAGAAATCGCCACTCCATTTCACGTATACGATTGTTGCGCGAATGCCGACGGCGCCGCGTGCGTCATACTCGCCAGCGAGGCGAGAGCCAAGGAAATCTCGAAGACGCCGGTGTGGTTGGACGGCATGGCCTGCGCGACCGCCAGCATGTCGGTGTTGAGAAGGCCCAACCTCGTGGGCCTGCCGAGCGCCGAGGAAGCGGCATCGGTCGCTTACAAGATGGCGGGCGTTGGCCCAGAGGACATCAAAGTAGCCGACGTGCACGATTGCTTCACTGTCGCCGAGATCCTGGCGTATGAAGATTTGGGATTTTGCAAAAAAGGCGAGGGAGGGCACTTCATCGAGGATCGTCAATCGTATATCGGAGGCAAGGTGGCGGTGAATGTCGACGGCGGTCTTAAAGCAAAGGGTCACCCAATCGGAGCAACGGGCGTGTCGATGACGACAGAGATCGTCAAGCAATTACGGGGCGACGCAGGCGAGCGTCAGGTCCCGGACGCGGATGTTGGCCTCACACATAATGTGGGCGGAATCGGACAGTATTGCTTTGTTCAGATAATGAGGAGGGATTAGGTCATGTTCAAGTGGTTCGGCAAGGTCAACTTTTCTCCGTACACGAAAGTCTCCGGCTTCGCCCAGAACTTGAAGGACGGCTACATCATGGCGTCTCGCTGCAAACAGTGCGGCGCCGAGTCTTTTCCGCCGAGGGCGGACTGCGGAGAGTGCATGAGCGGCGACTTCGAGTTCTTTGAGATCAGCGGCAAGGCCACCCTCCACACATTTACAAAAATCGTCGCTGCCCCCACAGGTTTCGACGATGTGGTTCCTTACACGGTGGGCGTCGTCGACCTGGAAGAAACGGGCCGGCTCCTGGCCTGGATCGGCGATAGCATCAAAGAAGAAGATATCGAGATCGGCATGGAACTCCAGGTGGTCCCGCAGATTTTCGAAGAGACAGAGGAGATCAAGGTCTACTACAGCCTGGAAAAACCGGGCACCTCCTGGTCGAAGTCACAGTCAGCAATGTAGACCAAGCTCCGTGGTTCTGGGGCGGGCGATCGCGAG
>CBDVBX010000116.1:0-10745 GCA_965372335.1 uncultured bacterium | reverse complement strand
GGCGCTCAGAAGCGGCCCAATAAAAGCGCAACGAAGGCGAGTTGTTCAGAAATGATTCGTTTTGGTTTTAAGCGTGCGTAAGGAGACAGTGGTGAAGTCGTGAGGCAAGTTTGAAAAAAGCAAAACGCGTTAAGGAAAAGTACGCATAAATCTGTCAAGTAAAATCAAAAAGTAATCAAAAAGTGTTTTTGCAAAGTTAAAAACACATACCTAAGTACAAACGCTACTTTCCAACGCCTTCGATGACAACATTGCCGGGCGATCCTTCGGCTCCTTCGATGTCGATATGTGCGGGAAGGAATTGACGAACCACCCAGGCAGCCGTCAACAAGTGCGCGGTAACACAACTCGTTTGAAACTCGGTCCGGCCGGAAGCGAGCGCCGCTGGAAGGAGGAGCTGATCGGCCAGGCGAGGTGTAATCGGCGCTCCGTGTTCGTCGTGTTCGATCAACTCGCGACACGCTTCCTCCGCTACCTTCTCCGACGGCTTTCCGCGTTCACCCAAGGCTGAAAAGCCGACAACGACGTTTTCATATTCGACGTGCAAAAACAAACACGCGCCAGGACCTTTGCCCCGAACGCGTTCCGGTACCACTTGGCAGGGCGCGTCGATCTCGGAGAGAAGGTTGCGCGCCCTATTGGCCATCAGCATGGCCACTCGCGAGGGCAAATTGCACGCCAGCGCCCGACCGTGAATACCCTTGAGCTCGCCTCGTTCGGGTATCACCAGTGGTGCGACGCTAGTCGTGGGCTCAATCTCCACCGAGATGCGACCGCCGCCGGCGGGGTAAAAGCCCCACGAGACCAAACGGCATTCGGCGGCGATACCCATTCGGGATAACGCGGGCAGGTAAACGTCAGAAACGAAATCGTACGGCGGGCTCCACGGCACATGCGTTCCGCCTTTCAGTGTCAGTCGGCTGGGCCCGGCCGCCAGCGAAAGCGGCGCGAGCAGCGCCTGGGTTATGAGCGTCACCGAACCCGCACTGCCCCACTTGGAAACATCGCTAACATCGAAAGTATACTCGCCGGGGCGTGCTTTCACCGCCGGTTCGAAGGCGATCTCGGTGGACCCGATTTTTGCGCCTTTGACAGCCGCGTCACACACCTCGGTAAAAGCGAGCAAACACGTCAGATGCTGAGGCGCCAACCCCGGTTTCGAACGGCCGGCGCGAATATTGGTGACCCGCGTCCCTTTACCGGTTAGAGCCGATAGCGCTAGCGCCGTTCGCAACACCTGGCCGCCGCCTTCGCCGTAAGATCCGTCGATTTCTATGACTGTATCCATGATAAGATTGTAACACCACACCACGGAGGTTTAGCAATGACAGAGTTCGATAGTTTGCTCGACGAGACGTTGGAAGCGTGGAAAGACGCACGCGACGGTATCACCGACGAATTTCGGAACATCCCGGCAAAACACTGGGATTATAGACCTTCTTCCGAAACAAAATCCGTACGCGAGTTGGCCGTTCACATACTGGAAGTGGCGATGATGATGACGGGTGAACTCACCCGCCCGGACACGGACTTCCGCCGCGCCCCTTGGCCAAAATTGCTAAAGATGTATGCCGGTGCGGCTTACCGTGCGAAAACCCGAGGAGAACTTCTGCGACTATTGGTTACGCAGCACCGGGAGGCCGACAAGATGTTCCGAAGGGGCGGCGAGATCCACATACTGCAGTCGATCGACCGGTTCGATGGCCGAAAGGGCACCCGACTGGCCTGGCTCCAGCACGGCATTGCGCAGGAGATGTATCACCGCGGCCAGCTCACCACGTATGCCCGCCTACTGGGTATCGAACCGGCGCTCACCAGACGTATCCGCGGCGGGTAAAAACCGGTGCCGCTCCGCGGCCGACTGCACTTATCTGTATTTATGGCAATATGTTGCACGACCATACATGAGTGTCAGTCATCGCCCACTGTCGTTGACATTTTGTATGGAGTTGATCTAGTATGAACCTGTATTCACACTTCTGTATGTGATTATTGATTCACTCGCGTATAGCGCGGAAGGGACGGTTGTAAATGCAACGGATCATTTCGCTACTCATCATAGTTGTGTTCGCAGGCGCGGCCTTTGCCGCAGACGATGACTGCGTCGAATGCCACACGAAAATTACGCCCAACATCGTCGAGGACTGGAAACTGAGCGCGCACTTCGGTGAGGACATCACCTGCGAAGACTGCCACGGCGACGGTCACGAAAACGAGTCTGACGTCTCGAAGGTGCTGACAGTCACGGCGCAGACGTGCGCGGATTGTCACGACACGCAGTTCGCCCAGTTTTCCAAGGGCAAGCACGCTCTTGCGTGGGTGTCTTATAGAGCCATGCCCACGACGCACGCGTTGCCCCTTTCGCTGACAGAGGGGATGAAAGGGTGCGGTGGCTGCCACAAGATCGGTTTGAAAACGGACGAGGAGATCGCGTCTCTCAAAGCGCAAGGGTCGGTCTTTGGACACGCCTCGTGCGACGCGTGTCATACCCGGCATACATTCTCGGTGAAAGAGGCGCGCGAACCCCAGGCGTGCCAGACATGCCACATGGGCTTCGATCACCCGCAGTGGGAGATGTGGTCTTCGTCGAAGCACGGTGTGAGGTATCTGCTGAAACAGATGGGTGTGTTGCCCGCATCGACACCAGCGCCTTCGTGCCAGACGTGCCACATGCCCGACGGCAACCACGAGGTCCGTACGCCGTGGGGGTTCCTGGCTGTCAGGTTGCCACTGCCGGAAGACGAACAGTGGAAGGCAGACCAGGTTACGATCCTGCAGGCGCTGGGCGTGCTCGATCCCGAGGGAAACCCCACCGGGCGGCTCGACGTAGTCAAAGCTGCTGACGTGGCACGGCTGACACAGGAGTCGTTCGACGTGGAACGCGCCCGTTTGCTCGCCGTGTGCAGCGACTGTCACTCGGAGAATTTTGCCAACGCAGAGCTGAAGAAGGGCGACGACATGATACGCGAAGCCGACCACCTGTTGGCACAAGCGATCCACATCATCGCAGGCTTATACCAGGACGGAATCATCCCGAAACCCGAAAGCTACGCGCACGCGTTTCCCGATCTATTGACATTCCACGACGCGCCGACGACTATCGAACAGACGTTGTTCGAGATGCACCTGAAGCACAGGATGCGCGCGTTTCAGGGGACGTTTCACATGAATCCGGATTATGCGTTGTGGTACGGCTGGAGCGAGATGGTACGCGATCTCTCTGAAATCGAAGAGAAAGCGGCAGAGCTTCGCCGGCTTCACGGCGAATAACAGCGGCGGAACTGACGATATCGAAAGAAGCTGCCGGACCCGTGCCGGCGGCTTCTTTTTTGTTGGGCCCGATCGACCCCGAAATCCGTCGCACGTCAACACCATCCAAACGGGGGAAACCGTTGCCGTAACCCACGTATTCTGCTATTAGTGTAGTGACGGCTGGATTTACTATACCCTGCGGCGCCGTCCGGAATGTCCGCGCGGTTGCCGGGCTTCAGCTGCGAAGGACCCGTCCACAAAGAGGGGGTTGGAAATGAAGACGATACGCCGTATTGCCATTGCGCCGGTGATGATTGTATGTGCGGTGTGCCTGGTGTTGTACTTGAGTCCGGTCGCCAGTTCGCCTCAAGAATCGGACTACAATGCCACACAAGCCACCATGCGTGGAATCTTCATAACGCTTATGACCGTGTACAAGTACAGTCTCGTCCCGGAAGAGTACGAGAAACCATCCAACCATGGACAGATTCAGGGAATGTTACAGGCGTTGGTGGTAAACGCCAGCGAACTCGAACGGCACGAAGGCGGGCTCAACCCAAGCTTCGGATACCTGCGGCGATCACTTGTCAAAGATGCGAATGACGCGATGAGCCGATTCAATCAAGGGGAATACATGGGGTCGCGATTCGTGATCAGCAAAATCACCGAAAACTGCGTAACCTGCCACACGAAGCTGCCCGCGGAGAGCGAGTTCGACATCGGCGCCGAGTTTCTCAAGGAATTGAAACCCAAGGAACTTCAACCGGTGGATCGCGTCACCATTCAACTGGCTGCTCGTCAATTCAAGGCGGCCATGTGGACCTACGAAGGAATTTTCGCCGATCCCGAAATGACCCCCGAAAACCTGGCGCTCATTGGGGCGTTCGAGGGTTACCTCAGGGTGTGCATAGGCGCGATGAACGATACCGCTCGGCCCATCGCCACGTTCAAAAAATACAATCAGCGCAAAGACGTCCCCACACCACAAAAGAAACTCACCAAAGGATGGATAGAGTCGCTGGAGACGGTCGACTTGACGGCGAGCGCCGGACAAGAGTTACCGGTGAGCCGGGATCTCATCGAAAAAGCGGAAACGAACAGGAAACACCCGTCGGATCGCTCGGGGTTGGTCGACTATGTGGTGGCGACCACCTTGTTACACCGTTATATAGAGAGTGGGTCGGAAAACAACGTAGACGTCGCTGAGGCGTTCTATCTGATGGGGGTAGCCGAATCTCGTATCACGCGGTCGTACTGGATTTCGGAGACCGACTTTTTGCTCGAACAGGCAATTCGTAAGGCGCCAAAGTCACCGGTGGCGAAACAGGCCTATGACTTCCTGGCCGAGTACACGATATCTGGACACTTGGATTCTTCCGCCCGTGAGGTTTCTACGGAGCTGAGGGCGAACATGGAAGAGCTGCGCGCATTGATAGAAAACTGACGGCGTTTCCGCACCGCGGGGCCTGGCCTCTAACGGACGCCGCTCTGGGGCCGGCTTCAGTCGCCGAGTGTGGCCACCATTACCGCCTTGATCGTGTGCACCCGGTTTTCCGCCTGATCCCACACGATCGAATGCGGTGATTCGAACACGTCTTCTGTGATCTCCATGCCGTCGAGGCCGAATTTCCCGTAAATATCCTCACCAATTCTCGTCTCGCGGTTGTGAAACGCAGGTAGACAGTGAAGGAATTTGACTTCGGGATTGCCCGTCTGCTCGACCAATTTAACATTGACCTGGTACGGCTTTAGAAGTGCGATCCGTTCTTCCCACTTCGATTCCGGTTCACCCATCGATAACCACACATCGGTGTGAAGAAAGTCAACGCCACTCACGCCTTCCGCCACATTGTCGGTGAGCGTGATGGTGGCGCCGCTTTGTTTTGCGTAACCACGACACCGCTCGACCATGTCGTCTGCTGGCCAGCACTGCGTGGGGGCGCATAGACGTACATCCATCCCCAATTTAGATCCCCCCACCAGGAGCGAGTTGCCCATGTTGTTACGGGCATCCCCCAGGTAGCAATATGAGATCTCCTTGAGAGGTTTCGTGCTGTGCTCGGCCATTGTCAGCAAATCAGCCAGCACCTGTGTGGGGTGGAACTCGTCCGTGAGTCCGTTCCACACCGGCACGCCGGAGTATTCGGATAATTCCTCAACGATCGACTGGCCGAATCCGCGGTACTCTATTCCGTCATACATACGCCCCAGCACACGTGCGGTGTCTTTCATCGATTCCTTGTGACCGATCTGCGATCCCGACGGGCCGAGGTAGGTTACGTGTGCACCCTGGTCGTATGCAGCCACCTCGAACGCGCAACGTGTTCGAGTCGACGCCTTTTCAAAAATCAAAGCGATGTTTTTGCCCTCCAGCCTCCGTTGCTCGTAACCGCCGTACTTAGCCGCTTTGAGTTGCTTGGCGAGGTCGAGTAAGAATCGGATTTCTTCGGAGGTGAAATCTTCCAGTTTTAGAAAACTTCGGTTGCGCAAATTCAAAGGCATGATTTTCTCCTGCTCCTACCCCTACGGGCGTGAGGCCTCAAAAGGCAATGATCAAACCGGCCGTTATATTAACGCGTCGACGAAGTGGGGGGCAGTCGAGGCGTTCCAGACCGACCCATATTGGCAGATATCCAAGCGGGTGTCAAGCGGTGCTGGAAGTCTATCTTGATTTATTATAATAAGTTACACGGGTCGTTTGTCAGGCGACGTGTCGTTCGGGCGCCTTGACCGGCAGTCTGGCACAAGGTACCGTTGTCGGTATGGACGTATCCGTAGTGGTTCCCACGTACAATCGCGCCGGGGTCCTCGGCAGGGCGTTGGATTCCGTTTTCTCACAAACGCGCCAGCCAGAGCAGGTAATTGTCGTCGACGATGGATCAACCGACGGTACTTCGGAGGTGATCAACCGCGATTACCCGCTCGTCACATGTGTCCGTCAGACGAACGCGGGTGTGAGCGCCGCGCGAAACCGCGGAATCGCGGAGGCGAACTCGGAGTGGATTGCCTTTCTTGACTCCGACGACGAGTGGAAGCCCGGTAAGCTCGAGCGCCAATTAGACGCCCTCCGGCAAAATCCATCGTTTCATATATGTCACACGAATGAAATCTGGATTCGCAACGGAAGGCGAGTCAACGAGGGCAAGCGTCACGCCAAGTCGGGAGGGTGGATCTTCCAGAGATGCCTGCCGTTGTGCGTGATTTCACCGTCGTCCGTAATTGTACGCCGTGCATTACTCGAAGAGCTCGGGGGGTTCGACGAATCGCTTCCGGTATGCGAGGACTACGACATGTGGCTAAGGATCTGCTCGCGTCACCCGATTCTTTTTTTGGAGGAGCCGTTGGTCGTAAAACACGGCGGACACGACGATCAGCTCTCAAAGCGATACTGGGGGATGGACCGGTTCCGGATCCACGCAATCGAGAAAATCTTAAATTACTCACACCTCTCCCCTCGAGATCGGACCGCAGCGGTGCGTACAATGATCGAAAAAATTGACGTCTATATCGCGGGCGCCGACAAAAGGGGAAAAAAAGAAGAAATCTCAAAATATATTGCCCTACGGGACAGGTACCGGGCCGGGGGTTCTTGACCTATCCAGGGGAATCACTTTTTTCAAATCAGGAAAACCAGTATACTCTCCGGAATGCACCTCAAGTGGCCGCTTGGATCATCGAGCTGACGAAGTTTCGTTCAAAGAGGAGTTCCTTCATGCGATCTGTTGTAGTGATGACAACTGTTTTATTGGTGGGCGGCTTTTGCTCGATCGATCCCATGCTTCCCCTCGCGGGCGGTGTGGCGCATTCGCAAACATCCAGGATCGCGCGCGTCGCGGATCCATGCTGCGAACTGGGCGAAGTGCCCGGAATCGTGTGGTACGGACTCGACTCCACCATGACAGTTGAAGAGTTTGCGGCCCACTGCGCACCGATCCTGTGGTTCTCGCCCGACGAACCGCTTCTGGATGACGCCCGCGGTAAGGACATCATGATCCCTGAGGCATTCCCGTTCGAGGACTCGCCGAATGCTCCCGTTGTCTACTTCCGAATCCGTGAGGTGATCGCTTACGAAGGCGCAGGTAAGAAGGGTGCGGCGTATATTGAAGATCCCAACGACAGGAGCCAATCGATCATCGATTTTCGATACACGGCTGCCGTCGACATAGACTTTTTCTTTTACTACAGCAGCGAAGAGGGGTTCGGCGGCCACCAGCACGACGTCGAATCGGTGCAGATGAAAGTCGGCGTTGGGAGGCGCGACTGCGAAAACTGCCGTTACGGTTTTGCCGTATTGTCGGTCACAGGCAAGGCCCACGGTATCTTGTGGTACGACAACACGCTGGAAACAGACGTGTACACGGTATTCCCCATAACGATTCTGGTAGAAGAGGGCAAGCACGCCAGCTGTACCGACAAAAACGGCGATGGCTACTACACACCCGGCTACGACGTCAACCGCCGCACCAACGACGCTTGGGGTGTGCGCGACGTGATCCGCAGCGGCACGTTAGGTGCAGGCGGTTTCCAAAGCTGGATGGCAAAGGTGCGTAAACCCGACACACGTGTGTTTCCGCCGCTCCCAGAGGGTAATCCCCTTCGGCAGTGGTACTCTGAAGAGGGCGTGTATGCGCCCGACAACGCAATCTACGAACTACGGCCGTTTCCAAGGCCGGAATTGGCCGAAGACGACCCCAAATTATTACCGTTCATCGCCGACAAGGGTTCGCCCGATTGGCCAGAGTTGGTTGAAGCCGGAGAAATTAAGAAACTGACAGATTGGCTCGATGACGAGACGTTTGTCAAATCTCTGTCGATCGCATTTCGGTACGACGGCGACCCCGGTGTATCATTCGTATTCCCGCTCTTTATCGTCAAGAACTTCGAAGACCCCCTGGCCGGCGGTTGGCTTGTAAACCGAATCTATCTGAAGGACCACAAGCTGAGGGATATCGCGTGGAACATCCTGTACACGACGTCGGCGTCGCGGTGGATCGATGGTTACTTCGCGCTGGGTCCCGAATGGGATAACGACGGCACCACTACGACGACGTACTTCGTCACCGAAACTGGCATCAAGTTTCGCGCCAACCTCGGGCATACGGCATTTGGATTCCTCAAGAAACTGGGCACCGATTTCTGGGGTTTACGTCTCGGCGTCAAGTATAAGGGCTCCGGTGCGTGGAACTTCAGCAGTATTGGATACGCCATCGAAATTGGCGCCGGCAGCTGGTAAACTGCGTGATTATTGCATCAACCGAGGAGTAGCAAATGGCCCGCAAAATTCTAGTCGCAGCATGGTTGTTTACGCTCATATCTACGCAGGCGTGGGCGCAATACCGCCAACCGCCTGCGCGTTCGGTGAGCCAGCCATTGTCGCACCAATTCGAGATCACGCCCTTCGGCGGTTACTCGTGGACATTTTCCCGGCGCGTAAACCTTGGTTATCCTATCAACCAGTCGGGCGACCTCGACTTCGCGAGTAGCCCGTTTTGGGGTGTCGAAGTAGACATCACTCTTCACCCGGGCGCCCAGCTGGCGCTCCTCTACAGCCGGCAAGACACCGACTTGACGTTCAAGTCAGGTGGGCTAAAGAAAAACGTCACCTCGATGTCGGTGGAGTATTTTCAAGTGGGCGCAGTCGGCGGCGTGAAACAGGGGAATATACTCCCGTTCGGCATGATGACGCTGGGCGCCACCCGATTTGCGTACGACGCTCCCGGGGTAGGCGACACGTGGAAGTTCTCCATGATTTTTGGATTGGGTGCCAAAATTTATGCGACCGACCGGATCGGCTTGAGAGTCCAGGCGAGATTGCCGTTTACGTTGGTCAGTGGCGGCGCTGGAATCGGCTGCGGAACGGGTGGGTGCTACACCACCGTCGGCGGCAGCGGGATCGCGCAGTTCGACGTTTCGGCCGGTTTGATGTTGATGTTCTAGATGGGCATTCGATCGCACAAGACCCGCAAACGGACACGTATCCGCAACCTCGTCCTGCTGATTCTGGTGACGGCGGCGGCCGTCGGCGCCCTCATCATCGAGCTTTCCTCCGGTATACGCGCCGAAATCGGCGAGTCGCTGATGCGCCGTACCGCCGACGGAGCCGAGACGGCACTGCGCGATCAGCTCGACAAATTGTTCGAGCCGCTGCAAGGGCACCTGGCTGTCGTCGAGAGATGGGGCGAGCGCGGCGCGCTCGAACTGTCCGACCACCGCGCCCTCAACGCGCTGTTCATCCCCATGCTGGAACAGTTTCCCTGGGCGACGTCGATGTTAATCGCCAACGAGCACGGCGTCGAGTACATGTTGCTGCGCGAAGACTCGACCTGGGTCACGCGCGCGACCGATACCGCTTCACACCCCGGCCGCGTGCAATGGCGGCGTTGGACGGACGACGATTCAACGGTGGCCGCGTGGTGGGAAGACCTCGACTACGACCCGCGCCAAAGGCCTTGGTACGTGGCCGCGGTCGAAGAGCAAAATGTAGACGAACGCGGGATTTGCTGGACTCGGCCGTATAAATTCTACACCAGCCAGCAGATCGGCGTGACGTTGTCCAAGCGGTGGCGTACGCGCGGCAAGGACGCCGCTTCCTGCGTGGCCGGCGTCGACGTTCCTTTGGATGCCATACTCGAGTTCGCCGGTGGCCTGGTACGTAAGCGCGACGGTTACTCCTTTCTGTTCAACCGCGATGGCCTGGTCATCGCCGCCGACACAGACAAAGCGACACCGACCCGGGACCCGACGGAATTCGAGACGGAGGCGTTGCGCGTGTGGACGGCGGCGGGATCGACGTTCGAGCTTCCGCTCCAGTTTTCCAGCGACGGCGATCGTTGGTGGGGCGATTTCAGAGTCGTATCGACCGATTCGCTGCCGCCGTGGCTTGCTGTGGCCGTACCGGAGTCCAGCTTTGCCGGAGAAGTCAGGAGCCGCCAGCACGGCATGGCGGCCATCGTGGGCGGCCTGCTTCTGTTGGGCATGCTGATCACCGTACTGGGCGCGCAAGTCGTGCCGCGGTCTGTCGACGGTGAAGACCGCCTGGACCTCAGCACGGAACAAGCGCTACGCGATCTGATCGCAAAAGGCGAGAGCGATACGCTCGAATTCAAGTCGACAATGCGCTGGAACCTCAACGCTGACAAGCCAGGGAAAGAGATCGAGATCTCGTGGCTCAAAACGGTGGTTGGGTATCTCAACAGCGACGGTGGTGTGTTGGTGATCGGGGTCAACGACGACGGAGAGGTGACGGGAATTGACGCGGACCGGTTCGCCAACGACGATAAGTACCAACTTCACTATAATAACTTGTTCAAGCAACACATCGGCCTCGAGTTCGCCGATTGCGTCGATGCCGGCATCCTTGCCGTCGGTGATAAAAAGGTATTTGTGCTCCAGTGCCGAAAGTCCAGCGAACCGGTTTTTCTTAAGAAAGGCAAAGAGGAACAGTTCTACGTGAGAATCGGTCCGTCGAGCCGCCAGTTGTCCATGAGCCAAGT
>CBDVBX010000115.1:0-10932 GCA_965372335.1 uncultured bacterium | reverse complement strand
TTTCTCGCAGGTAACACAACTGACCGGTGACGTTTTTGCTGCCAGTGATGTTACGGAGCGCCCACATGTAAAAGGCGAGCTGGAACACATACGTTTCACGCTCTTGACCAATTTTATAATCGATGACGCGCCATTCGTTTTCGGTTTGGTCGATGCGATCGAAGATTCCATGATACACAGCCCCGTCGATACGAACCTGGAAAGGCTCCTCGAGTCGCATGTCCGCACCCGGCCTCGACAACTCGGATTCTAGAAAAGCATTAATAACAGGACGAGCACGATCCGTTACCACAGCCACACGCTGACGGCGAACACCCAGTCGTATCGCTGTTCGCTCGATCCAACCGCGTGCCGGCGCAGCTCCGTCGGCTCGAACCGCCATCAATTCGCGCAGCAGTTCGTGGATAATAACGCCGTATTCCGCCGGTGTTACGCCCTTTGGCACCTGGACAGGTTCGGGTATGTCCCCTTTTTCGACAACGAGAGATTCGGAATCGGACGACGGCATTTCAGTGTGTTTCAGGATGTGCTTGTATCGGAACTTCAGCGGACAGTCGGCGTAGGCCTCGAGCGCCGTCCAGTTGACGAAGTGAATCGGGGATATTGACACATCTGCCATGGCCTTTTGTTCGCGCAGCAGTTCCTTGGTTCGGCACCACTGTCGGAATAAGGTATCGACTTCTTCCGGCTGCGGGGGCGCCTCCTTCGTTGGAGGTGTCACGGCGCGCGGGACTTCTGAGACACTCCGAATGACGGTGGTTTCGAACCGCCGGTCTTCGCCGATGCATTCGAGCACATCACTGAATAGAGAAGGCCTCTCTCTTTCACAGCCGTCGGCGTACGGTGAACTGACAAACAAAAGGTCCTTTGCGCGAGTTATGGCAACGTACAGCAGACACCGTTCCTCCTGCTTCTTCATGAGTTTTTCGTTTTCGCGCTCCTCCAGCCCTTTGTAACCGCGCCCCCAATCCTTCCACCGATCCGAATACACGCCTGTCTTCTTCGACACAAAGAAGCCATCGCTGTCGGATCGCGGCGGCTTGATACCGACGACCGCCACCGCAGGGAATTCGAGTCCTTTCGCCTGATGGATCGTCATGATGCGAACGTGGTGCGGAGGCACATAGAGGTCCTCGTCCTTACCAAAGGATTTTTCATCGAGGGCCGCTCGCAACTGTTCGAGAAACGCCCACAAGCCAGGCTCGCGCTTACTTTCCAACGAGTCGCAGATGTCGCTTAACTCGCTTACGATCTCTTCGGCCGCCCGAACTGATCCCCCGTCCGCGAAAAACCGTTGGAAGAACGGCAACTCTTCTATTGCGCTCGCCAGGAACTCGCGGAAATCCAACGACGCGTAGTCGCGTTGCAGTTTCTTGATCAAAGCGCGGAGCTCGCCCAAACGATAGCGAGCGTCGCTGTCCTTCACCTGATCGATACGGTCTTCTGACAAGAAAAAGTCGGTGCCGGCCGGCGTATCGCCATCGGTCCTCAAGAGCTCGATCAGCGACGCGTGCCCAACGTTGAAAGGCGGCGACTCGAGGACGTGCAATAGTTCCCACCTGCGGTCGCCAGGAAGTAACAACGATAGAAACGAACTCAACAACTCGAGCGATCTCGAACCACCGGCGTCGGAACCTCCGGTGACGACGTACGGAATTCCTGCGCTACGAAACTCCCGCTCGATACTGGGAAGTACTTTGTGTTCGCGCACGGACCGCAAAAGAATGGCAATATCACCATATCCGATTGGCTCATCACCAGTTACGCCACCGCGTTCGACGCCTTCGAACACCGCGATGCCGCTAATCCCCGGGCCTCCAGTGAGGCCGACGATCCACGCGGCCAGCGCCTTTGCTTCGGCGTCGTTTTGTTGTTTGCGTTCGCCATCGTCCTCGGGATGAAACACAACGATGGGCTTATTCGACTCGCATCTGTGGGCGATAAGCTTGATCGCATCACCACGGTGACCGAAGGTTTTGTCCATGCAAATGAGCTCGTGCGCCAAATCGAGAATGTTTTGCCGCGAACGATAGTTCTCGGTCAATCCCAACTCTTTGCCTGGAAAGTCGCGAATGTTCTCAACACGTGCGTCCCGCCAACGGTAGATAGATTGTTTTTCGTCTCCTACAACGGTCACACTGGAAAACGAACCTCCCGATAGCACTTTCAACAGCTCGAATTGCGCCGTACTGGTATCTTGGAATTCATCCACCAATATGTGTTTGAATTTCTCGCTGTACACGGCCGCCAGATCAGGGTTATCGACGAGCGCCCGCGTGGAGCGGGTTATCATGTCGCTGAAATCGATCAGATTCTGCCTTTGCATCTCACCGACATAAGCGTCGTAAACGGCAGAGATCGCGCGGACGTTGGCGATATACGGCTCGGTGTCGTTGATGGTGCAGGCATCGAGTAGGTGTCCGACCGGTATCATATCGCCGCGGCATTTTTTGACCGCGCTCAAGTAGATGCCGAACAGCGAGGAAAGCTTCGTCGGCGATGGCATCGCTCCACCGAAATCAAAATCCCGCGGCACCCCGTCGATCCTCCCGGAAACGAATCTCGCTTCCACGACTCGATCGAGACGCTTGAGGTCGGCCGCCGTCGCGACGTCCGCTCCCGGGTCGATCGCGAGCGCTGGCGCGTTCTCGCGAATGACTCTGTAGCCAAAACTGTGAAAATTCATGATCCACGCGGCGTATAGTTCGCGCAGAAGTTCCGGACGATCCCATTCGACCTCTTCGAATACGCGCCGGCGCATCTCTTCGGCCGCCTTGAGCGTGAACGTAAGCGCCAGTATGCGGGCGGGCGGAACACCGTCGCGCAGGAAACGGAGGTATCGCTCTACCAGCACGCGCGTCTTACCCGTACCGGCGCCGGCAACCACGTTGACCGGGGTATCAATGCTGGCACTAACGACCGTCTTCTGCCCGTCATTTAGATTCATCACATCATCCGTTCGCACACCCGTTTGAAGTCGCACCTCGTGCAGTGATCGTGGTTCTCAGTCCTCGGGTATTCCGATCGCGCCGCGAACACCTGCTCGGCCACTGCTGCCGCCTCGTCGAGGCACGCCTCCAGCTCCTCGGGCGTCAAATGCGAGAAGCCCTTTCGGACGCTCTCACCGAAGTGATTCGCCGCGGCCGTTGAACCTTCCTCCCCGACGTATAACCCTGCTACGTAGTGGTCACCCTCGGGTTGGACGACGTAATAGCAGAACAACGACGGGTAACGGCCGCCATCGGCCTGCGCTCCCCGGCAATACAAGGGGATTTGCCAAAGACGTTCATCCGGCTTGTCGAATCCCGGAAGTGCTTTTTTGCGGACGGTTTTTCCTCTCTTGTAAACGCTGCCAGTCTTGTAATCGATCACCACCCGGCCGCTGCGGCTGTCGTCGATTCGATCCGCCCGGCCACCGAATCGCCAGTTGTTGTGTTCAAAATCGACCAGCTCCTCTACGGACTGAATTCGGTACGAATCAATTCGGTGCGCATCCAACCCCAGCATGCGCTCCGCCATCTCCCGTAGGTGGTAGCGGGCCGCGTTCTGGACCATCTCGTGCTCGCCCGCGTATTCTTCCGAAGCGGCAATGACGGCGTCGATTACGGCATCCAGCTGCTTCGACCGAATCGCAGCGTGTAGCTCCTCGTGGGTGCGACTTTCGCAAGACAACTTCGTCATCAAATCGTGAAAGAGCGTGCCAAACGCGAGCGCCGGGACTCCCGTTTTTTTGATGCGCAAAATTCGTTCGTAGAAATATCTCCGTTGGCAATACGTGAAAGCTTGAATCGACGTTGGACTGAGGGGTTTGCGCGCAGGCGTCAACGTTCGTTCAGCCGGCCGACGATTCCACCACAGTTGGCTAATGTGGTGTCCGTCAAAGCGTTGTGGCGCCACGATCGCTGACGAGGAGACGGACGCTTCACCGGAGGCGGCCAGAGCAGCCGTGTAGCGTAGAAACGGCGACGCGGAACGCCCGACCGATCGCTCCACAGCTACGTCCGGCACCAGTCTCAATATCCGTGACGGCGCCGGTGTAGTCATTCCCCGGTGTTGTTCGGGCGCCGTCAACACCAGAGTCTCCCCGGCCCGAGAGAGCGACGCCAGCATCAACGCGTATTCATCGCGAAGAAAATCCTTCTTGGATCTGGCCCGGTACAACTCGACCGGTCGCTCGTCAATCACACCCCGGAGAACTTTTTCCAACGCCTCGTAAGGTACGTAATCATCGCCCGACGGAAGCGCCGGAAACAACAACTCCGAGCACCCGACGATGAAAACCGCGGGAAACCGACGGGAAGAAAGCTCGCGGCACGAATAAAAGCCAACCCGCCCCTTGTGCGACGGCGTTCCGCGATCTCCCGCGGACAGCGCGCGGCTCACCGCGACGAACTCAGATAGCGAACGCCGCCCCTTCGTTCCCTCTATGACCTCGGCATACAGTTTCCACTCGTCGGCCAACCGGCCGAGAAAGGAGAGCAGTCCTTCTGGATCTCGGCCCGTCGAACTTCGATCGAGCAGCGGCCGTAACCACACGTCGAACAGCGGTTCCAAATCGAAGACGCCGTCGTCGCTTTTTGCGCGACGGACAATATCGGTCCTGATGACTTCGAGCCCGGTCATCTCATTTTCGTCTAGTATTTCTCCCGTCACATGTTCGTGCACGCACTTCAATTCCGGCAAAAACGGCGAGGTCAACACAGCGCTTCGCGCAGACTCGGCTCCCTGGTCGTCGAGGTGTCGGAGCAGCGAAGCAACGAAGTACTCGAATGGGTGCTGCCGTTGGCCCCCGGTGTCTAACATTAACCCGCGTTCGACAAACGCCCTTGTGAGCACCGACTGGTATTGGTACTTCTCCCTCGCCGCCACAGCAATGTCCCCCGGCCGATATCGGCCGGATTCTACAAACTCGGCGACCCGCGCCGCCACGTAAGACGCTTCTGCCAGCTCGTCGTCAGCGACGGCGAGCTCGACGCTCACTCCTTCCTCTTTCGATACCCGATCCCCTGCCACCTCCCCCATCGTCTCTCGAAGGAGCGCGTCTACCACGCGCCCCAGAGACCGCTGGTTGCCGCACCCGGCGGGCAGTCGCAGGTCGAGCGGACTGTAGTCGCGGGGAAAGACTTCGGCGAGGTAGCGATCCGTAGTTCCCCGGTCACGAAAGCGCGCGCCCGTCGGATCACCGAAAACGTTCAAACTCGTCTTGCCAGCAGGCGGCGCCAGCGCACGAATCAGCGCGTACTGCCCCGGGTCGACGTCGTGAAAATCGTCGATCAGCACGAAATCGACGCCGTCGAGCGGATTGAAATCGGGCTGCCCTGTTACGATCTCTGCTGCCTTCCACGCAACGTCGTGCCACGTGCAGAAACCGTGTGAACGAAGTTCATCGAGGTAAGAGTCGTACACGACGATGATGTCCCGCAGCCGGGGCGATCGCGTCGCTTGCAACAGCCCTTCTCTGTGGGCGCGGGTGATACCGTATTGCAGCAAAACATGCAGAACACCCAGAATGGTGTTGCGGAACGAGGCGGAATGAACCGTGTTGCGATAATCGCTGGAGAGCTTGCGCTCGATCCGCCGTATCGCCCGGTCGAGGAGGACAGCCTCTTCCATCTCGCCGGCTACGCGCCCCCCGGAGGCTGGCGATCGGCCGATTATTTCCAGCGCCAGACGGTGATACGTCAAGACTGGTACCCGGCCAAAACGCGCCGAGCCCTTGGCGAGCAGCTCGTTGGTAAGCCGGTCCCGGTTTTCACGTGTATAGGTTATTACCGCCGCGCGGCCGGGGCCCAAATCCCGCTCGATCCGGCGGAACCGTTCCGCGACCAACGACGTTTTCCCGCTCGCCGGTGGACCAAGTACGCGCATGTGTCCGCCGGCGTAATCAACGACGTTTCGGTGAATATCCGCCATTTATTCTTTCTCGAGTGGATTTCGAGACCGGAAGTAGTCGAGGCGTTTTTTGAGTTCTTTTTCGAAACCGTAAGACTTGGGCCGATAAAACCGTCGTCCCTTCAGCGGTTCGGGCAAGTATTCCTGATCGGTAACGTTGTCGGGGTGGTCGTGCGGGTATTTGTATCCCTTTCCGTAACCCAGGTCTTTCATAAGTTTGGTGGGTGCGTTGCGGATGACGAGCGGCACAGGATACGGCGGTGTTTCCATTACCGTCCGGGCAGCGCTTTCGTAGGCCGTATACAGCGAGTTGCTCTTCGGGGCGAGCGCCAGATAGACCACCGCTTGCGCGAGCGACAGCTTGCACTCGGGATAGCCGACGAAGTGGACGGCTTCCTTCGCCGCCAATGCCTGGATAAGCGCGTTCGGATCGGCCACACCCACATCCTCGGACGCAAAACGAACCAGACGCCGGGCGATGTACATTGGATCTTCGCCCGCTTCGCACATCCGGGCCAACCAGTAGAGAGAGGCGTCGACGTCCGACCCCCGGAGACTCTTGTGGAGTGCAGAGATCAGATTGTAGTGGCTCTCGCCGGCCTTGTCTGTGGTAACCACGCGCATCTGCAGCGCATCTTCCAACAACGCCCGCGTCAGCGTCTCCTCATTGGACTTCGCCAGAACGGTCGCGGCGTACTCGAGGGCATTCAACGCCACGCGAGCGTCACCCTGCGCCTGGTCGGCGACAAATGCGAGGGCTCCGTCTTCGGCGCGAAACCTACCCCCCAGCCCCCCGTCCGATAACAACGCGCGTTCCAGGATGTCTTCGATCTGGGGTGCCTCCAGCGCGTCCAACACGAACACCCGTGACCGCGACAGCAGCGGCCCGATGACTTCGAAGCTGGGATTTTCGGTGGTGGCGCCGATGAACACGACGGTACCGTCTTCAATGTGCGGCAAAAATGCGTCCTGTTGTGCTTTGTTGAACCGGTGGATCTCGTCGACGAACAACAGCAGCGGCCGTTTGTCGATCGAGCGGAGTTTCGCGGCGTCGGCGATCACACGTTTGACATCTGCGATCCCCGATGTTGCCGCGCTGAACGGTACGAATCGGCATTCGACGCTGGCGGCGATGAGGCGGGCCAGTGTGGTCTTTCCGCATCCGGGAGGTCCCCACAGCACGATAGACTGCGAAAGCTCTCCTCCCTCCAGCGACCGACGAAGCAACGTACCAGGGCCCACTATTCGGTCCTGGCCGACGAAATTGTCCAGTGTGGTCGGGCGCACGCGGTCGGCTAGCGGTCTCCTCCGCGCGCGCGAATTAGATTCTGGAAACGGTAGGTCCATCATTACGTACGTAATCGAAGTTTTTGTGTGTCGAATACGGGAAGACGAGTTAGCTGGATTCGTGCGGGGCGCGCGGTTCCGTCCCACCGGAGTCGTACCCGCCAGGTGGTGTTTTGCCCGGAGGGCGATTTTGCTCGTAGAGATCGTTGAGCTCCTTCGCCATCTGGTACTGGTGAAAGGCAAAGATGAAGGGAAACACGACGTACGCTATGCCGAAGGTTAGGGGATACGCAATGATCGTTATCACGATCGTGATCCAGAACCAGTTCCACTGGCCCAGATACAGGTAACCCACGGGACCGATCAGAAACCACCCCAGTATGAAACCCAAAAACCCGGCCAGTCCGGGGCTTTTGTTGGTCTGCTGCGGCCTGAGCTGCGTAAGTTCGCTGTTATCCAAGAACGTCGAGAAGGAGCTTCTCAGCCGGCGTCCGCAGTGAACGCAAAGTTCAGCTTTTTCTTCGACCTCCATCCCGCAGTGCTTGCAATACATCGCTTACCTACCGGTTTTGTTGAGCTCTCGTGTCGTTGACCGTCCTAATGGTACTACGATTCCGCTGCCCCTATTGTTACGGATCGATCACAGAAAGGTTTTTGATCGCCGTCACGTTGTCCGAGTCGATTTCCAGCACCCGTCTCCACTGAGCTTTCGCCCGTTCGATACTACCATTTTCAGCCAGGATAACACCATAGTTATTCAGGTAGGTGACGTTGTCGGGATCCAGTTCGACGGCCCGTTCGATGTACGCCATCGCCTGGGGTTTGTCGCCGACGCTTCGATGACTCATCGCCAGGACCTGCAGTGCGTCCGCCAGTTGTGGCGGCGTCCGATCGAGCCGATTCCCGTCGTTCTCGAGGGAGCCCGATTCATACTCCGACACGATGGCCGCGACCGTCTCGATCGCCTCGGCATATCGACCGCGCTCGAGTAGCGCCTCCCCACGGTAGATCGTGTAACTCCACCGCGGGCCAAAGCGCTCGACCAATGCTTCCCACTCGGCGAGAGCCTCCCTATACGCCCCCATGTTCATATAAGCCGCCGCCAGGTTGAACCGATACGATTCGTTTGCCGGCTCCAGGCCGACCGCCCGCCGGAAACGCCGCGCCGCATCCGCATGGTCACCCGCATTCTGAAGAGCCAGACCAAAGTTGTTGTGATACCCGGCTCCCTCGGCTCCGAGCTCCGCCGCCGTTTCGAAATATTCGATGGCATCCGATGGATCGCTGTCCGTTAGTCCGATGCCCATCGCTTCGGCGTAGGTGGGGTTACCACTCTCTAATTGGTGCGCCGCCTTCCATTCGACCAACGCCATTTTGTTTTTTCCCATCTCGTGAAGGGCGAGCCCGTAGTCGTAACGGGCCACCGGTTCATTCTCGCCCAACCGTGCGGCTAATTCATACTCCGTTAGCGCGCGGCCGGTCCTGCCGCGGTCCATCAACAAATTGGCCAATTTCAGGTGAGCGTGGTAGTCGTGGTAAGCGAGCCGGATTGCAGCTTCGAACGAACGGATCGCTTCGTCGTATCGCTCCAGCTCACGATATGATTCGCCCAACATGACGAACACTTGGGGATCGCCGGACGCCTCTTTGCTCAAGGGCTCGAGCACGGAGACTGCCTCCTGGTAGCGCTCCATATCGACCAGTTCGCGGGCTTTTGCTTTGCTCGCATTGAGCCGCTCGGCTCTTTTCGCAGCCGACGACTCCGTCGACACCTGAGAGCACGCGGCCATCGTACAAAAGGCCGCGGCCAACAAAACGATTCCCAACTTGAACATGACCCCCCGCTTGTGTGGAGAAACAGGACCGGGGCGCGGCCCTCAACATTGGCGACGAGACCCGGCTACCATCGATAGTCCGTGAAGCCGAGCATAATATAACAGGGAGCGATAGAAGCGGATACAGCAATTACCTGCTGGTCAAACCGCGCTCGAACTTGGCCCGGATGACCCCGAAACGTTTGTTGAGCCAGTGCGATCGCGCCAAAAACGGGAAAACCGGTGGTCGCCGTATGCCCATGCGCGACAATTCTGCGGCGGCGGCGGGGTGGGTCTTGTCCGTTTTCCACGCCTGGAGAAATATGCCGTACGCTTTTGTGTTATCGCCAACCATTCGGTAGACCTTTCCCAGGTTTACCCGGTTGACCGGATTTCGCGGATCCATTTTCACCGCGCGTTCGCACAATTTGAGCGCCGAGGTATAGTCGTCGCGTTCGGACGCTACGCATAGGCCGTAGTGCGACAGATACGTCGCATTGTTCGGCGAAATCTGTAACGCTGCCTCAAGACGTTTCATCGCTTCTCGTAAGTGATTACGACTGAGAAGTTCGATCGCCTGGCTAAATAGAATCTCGGATTCGTGAGTATCGGTCGGTGCGAGAGTCGTCGGCATGGCGTTCTCCCAGCGTTGAAGCCCCAGGATGCGACACGACAATATCGATTCTGATGCAATTTGCCCTGGTATAGGCCGAACACGGTTTACGTAACCATGGCGAGCAAGAGGCGTACCGCGTACGGAAGAACGGAACGCGATAAGGGCGCGCACCACTGCGTCAGTTGCGCGCTTCGCCACTATGCGAAGCGACCGGTTGTGATATTCAGCTATCGGTGTTATCGCGCCGTCTTGAGGAGGGATTCGAAACTAGAGAGGTGCAGTAAGCCTGCGAATTGGCTGGTGTCGATCACACCGGCGACCGATCGTTTCTCAGCTTTGAGGAAGTAGTAAGCTTGCTTTGCCGGCATATCTGCGTTGACGACCGGGATATCGAACTCGGCGATCGACGAAAGCGGCTCGGCACTTTTACCCTTTTCCAAGGCGTCCGCCACGTCCCTCGCCTTGATCACGCCAAACATGGTCCGCCGTTCATCCGTGACAGCCAACGCCGCGGGGGAGCCCGGTACGAACAGGACTGCGGCGCTGCTGATCGGATCGGTCAGTGTCAGAACTCGCTGGCCGGGTTGGACAAAATCGCGGGCTTGTTTGCCGCCGAATGCCCATCGCACCCGAATCATGTTCTCCTCGCTGATCGCGCCGAAGTAGATGAAGACTGCGATCACCGGAAGCATGATCAGTTCGTGATAGACGAATCCGATAACGACGAACCCCAGGGCGATCACCTGTCCGACGTTCTTGGCGTGACGGGTGGCACGAAGATATGAAAACTTGAACGCGAGCAGTGCTCTGAGGATGCGGCCGCCATCCATGGGGTAAGCCGGCACCAAGTTAAATACCCCTAACAAGATGTTGATGGCAAACAGGTTGGCCAAAAAACCGTTCTCTGGCGCCATCGGTGTGCCGCCAATCCACATAACACCGAACAATATCGCCGCCAGCCCGAAATTGACCAGCGGGCCCGATATCGCCACGATGATCTCCTGCCGCGGGTTCTCGGGTATCCGCTCGGCGCGCGCCATGCCGCCGATCGGGAGCAGTACGATGTCCCTCACCCGGATGCCGTAGCGCATGACCTGCAGACTGTGGCCGAACTCGTGCAGAACGACGCAGACGAATACGGCCAGGATCAACAGCAGCGCCCAAACCGCCTCCGTCCAACCGCCATCCAACCAAGCATCTACGCCGAACACCGCCAGAATCAATGGGAACGTAAAATGGATCCGTACAGGGATGCCGAAGTATGAGCCAGCGTACAGTGTATATCTCATAAAATCAGAATTACATTAATCGTGCCCTATACCC
>CBDVBX010000114.1:0-10966 GCA_965372335.1 uncultured bacterium | reverse complement strand
GTCATGTCGGGGAGGCGTTTGTCGTCCCCGCGGATCAAGTTCTCCATCAGGCGAAAGCGGCTGATGAACTTCGTTGTGGTGGCGTTGAGGGCGCCGCTGGCGTCGATATTCAGGAATCGGGTCAAGTTGATCACCGAGAACAGAACGTCGCCCAGTTCTTCTTTGACCTCGTCTCGTTCACCTTTTTCCAGGGAAGTGGCCAACTCGTCTATCTCCTCGTGGAGCTTGGCCACAATGCCGTGTGCATCGTCCCAATCGAAACCGACAGACGCCGCGCGTTCTTGGATTTTCTCAGCCAACCTCATCGGGGGTAGGTTGCCGGCCACCCCTTCGAACAAGTCTCCGTCCGTTTTCTTGTTGGCGCGCTCCTCCGCTTTGATCCGTTCCCAGTGAACGATGCTTTCGTCTGGTGTTGCCGCGGTGGCGTCGCCGAAGACGTGCGGGTGGCGATTGTAGATTTTGTCGTGAGCGTACCGGGCGATACGCTCCAAAGTAAACTCTCTGTCGGTCTCGTGCTTGACCGCGATCGAGAAGCAGAGCAGAAACAACACGTCGCCCATTTCCTCGAACAGCTCCTGCGGATGCTGTCGGGCGGCCCACTCCAACTCGTACGCCTCTTCCAGCAGGTCGGACAGGATGTCATCCAGTTTCTGGGCTTGATCCCAAGGGCATCCGCCATCTCCACGCAAACGCTCGATTAGTTCGAACAGGTGCGAAAGCTCGTTGCTTTGATTTTCGTGCATGGCGCGATCATACCGGCAGTTCCTGATCGCCGGCAAGCCAAACTTCCCTGTTGCGCAAAGCGTCGATCGCCTGTATTATGACCGTTTGTCAACGATTAGCAGACCAACACCGGCGGAAGCGGTACGAAGAATGCTCGACCGGATCATCATACGCGGCGCCCGCGAACACAACCTCAAGAATATCGACCTCGAGATTCCAAGGGGTCTCATGACGGTGATCACCGGCGTATCCGGTTCCGGAAAATCCACGCTGGCGTTCGATACACTCTACGCCGAAGGGCAACGCCGGTATATCGAATCATTATCAACTTACGCTAAGCAATTCCTGGAACGCATCGGCCGTCCCGATGTGGATGAGGTCCTCGGAATTAGCCCTTCGATCGCCATTCAGCAGAAAAACACCACGCGCAGTGCGCGATCGACCGTCGGAACAGCAACCGAAATTTACGATTACCTTCGACTGTTGTTCGCGCGCGTCGGCCGAACCGTTTGCCCCGACTGCCATGTGGAGGTTGCTCGCCACGAGCCCGACGAGGCGACCGCAGACGTGCTCCGCAAGCACGCCGGTGAAACCTATTTGATCATCGCCTCGCACCCGGTAGAAAAGGGCGTGACCCTCAAGCAGCACTTCGAAGCGCTGCTCAAGGACGGATATTCACGAATTCTCGTAGGCAGCGAGGTGATCAAGCTCGACCCGCCTCCGAAAAAGAAGATCAAACGGCCGAAGGCGATCGATATCGTTCTCGACAGAATCCAAATCGAAGAATCGAAGCTCACACGTATCCATGAAGCGGTGGAGACAGCTTACAAACTCGGTCACGGCGTCGTCCGTTTTGTATCCGCGGATGCCGCCGGCGACGGCCGTTCCGAATCCTACACTCATCATCCATTGTGCGTGCCGTGTGGACGGGAATTCGAGGAGCCTCGACCCATATTGTTTTCGTTCAATACCCCATATGGGGCCTGTCCGCATTGCCGAGGTTTTGGCAACCGGATGGAGTTCGACGAAAACCTCATCGTCCCCGACCAGAAAAAGTCCATACGAAGCCGCGCGATCGAGCCCTGGTCATCCGAGAAATTCGAATATTTTTTTGATCAATTGATCCGGTTCTGCCGCCGCGCGAAAATCCCCCTCGACAGACCTTACCGGGAGCTAACCCAAGAAGCCCAACGGTTGATCATGCACGGCAGCGGCGAATTCGTCGGTGTGTTGCCGTTTCTCGAAAACTTGCGCGAAAAAACCTACAAGAAGTACGCCCGGTTTTTTACTAGAAGATACATGACCTACCGCGAGTGCCGGCAATGCAGGGGCGGCCGGTTGCGTAAGGAGGCTTACTACGTCAAATTGGGACAACGGGACATCCGCGAAGTGACATCCATGACGCCGGACCGCGCACTAGCCTTCGTAAGAGGGCTCGAACTCGATCGGCGCGAACGGGAAATTGCCAAGGACATTCTGGTGGAGATCAAGTCGAGGCTCAAGTTCATGCTGGACGTGGGCCTCTATTATATCACCCTGGACAGATTGACAAAGACGCTGTCCGGTGGAGAAGCCCAGCGGATCAGTCTGGCAAACTCGCTCGGCGCCAACCTGCTCGATGTGCTCTACGTCCTGGACGAACCGAGTATCGGCCTTCATCCGCGAGACACCGGCAACCTGGTTAAGGTTCTCGCGGAGCTGCGTTCGCGCGGGAACACGGTGATCGTCGTCGAACACGACTTGGACATCATCCGACGGGCCGACTACATCGTCGATATGGGACCGGGCGCGGGTGAAAGAGGAGGGGAGATCGTCTACATAGGGCCGCTCGAAGGCGGTGGCGGCGAAGCCTCGAAGACGCTCCAATACGTCCGCGAGGGCGTGCCGCTGTACGACAGCACTCGATCGAGCAGGACGAAACGGAAACGTCAAAACCAAATCGGAACCCTCGGACTGCGCGGCGTGCGCGAGCACAACCTCAAAGACATCGACGTCGATTTCCCCTTGGGTGCGTTTACCTGCGTGACAGGGGTTTCGGGGTCAGGGAAGAGCACTCTGGTGTGCGACGTGTTGTACAATGCGATTCGCACCGACGTCGGCGGTCGCCTCCACGACTATCGCGAGATCACAGGGCGAGAACACGTCAATAAAGTCATGTTAGTCGACCAGTCGCCTATCGGAAAAACCCCCAGATCCAATCCGATCACGTACATCAAGGTGTTTGCGTCGGTCCGCGAGGTCTTCGCTTCGCAGCGGCGGGCGATCAAACGTGGTTACACCTCGGGCCGATTCAGCTTCAACGTCGCCGGCGGGCGCTGCCCGCGATGCCAAGGGATGGGGTACGAGAGAATCGAAATGCACTTCATGGCCGATCTGTTCGTCCGATGCTCTGAATGCGAGGGCAAGCGTTTCAACCACGAAACACTGGAGGTTACGTACCGCGGTCTCGACCTGGCCGAGGTACTCGATCTAACCGTCGAAGACGCGTTGGAACATTTCGCCGGTCACAAATCCCTCGTAGAACGGTTGCGTGTCCTGCAAAACGTGGGGCTCGGGTACCTGCGCCTGGGGCAACCGTCCACGACCCTTTCCGGCGGCGAGTCGCAGCGCATGAAAATTGCTAGGGAATTAGCCGAGAACACCGAAGGCGGCGGTGTTTATATTCTGGACGAGCCGACAACGGGTCTACACGTGGATGACGTGGCGGCTCTGATCGAGGTGCTACGAGAGTTGATTGGAAAAGGGAATACGATTATCGTCGTGGAGCATAACCACCAGGTGATTCTGCAGGCGGACTACATCGTCGACCTGGGACCGGAAGGGGGCGACGAGGGCGGTCGTGTAGTAGGGGTGGGGACGGCATCGCAAATCTCGCGAACGAAGGGGTCGCACACTGGGGCGTTTCTGAGGAGAATCATGTGCGAAGCCAAGAAAGGAAAGTCATGAGATTGTGCGTTACCGGCGGCGCAGGATACATCGGCTCCGTCGTGGTCGAAAAACTCCTCGAAAGAGGACACGAAATCACCGTGCTGGACAACCTTTCGACGGGTCATCGCGATGCCGTACCGGCACGGTGCCGGCTGGTTGAGGGCGACATACGCGACCGCGCCGCGCTCGAAGCCGCATTGGAGCCGTCGACGGAGGCCGTACTTCACTTTGCCGCGCTGAGCATCGTCGGCGATTCCGTTGCCGATCCCCTGAGTTATTTTGACAACAACGTGGGCGGGTCTGTCTCGCTCCTGCGCGCAATGGAAGCTGCGGGCGTGGGTAAGATCGTGTTTTCATCCAGCGCCGCTGTGTACGGAGCGCCCAAGCAGCTACCGATTGTGGAGACCCACGCTTGCGAGCCCACCAACCCATATGGCACCACCAAACTGATGATCGAAAAAATCCTCGAAGCTTCGAAGAGCGCGTGGGGGTTGTCATACGTGGCGTTACGATACTTCAACGCTGGGGGAAGCACAGAACGGTTCGGAGAAGACCACCGGCCAGAAACGCATTTGATTCCCGTCGTGCTCGACACCGCGTTGGGTAAACGCGATAAATTCACCATTTACGGCGACGACTACGAAACAGAAGACGGCACGTGCATTCGCGACTACATCCACGTCGTCGATTTGGCCGACGCGCACGTGCTTGCCCTGGACGCCATGGACCGTAAATTCTCCGGTCCGCTGAATCTCGGTAGCGAGGATCCGTTCACCGTTCTCCAGGTCGTCCAGGCCACGGAAAAAGTAACCGGCAAGTCGATTCCACGTGAAGTCGGCGCGAGACGGCCGGGTGACCCACCGGCACTGCTCGCGTCGTCGAAGAGGGCCAGCGAGGTGCTGGGATGGCAAAAACGGCACAGCGCGTTGGAAGACATTGTCCGATCCGCCTACCAATGGCGTCTCTCCCACCCGGCCGGCTACGAGGCTTGAAATCCGATTCCCGCCCAGTAACGCCGGTACCCCTCCATTCGCGGCCATGGCACGAAGATTGCGTATTATCTAGAGGTTAATGGACGTAAACCGCCGCCCTTGGACCGGTTACGGCAGAAGATCCCAACTAAAGAGATGCTCGAGAAAACGGAAAGAACCGTAACGGAACTGTCGTCGCTGCTGCGGATGCTACAGGTGCTCCCCGACGCCGAAAGCTTCGGGAGGATCTATCTGTTGCTACTGGCGTTCTGTACGACGTGGCGGACATTTGGATTCGAACGGGCCTACCTCCTGTTGGTCGACCCCAAGCACAACGCCATCAAGGGGCAATTGGCGGCCGAGAGGGTTTCGACCCCCGAAAACGAGAACGAAAACGAGCAAAAATTTGACGAGCAGGCCAAAAACGTCTTTCAGACGTACGAGCAGATCGAGTCGAGCGACCTGACGCTCAAGACGAAGACCTTCAATATTCCTTTGGATTGGCATCGAAGCGCCGTCGTCAAGGCCGTCTCCAGCGAGTATCCGGTACTTGCCGAAGGGCGGCTGAATGAGTTTGCGTCCGACCCGTTCCTGGATTTCTTCGGTACCAACTCGTACGTTGCGATCCCCATAAAGGTCCACGGACGGGTGACCGCCGTATTGGCGGCGGACAACGGATACAGCGAGCGCACCATACCGGTCGACGATATTTCATTGGGATTCAGTCTCGTTCAGCACGCCGCGATGGCGCTGGAAAGACTGATTGACACGTCTGACGCCAAACGAAAAACCCGCGTGCTGAGGAAACTACAGGAGATTCTGAGAACCGCTGATACAACGGACAAAATGACCGACAGCGTCAACCTTGCCTTGTCGATGATCTGCCGTGCGGCTGGTGGCAGCGGCATTTTTCTCAAGGATTTTGTCCGACGCAAGACTCTGCACTTAAAAGCAGTCGATGAGTTCACCGTCGAAGCCGGCGACTCCGACTTGTCGGTCGGCGAGTGCTTCGAGACCATCCTCGACCGGGCGGCCGGCACCATGAAACCGGTTCGAGGCGATTCCGACCACCCCCTCCTCAACGATGTGGCCGCCGGCACCATCCGATACTTTTTCGCCTGTCCGCTGGCGGTAACGGGCGAAGGGCACGGCGCCCTGGGCGTCTACGTCGAAAAAGACGAGACCAATCGGAAGCACGATCGGTTCAAAGTCAAAGACAAGGTATTTATCGAATTGTGTGCCGGCCTGATCGCGGACAAGTTGCACGCAGTCCGGTCCACCGACAGGCTCCGTCGCTGCGAGACCTTTCTCGAGGAGGTGCGTGCGAATCTGTCGCGCGAACAGGTATCGACGAAACTAGGTGCGCGGTCGATGGGACACTTCAAGGAGCTGGCAAAAGAGATCGACGCGCTCAAGACGACGATTCACTCGCGGGGGACATATCAGAAGCGAATTGAACAGGCCAAAGAACTGCTGGCGGGGATCGACCGCGAACAAGCCGCACGCCGGCGGGAACTTGCGTCTTTGAAACTCTCGCTGCGCATGACCGATCTGTTCAAAGTCGTTGAAGAAGTCGTCACTCCCTGGAAAGAAAAAGTCAAAAAGAATGGCGTAGAAGTCACCGTCCGTATCCCGAAGAAGGGGCCGTCGCTACTGATGAACGAGGGGAAGATCCATCTGGCATTGTCGAGCATATTCCGCACGTTAACCTCTTGTGTGAAGGATGACGACAAAGTAATGGTGGAATGTTCAACCAATGACAAGCGTGCAATTATTGCTATCGCCGACACAGGCGTCGGACTTCCGGGAAACTTGTTGTCCAGGCTGTTCATGCCGTTCAGTGAATTGGACCAGGACGACGAATTCAAGAGCGCGATGTCTCTGGCCGGTGACATCCTTCACGGCCACTCCGGAGAGATCATGATCAAGTCTTCCACGTCGTGGAAGACGATCTTGGTGGTGAGCTTTCCGCTGATATCGAACAAGGACCGCCGGTCCAGCCGGCTGGAAAGGCGCCGCCAGCGCGACAGACGCCATCCGACAAAACCGGTGCCCAGCCGGTGACGGTCTTTCGGTCCAACTGGGAAAATATTTGCCAGTTGTCCCGATGGGTCGCCGGAGTCTCCCTTTCGGGGCCCACGCTGGGTTTGTTCGCCCCAAACTAGTTAACCTGTTAAAATAACGTAAGATACAGATCCGGTTTCGCAGCTATCCCGCCGCTGCCTTGCGCTTGTGACTGGCACAAGCCTTGCGCTAACCCGGCGAGAATGACCCAACCGGGCGAAATTCTAGCCGGGGTCCCCCCCGGTTGAACCATGAAGACATTGAGCCTATATCCAGTGGTGCTCGACGCCATCAAAGACCCGCTAATCCTGGTCGACAGGAACGGTGTGATCATTATTGCTAACGCCGCCGCCCTGAGTTTTTTCAGCTTCGGAGATTCACACTCACTGGGATCGATCGCCTGTTCCGATTCCGAATGCGTTTTTGAGACTCGCGAAATCGGCGCGCTAATGAAGCAATACGATTCGATCCGTGACTACACCCTCAAAAACCGGGACGGACGCAAATCGGGTGTGACTCTGGATATCGATTCGGTCTACGCCGAGGACGGCGTTCCGTCGTTCAAACTGCTCCACTTTCGAACCCGGTCAGCCGAGCGGCGCCACGAGTTGTGGCGCGACGATCTCATCTCGATGGTTGCGCATGAGATCAAGAATCCACTATCCGCGATGAAGAATTCGGTGGAGATACTTCTATCGCAAATACCCGGTGAATTAACGGACGGTCAGAGGCGCTTCCTCAACACCTCGGAGCGTTCGATCGACCGTCTTACACATCTGTTGGATGGTTTTCTCGACGTATCGCGTATCAGTGCCGGTGCCTTCGAGCTCAACCGAAACGACGTGGATGTCCGGCAATTCGTCAGCGACGTAATCGAATCGTTCACGACGCTTTTCAACGTCAGACGTGTCAACCTCGATTGGCGAGTCGAGAACGGTGTGAGCAAGGGATACCTCGACCCCGAAAAACTCGAGCAAGTCATCATCAACTTGCTCAGCAACTCGCTCAAATTTACGCCCGAAAACGGTGACATCTCCGTCGTAGCCGGTCCCGCCGGGGTGGAAAAAGTGAGCGAAGATCTGCGGCTGTTACCGTGGGATGCATTGGGTGAACCCCGATTGTTGGAAATCGTCGTCGAGGACACAGGCTTGGGGATGAGCAACGAGACGCTCGATCACCTATTCAATCGATACCACCGCACCAGTGATGCGGGGCATGGACGCGGAGCGCATCTCGGACTGAGTATTTCCAAGGCGCTGGTGGAGGCGCAGGACGGCCGGCTGGACATCGTGAGTCAGCTCGGTATCGGCACCAAAGTGACAGTTTTAATTCCGCAAGACCGGCACACGGCGTGCGTGTTGTCGCGCATGCGACAGGCGAGCGATTTGGTGAACAGTTCGCTGGGCGCCAGGCGTCGGGTGTCGTTTTTTGCGCTGGGAAAACTGGACGGTGAAAACTGGGAAGACATCTGCAGTTCGTGGCGGCGGACACCAACGGTCAACCCGAGCAGAGAATCCACAATGGGAAATCCGTTTCACGTTTGGACAATCGACAAAGAAATCGCCTTCGCTCTGTTACTCGAACAGGGAGAGGGCGAAGAACCCGATCCGGCGGACCTCTTCGGTCAGCAATTCGAAAAATGCGACGATGGATCTTATGTGTCTGATGGTTGTGCGTTGGGAGCGTGTTCCTCGCCTGCCGAGGTCGCGCCCGGGGGAAACGGCTCCTTCGTGCAATTGTGCAACATCGCGATGTATCGGATGAAAACGGCGCGCAAGGGACTGGTGCGGTCGATGGCAGACAGAATGGCGTCGGAAATCGAATCGATCGTAGTTGATCTGGGGAGCTAAACCCAACGAACCTCACTTGGGAGTGCTTACATGAAGAGCCTCAAAGTATTATTGGTCGACGATGAGCAAGACATTGTCGACACCATTAAATACAGTCTGGAATTGAGAGGATACCTCGTAGATGTCGCGTATGACGGTGTGACCGCCGTTGACAGAGCACGGAAGGGGAAATACGCGCTCATGATTCTCGACGTGATGCTACCGGGGAAGAACGGCTACGAAGTTTCGCGCCAACTGAAGGAGGATATGGAGGCCGGGAAACTGGATCCTTTCAAGATTCTACTGATAACGGCGAGAAAACTGGACAACGAGCTGCGAGAAGATTTCGTGTCCACGTGGTCGAAGGCGGACGCTTGTCTGTACAAACCATTTGACCTGGAAGGGCTGCTCGACGAAATGAGCAGATTGCTGGATCTGGTGCCCAGCTGATCGATCGGTCCAAGCACCTCTGAAAACGCTTTCACGCTGGCTGGGTGTCGTGCCGCGCCGGAGCTCCCGCCTTCCGGCGCACATATCGAGGGGGTTCAATATACCCAACCCCCTCGATCTTTTTTTTTTTAGTTAGGCGGGTCTCTCCAACAGTTTCTCGCGTTCTTATTCGGCTGCAGATTCGGATCCGTACTCGACGCCGAGCAACTCCAAGCGATGGTAGTGCGTTTGCAGCCGACGGTGGAAATCCTCGTACGACAGTTTCCCAGACGGTGACCACAGCCGCTCGGCCAACGCCACGATCCGCGGATACAGTTTTGATTCGATCCTATCGCCCGGCGCGTGCTCTGTCCACATCGCGCACTCGCCACCGAGTATCCGGCTCGTCGCCATCGGCGGCAACTTTTTGGGTATGGGATCGAACTCATACACTTTCGCCAGGTTAATCTTGTCCAAACCATAGTCGAAGTAGACGTGACTGGTAGGAGACACGATCGTCGGGTGTCCCAGGCGAGCCGACTTCGCTGCTCGGTCCATACCCCGCCACGCCTGTACCATCGCCGCTGGGGGCAGATCATCGCACAAGATCTCGTCCCAGCCGATAGGCCTGCGGTCCAGCGTAGCCAGTATCTGTTCGACGCGGTTGACGAAGTAGCAATGAAGATTGTCGACGCTTTTTAAGTCCTCGTCTTCAATCCGTGTGCGACACAGCGCGCACTCTTTCCAGCGGTTGCGCGGGACCTCATCGCCGCCGATGTGGATGTATGGCCCCGGAAACAGTTCGGCCACCTCGGCGAGGACAGCCCCCAGAAATTCGAATACTCTATCGTTGCCCGCGCAAAAGACGTCCTCAAATACACCCCACTCCGAAGCGACCGGGATCGATCTGCCCGTGCAGGACAAATCCGGGTAGGAGGCCAACGCGGCCACGCAGTGGCCCGGCATTTCGATTTCCGGAACGATGAGGATGCCGCGGTCGGCGGCGTAAGCGACGACTTCGCGGACGTCGTCCTTGGTATAATAGCCGCCGTAGCGTCGACCGTCGCTGTTAGCCCGGTACGCCCCGATTTCAGTGAGACGCGGGTATCTCTCGATCTCGATCCGCCACCCCTGGTCGTCGGTCAAATGCCAGTGAAACCGATTCAGTTTGTGATACGCTAACAAGTCGAGCGTTTTGAAAATGAAGTCTTTTCCTGAGAAGTGCCGGCAGCTATCGAACAGAAGGCCTCGCCACTCGAACCGGGGCTTATCTTCCACGCGGACGGCAGGCGCGGTCCAGGGCACCGATCGATCGACTGGCCTGGCGCTTTCGATTTCTGGCGGGAAGAGCTGGCGCAGCGTTTGTACCGCGTGCGAGACGCCGGCAGCGGTGGTCGCAGTGATCGTGATCGCTTTCGGTAGGACCTCCAATGTATAACCTTCTTTGCCACCAATAGCTTTTTCACTTTTGGTGGTGATGAAGATCGTTCCCTTGGGTGCTTCCGGTTGCGAAGACGTGTCGGATACGATCTGGAATCCTGTTGACGCGTTCAGTTTGTCCGCCAATCGCTTCCCGATGTCGGCCAACGCTTCGTTCTCGGGTTCGGTCAAAATCTTGGTGCTGTTGGTAAGCGTAAACGCACCGGTCAAACGCCGAAGACGGTGGGGGGCGGGAATGATGGCAATGTCTTCGTGTGCTGTCATGTCGGTTCCTTTGATGTGGTTGGAGATACTCACAGTTGTAACACAAAACGAACGACCGCTCCACCGGGTAAAAATCACGTTGCCCGCGGGCGTCCGGAAGTGCTCGGATGTTCATGCGGGCAGCTCGCTAACCTATAGTAACATAACAGTATACGGCACAGTGCGCAAGGAAATTGGGGGTTGACCACGGGGTCGTATTTACTTACTATCTCAATCCTGATCCCCAATAAACGGTGCGAGGGTAGCTCAGACGGTAGAGCAACGGACTGAAAATCCGTGTGTCGGTGGTTCAATTCCACCTCCTCGCACCATTTGTTT
>CBDVBX010000113.1:0-11018 GCA_965372335.1 uncultured bacterium | reverse complement strand
CTCGACGTCAATTAGGGGGGACATACCCGCTATTCTTCGCTATACTTACTGGACACGCCGCCCCCAACAACCCCTGTACCACATGAGTATCCGTGCACCACGATCACAGTACGTCCCCCACGCGCGAGCCGCCCGTCGCCAAAGAGACGGCGCGTGGCTGGTTGGACTCTTGATCGCTTCCCTTCTCGGATTCGAGCCGCATTCCGTCGAGGGCAGTCCGTCCACCGTCTCCCCTTCGCTGGCTGATTCGCTTTATACAGTCCATCATCCACGAATCTTGTTCACGCGCGAAGAGCTTCCCGCTTTGATTCAGAAAGTGCGCGATGGAGGGTACGACGATGACGCGTACGCGTACGGGCGTCATCTGCTGGAAAATGTATACCCAGCCTACGACGACGAACAGATGTTGGCGTATTCATATGGCGTGGGCGTGTTTCCCCTGTTGTGCATGCTGACGTGGCTGGAATCACCGCCGGATACCACCGCCCGAAACCTCGGTCGCCGACTGGTCGAGTACACCGCCGATAACTACCGGCCCAATGCCAACGTGTTTTACGCGCCGCTAAGGCTCCGCGGGCTAGCGCTCGGATACGACTCGTTCTACCAGGATGCCCCCGATTCCACGCGCGCCGCGATCCGGATGGAGATCGAGAGCTACATAGACTCGATGCTCACCACACGCGCTTACGAATACTGGAAACACCGGCCGTATCTCTCGAACATCTCGATGATGATCGCTTCAGCGCTGGGTCTGGGCGCTATCTGCCTCGACGGCGAGACCGACCCGAAGAGGATAGAAGCTGCGCTGGCGATGGCCGACGACTATATCGAAAACTGGCTCGAATACCAGCTCGATCCCGATGGGTCCTACAAGGAAGGAGCGATGTACGCGGGGTGGTGCATGCGGCATCTGTGCTACTACTTCTGGGCGAGAAAACGCTACGACGGTTACGACTACTCGGCCAACTCACGCATCCGGAATATGGAGAACTGGGTGGCGTTTTCATTGCTTCCCAACGGCGGCGCGGAAGTCAACAACATCAACGACACCGGTTCGCTCAACTACCCGTATTCGCGGCACCACACCTATTTCGACTGGATGCAGACGGAATCGAACAGCGGTCTATCGGCGTGGCTGTGGGAGAGGCTCGTCGGGCCGGAATACGGCCACGACTCCGGTGAACTTGCCGACCCGGCCGCGACCATGTTGTGGAATCGGAATCTCGAACCCGTCCATCCCAGAGACGTTTTGCCCAAACGATTCCTGTGGAAAGACCGCGGGCTGTACTACTTCCGATCGGGATGGCAGATCGGTGAAAGCTCAGACGACGTGGTGTTCAGCTTTTTTTCGGGGAAGTTCCATGGCGGTCACTCGCAGGAGGACCAGAACAACTTCACCCTTTACGGCTACGGCGAGAAGCTGGCGATCGACCAGGGATTCGAATCGCCCGGCAGGGACAGCGACGCGCACAACATGATCTTCATCGACGGCAAGGGTCAGCACAACGCCGGCGCTGTTTTCGGCACGGATGGCAAAATTGCCGACTATTTTTCGAGCGATTTTGCCGACTACATCATGGGCGACGCGACCGCGGCGTACAACACCTACAGCGAGTTCAATCGCCCCGGATATCCGTTTCCGGAAAACGACTGGTCGGGCGGATACGACGGCGGAAACCCAGTCGAGTACGCCCACCGGCGCTTCGTCGTAGTGCACGGCGATGACACCCCGCCTTACTTCGTTTTGATGGACGACGTCGACAAGGACGGTGGACTCCACACGTACGAGTGGCGGATGCACACCGACCAGGCCAACGCCGTCGATGTGTCGGCGAATCCCATACGGATCGCCGGCGCCTCCGGTCGCATGGATATCCACGTAGTCGCTCCGGAATTCGCCTCATTGACAACTGGGACTTCCGTCTTTGAAAACGGCCACGATGATCCCGACGGTACCGTCATTTCACTGTCCGCGGTCGATACCAGATCGAATTTCGTGTTTTTGTGGCTGCTGGGAAATGACGCGGTACCACACCCCGTCTACGCGACGGAATCTGTCACTTGGGGAGAAGTCTTCACTCTCGAATGGCCCGGCGGTCCGAGTCCTACTCCTTCGGACGTATTTTTGCACAACCGTTCGGCAGAGATCATCGAATACGCCGGTGTCACCACGGATGCGGCAACGGCGCTGATACGGAAGAATGGTCCACGCGTCGCTCGCTACCTGTTGTTAGATGTCACCAGCCTTGAAATTAACGGAAACGCACTCGTCACAGTGACTGACCGCGGGCTGGATATAGCGCTGTCCGGAAGCACGGTGAATATCGATCGACCTGAGGCCGATTTTCGTATATATGCGCCGGAGGCGACATCCGTTGTGTGCGAAGGTGAGTCAGTGCCTTTCCGCCGCGACGGCGACTATCTGGTGTCGGTTGACATAGCGCCGACTGGCGGCCGTGATGTCGCGGTAGTGACATTTCCGAATCCGTTCAACGGTTCTGTGAACATTCTGGTCGAAGCCAAGAATCGCGAACACCTCGATGTGGCCGTATACGACGTCGCCGGTCGGCTGGTCAAGTCGATTTGGAGCGGCGTCGTGGATGACCGCTGGACACCATTAACATGGGACGGCACCAATAATAACGGCAAGCCGGTCGCATCGGGCGTGTACATCGTGAGGGTGAGGACGCCGCATTTCAGCGTTTCGAAAAAAGTGGTCTATGTGAAGTGATTATGAGTTAGCCTTGATCCGTCAGAGACTCGTGGCCGCGAACCCAGACCGGGCGCCAGTCACCATTTCTGACTGATCAAGGTTAGATCTGTGATTTGCAGGCAATGCCGATTTGGTTCGACGAATACTATTGCACGTATCCCAAAGCCTTCAATTTCTTGAGGATTATTCTTTTCTCTTGCTCGGACATCAGATCTAGACTATCACCTAGTGCCGCCAAATTCCGTGCCCTTCTCTGCGCGTTCTCGTCACGCATGGTCAAGATCTTTTGAATCATCGATTGCACCGTTTTGGGATTTCGAGAGGCAAAATTGATTTCTTCCCGAGGATCGGCTGTTAGCTCATACAGTTCAAACCCGCCGTTTTTGAGGGTGATTAGTTTGTAACTGCTTTCTATCAACGCATCCGTTTGATCGTGCTCTTGAACGTCATCGAAGTAGAGATATTTAATTTCCATGTCGTCGCCATCGAACAACGGCCTAAAGCTCTGGCCCTGCATGTCGTTTTCGTACTCAACGCCGAGCAGATCTTTCAATGTAGGCATCAATCCTAGCAAGGTCACTTTTTGCGTTACTCTTTTGTCCCGGGGAAGTCCCGGCCCCGCGATGATGAGAGGCACTCTCATGAGCCCCTCATAATAATGACACCCGATCCCGTGACCTCCGTGCTCGTAGAGGCCGTGTTCGCCGAATTGCTCGCCGTGATCAGACGTGAAGACTACGTAGGTATTGTCTAATAGCTTTTTGTGTCTCAGCATCTCGAGAACGAACCCGACTCTCTCGTCCATAGATTCCACTTCGGCGATATATAGGTCCCTGATGAATTTCTGCTCCGGCGGCGTGCACAGCGATCGATCGTACTTTTTTGTCCAGTAGAAATGCTTGGGCACGGGGAGTTTTGATTCGTCGACGACAATCTTAGAGGCGAATTTCTCCACGGGTGAATACGGCGAATGAGGATCCAAGATCCAGTGGGCCACGAAAAAACTCTTCTCGGCATCGATATCTAGCAGATGTCTCAAAAAGTAGAACGAATCCCAATACGCTTTCGATTCGTTCCACGAATCACTTAAGCCGCCTCCAATGATCGTGTTGATACTATCGGCTGTCTGCTTTGACGGCTCGTGCTGCGGGATAGAGTCGAGTCCCTGCAGATTGTTATGAAGCGATGCGTTGACATTTTCATTTTGCATTCCGGTGATGTAGTCCAAGTCTTTCAGAGATTCGGCCAACAGATACTCGCTATGAGGGACATAAATTTGTGGCACGTATAAATCCTCTGTCTTTGTCGAGACCGGATTTTTTTTGGATCTCCCCTCTCGCGAATACGCGTATGACGTCGCGTAATTACCCGTAAACATGCTGACGGCGGACGGTGACGTCCAAGGAGATGTGCTGTAGGAGTTTTCGAATCGGATCCCGTTGCTCGCCAGCCAGTCAATATTCGGCGTTCTGGCCACCCCGCCGTAGCAACCAACGACATCTTGGCGTAACGCGTCAGAGACGATGATGACGACGTTATATCTTTTTTCCGAGTTTTGAGAAGTCGTCCGATTGCCTATTGAATAAAAGAGATACAAAGCGACGGCCACCATCAGAACAAACACGGATGATAGCGTAATCTTTGTCTTCGATTTCATGCTGCCTTTTTCACCTCACAGGTACCATCGATCTCGCGAATGGAGTATACCGCACCTGAATCGTATAGGGCAAACGCATATATGCAATGGACTTAACGGAACTCCTCCGCGGCACACAAAAGTCGGTGAAACACGGGCGCCAGGTTCCTTGTCCTATATTTTAGCGGACACGGCGTTCGGCAATTCAAGCCGGAAAATTTCCCAGCCCCGAGACAAGAGGAGATACACGATGCGCGCGTTTTGCATTGTACTGTGTTTGTTGTTTTTATTTGTCATCAGCCTGCCGGAGGACCTGCCGGCTGGCGAGAATTCCCAGATCGATCAAGAAATCACGAAGATTGAAAACACTCTCGTGGTCTTCACGTCTCCCATGGCCAGTTTGCACCCCGGTAACATCGAGACAGATGAATTAAAGACACTCTCAGAACGAATGGCACACTACAAAATCCCCGGTGTGAGCATTGCCGTAATCAGTAATAGCGAACTCAGCTGGGTCGCTGCATACGGAACAACGAAGGCCGATGGCGGTGTAACGGTTGATGAAGAAACACTATTCGAAGCCGCCTCGACCAGCAAATTGGTCGTTGCCGCAATCGCGCTTCGCTTTGTCGGGCAAGGACTGCTCGACTTGGATGACGATGTGAACGAAAAACTGACCTCATGGAAGATTCCGGAGAATTCCTTCACCGAACTTCGCGAGGTTACATTACGCTTGCTGTTAACGCATCAGGCGGGGCTCAACAGGCCAGACGGCGGGTTCTCCTGGGAAGAGGGGCGCGCGCCCAGCTTGGTTCAGACTCTCAACGGTGAAGCTCCCGCCCAGAACGAGGCGGCTGTCATCGAATTCACCCCCGGCAGCAAGTGGCAGTATTCAAACTTCGGTTATCTTGTAATTCAACAAATCCTCGAAGATGTGGCAAACGAGTCGTTTCCGGACATAGCCAGAAAAACAGTCTTCGATCCTCTCGGGATGACTTCCAGTACATTTGAGCCCCCTGGGCCCGGCGATGGGGAACTCAGAAAGAACGAGGCGCTACCGCATGACGCACAAGGGATGGCCCACAAACCTGAATTGCATCCTACGGCCGTGGCCAACGGCGGTCTCCTGACCACCCCCTCTGACCTGGCGCTATTTACCATCGAACTGGTCCTCGCTTATCAAGGAATCTCCGAGCGAGTTTTGTCGCAAGAGATGGTACGACAGATGTTCCACCAGCAAGTGGAACTCGATCCCTCGATCTTGGGTCTACCGATCGGCGAGGGGCTGGGCGTTTTTCTGCATGGCGATGGTCAAGAACTCTCCTTTCTTCACCCAGGCGACAATCTTCCGGGCGCAAGCAGCTGGCTCATGGGATATCCGAATTCGGGAAACGGCATCGTTATTATGACCAACGGCGCCATGGGAAACCTGCTCGCCATGGAAATCGTAGCAGCCGCCGTCAACGAATACGGCTGGTCGACTGAGCCAAGCGGCGAGGACTGAAAAGACCGGGCACCCGAATTGGATAAAATTCGAACTCGACTATCGGGACGCAGGGTATATCATAGCGGGTACACGAAGAATTCGATGGAGACCCAAGTCAACCCATACCAGGAGATATTCCATGCTTCGGTTCCCGCGACGCTACAAGCTCGCTGCGATAACTGCCCTGTTATTACTCTTCGTTCTGGTCGTCCCAATTCAGGCGGGCGAACTTCCCGAATACACGCCCGACGCCAATGATAGCCGCGACCAGATACCCGATATCTACAAGTGGAATCTGGGGCCGCTCTTTGCATCGGACGCGGACTGGGAGAAGGCGCTGGAGCAACTCGGCGAAGAAATCCCTGGGCTGTCCGTGTACCAGGGCAAGTTGGACGACCCTGCCGCCTTGAACAAGTGTCTGGCTCTATACTTCGACCTGCACGACCGAGCCAGCCACGTGCAGCAGTACGCCAACCTCGCCCTCATGACCGAATTGACCGATGAGAACCGACAGGCAAGCTTGCAACGCGGTCTGTCCCTGATGGAGGAACTGATGGCCGCTGCCGGCTTCATCCGCGGCGAGGTTTTGGCCATGAACGACAAAACCATGGCGATGACGTACGCGGCCGAGGACGGGCCCGCCGAGTACCGCAACTACCTGGACAACCTGCTCCGCCGCCGCAGCCGAGTACTGGAACCGGACGTCGAACGCGTTCTGCAGCTGGCCGGCGACAACCTGTGGGCCGAGATCGATCTGAACGAGATCCCCAGCGACATCGAGGCGACGTTCCGCGCCCTCATGTCGGACATCGCCTGGCCTGTGATCCACGACGCGGAGGGCAACGAAGTACAGCTGACCCTGGCCAATCTGGGCCGCTTCCGCGCTTCCCCGGATCGCGACGTGCGCGCCGAGACCATGACCGCGTTCTTCGCCACGCTGCGCCAATTCCAGCACGCCTTCGCCGCCACACTGAGCGGCCAGTTCGAGCTGGACGTGTTGTACGCCCGGGCCCGTCATTATGACACTGCACTCGAAGCCTACATGGACAAGGACGGACTCGACACGGCCGTTCACGACAACCTGATCAATACGGTGAACGCCAATCTTGATCCCCTGCACCGCTACGTGGCGCTGCGCAAAAAGGTCCTGGGCCTCGACGATCTTCACATCTACGACCTCTACGTGCCCATGGTGGCGGCTGCCGAGATGGATGTGCCCTTTGCCGAGGCGATGCGCATCCTCACCGAAGCGCTCGCACCGCTGGGCAATGACTACGGTGAGCTATTGGTCGAGGGACTGAATCCCGCAGACGGCTGGCTGGATCTCTACCCCAGTAACGACAAGCGCAGCGGCGCGTTCTCCGCCAGCGTGTACGGCCGCCATCCCTACGTGCTGATGAACTACCAGAACAGCCTGGACGATATGTCCACTCTCGCCCACGAATACGGCCACGCCCTGCACAGCCATCTGGCGATGGCTAACCAGCCCTATCAAAATTATCGCTACGTGGCCTTTCTGGCCGAGATCGCCTCGACGTGCAACGAAGCGTTGCTATCGGATTATCTTGTCGCCAACGCCCCGAACAAGGATGCGAGAATCGGCATTTTGGCGGCCGAACTGGAGACCATGCGCACGACGATCTATCGCCAGACGCTTTTCTCGGAGTTCGAGCGCGCGGGGCATCGATTTGTGGAAGAGGGCCGGCCCATCACAGCCGCACTGCTCGACGAGACCTACCGCGATCTGGTGCAACGTTATTACGGTCCGGGGTTTACGGTGGACGAGAACGACGGCATGGAGTGGGCTTACATCCCTCATTTTTATTTCAAATACTACGTGTACAGCTACGCGACCGGTCTGTGCAGCGGCATCGCAATTGCCGAAAGAGTGAAGAAACTGGGTGACGAGGCCGTCAATGATTACCTCGGCATGCTGAAGGGCGGTTGCAGCAAGGCGCCCTTGGAGCTACTAAAAGACGCCGGTGTGGATCTCGCCAAACCGGACGCGATTGAGTCGGCGCTGCAGCGTTTTGATCGGACCGTCACAGAACTGGCGGAGTTGCTAGAGGTGGAGTTGTAAACAGAAAATAATTATTGTCCCTTTACCAACTTTTTCGTTGCATCTTTATATATAACGGGAGTACATTACATTTGCACCGCCGCTGAAACCCAAGCGGCGCAAATGTTTGGGATTTGAATTAGAGGTAGCTAAGTCCTATCACCATCAGCCAATACGGAAACATGAGCGCGATATTCTCCAATGGCGATGCCGTTCTGCCGCTTCCAGTGGGCGGGGAGCGGCAGATCCGGCGAATCGTACCGAAATTCCTCGCCAGCTGCCGTGAGAACCGGATCTACCAGGTTCGAATCGTCCACGGCACGTCCAATGGCAGGGCCCAAAAGGCCCTCCACGCCGTCCTCAAGGATCTCCCCGAGGTGGCGTGCTTCCGCACCGGCGGCGCGCAGGCGGGAAGCGCAAAGGCGACGATTGTGGTCCTCGTCGAGGCCGGCGAGTGACTTCCCGTTAGCGTTGTCGGTCGTAATACTGCCGTAGAGAATCGGTACTTTCGTAACGATAGAAACCGCGCATTTCCAGGATCCGCAGTATCCTCCATCTGTCTCGCGCAGACAGTCTCTTGGATTTCAGAGTATAGACTCCTTTGCCGTTTTCAGATTCGGTCCGCTTGTAATACCTGGCCAATATTTTCTCCTCGCGCGGGCTAAGGTACGGCATTCTTCTCCGCCCGGAATCAATCACAACAATTCTTGGCTCGCCGTGGTATTCCCGGATCGAAAACCCGAAATTTTCCAGCGGTTCCCACCGTTCCTCCATGATGAGTTTGTGCCACAACCGAATATCCTCCGCCTCCGGACAGTTGTCGTAGGCCTCTTCAATCAGCAGACGCTGCCTGTCCCTAATCTCGAACCTGTCATAGTGAGACGTACCAAAAGCGTAACGCCGCATGCGGTAATAGTTCTGTAGATACAACTGCCAGGCTTCGCAGTTCGACGGATCGATTTCCACCAGTCTGTCCAATCGAATTTCCGCCAACTTAGCGAAATCGGGATAGTCGCCAGCCGCTGGTCCGTTTTTGTTTGCCGCGTATAGATATTTGTTGACCAATTCCCATAAGATATCTACGTCGTCGGGATCGTCCTTTTCTCGCCGCTCCAATGAGCGCAGCTCCGAGATTACCTCCGGCGGTACAAATCCCGCGACGACATAGTCGTGTACATCGGGCTTGCAGTCGGTACACCGCCATCGCAACACGTTGTCATTCTGCGTGTAGTATGGGGGCCATGACGATCCCAACACCGATTCGCCGTTCTCTGTCGGGAGGTGGACGGTGACTACCACTTCGTCAATGTTGTCTCTCCAAAACCGTCCCGGCGCCAGACTGTACGAGGTAGTCTGAAGCACGCCGCTAATAGCACTGTTCGTCCACATCTGAAACTCGACATCCACGACCGTCTCTCCGGGTGGAAATGTCATCTCCCATCCGTACCACAGGTGGTCGACATCGAGCCACGAATCGAATGCGCCCCTCACAATGGTAGGTGAGGGTTCGAATACGGGACCGCCGTCGATGGAAACGAGGAAGTCGTACATCCCGTATTTGTCGTTCAGCTGCAGCGCTTTGGCCATCCGTTGATTCACGGGATCGCTCTCGTCCCCGTCTAGCCACATAGTCCGCACAGGAAAACCGACGTCGACCGCAACGGTGTCCAAATCGTCGTTTTGCATGTGAAAGCGCGCGTTCGTGCGCACCCGCCGGTTGTGCGAATCGTCGGAGAAACGCTCACCGAAGTCGATGTCCACGATTGCCCGCGACATCCGGATGGTCGAACTGCAAACGGGCGCAAAGCAATACCCCTGGGAGCTTACGAATTCGGGGTCTGCTTGTGTGGGGAATGGAATCAGTAGAACGAGCGGCAGAAACGTAGCGAAAAATCTCAAGGTCAACCCCCAATTCCAATTTATGTATTGGGGAGCGACGTGTAAAGCTCTTAATTTCGTGTTCTAAGATTAAGACGTCGACGGAGAAATCGAGACGTGAATCCCCAGAGCAGGTAGCCACTGACGACAGTCGATACGCCCAAAATCGACAACACGCGCAAAATCAGATTGTTGATATTGTCACGTGTCTTATAATCCATGATGTGAAACATCCACAGAAAATCAAAAACACGCCACGTGTTGTTCCTGCGAGCGGTCACGATGCCGCGATCGGCGGATACGTACACGCGAGTTCCCGACGGGTGGTCAAACTCCACCCGGTAGGCGGGCAACTCTCGGTCTCTGTATTCGGAGTGATTGCCCACTTCTTCAATCAGCTCGGTCTTCAAAACCGCCGCATCCGGAACAAAATCTTCTCGGGCAACCGCCACCGCCTCGTCTCTGCCAAGAGGTGATCGGGACGCGCCGGTTCGCGCGTCCGCCAACCCATAGCGGATTTGTCCATCCACGGAGTATCTAATCTCATAAACCGGGTCATTCAGAAGAGGCCGAAGTGAGATGCTCATGATCTTTTCGATCGCAGGGACCCTTCGTGTCAATAATGTAACGACGACGTCGGGGGACAGAATCGTGGTGTCATTGAGCGCCAGTGCGGCCGGGCTAGCGGCGAGATGTTCGCCGCGGACCTTCTCGATGTCGTTCCAACTGAAGTAAAGCCCGCTCAAAGTCCACAAGAGCAGCTGCAACCCAATGATCAGACCCAATAAGCGATGTGTTTTCCGGATCCATGATACTCGCATAAAACCGTCCCCTCGTTTCCACTTGGTCGGGCGCTGTGCCCGAGCGTTTTGCACCAGGGCTCGTTGACTACACACTACTCTTGCTGCTTGAAGTATTTCTTCATGTGCCGGCGGCCGTACACGCGTTCTGCGTCCAGTTTGTTATGCACGGCGCACAGCAGCCTGAGGTTTCTCGGCGAATGGCCGCCACCCCTCGCAAATGGCGTTTCATCGTGATGTATCTCCAAGTCCCACTTTGACTCACAGCGCTTGCCGTTCGATCCGACGTACCTGCATCTGCCTTTGTCTCGATTATAAACGGCATCTCGAGTCGCCGGGTTGATATACCGCGAGGTTTCTTTCGGGTCGGCTTTCTTTGACTTGCTGGCTACACGTGAATTTTTGCTTTTCTTGCGCTTTGTTCGTCGCTCGCTACGACTAACGGG
>CBDVBX010000112.1:0-11140 GCA_965372335.1 uncultured bacterium | reverse complement strand
GCGCTCCACAGGAGGTTTACTTTTCCGTCAAACGCGACGCCGCATACGACTGGCCGGCCAATGGCACCTCGTACCAAGTTGACTTAATAAACGATACCGCGGTTTGGGGCAACGTCGGCGGGGGATTCGAAGTCGGCACGGGTCGGTTTGTTGCCCCGGTGTCCGGAATTTACACGTTCCATGCAGGGGTTCTATTCGATAATATAGACATGGGTAGTCTGATCCGGGCGCGCCTGAGAATTCAGTCGAAGAATTACGTCGGAATACAATCTTACACCAGTGGCACCAGTGAAAGTGTGACCGTCAGCATCACTACTTACCTTGCCGCCGGACACATCGTCGAGCTTTGGGCCTTCGTCAACGACGCCACGCCTCCTACCAAAGTGTACGGAAATACCGCTGACTACGCATTTACTTATTTCACAGGTGCGTTGGTCCGCTAGCGTCAAAACAACGTTTGCCGCGAGTAGACAGAAAGGATATAGGGAGAATTCATCCGAAGCGCCGGTAGACTGATACCGGCGCTTTCTGGTATAATATGTGGCTCCTTAACGAATTCTGCTAGGTGAGGACGCAAGCCCGGTCGGGCCGGCGTCAAACCCACAGATGGAGGTTGTCATTCCCAGATAAAGAGGGAACCACAATGAAGGATACGTCACGACGTATTGTGCGCGCCGTCGCCGTAGTATTCGTAATTCTTTTTTTTCGTCCGGTCTTCGCTATCAATCATTTTTACGGATTTTCCACTGGTATCGACACCACGATCTGGGAAGTGATGTTCGACACATCGCTCTACACTGTAGACGATACGCAGGGTGATATCCATGTCAGCAAACCGGTTGGCGGCGCTCATACACTTCAGATGTTACACGTTCGGTTCCGGCCGATTGTGGTTGGGGACTTCGACGTATCTGTCGATTTTCGAAACGCGCAAATCGATCGGATCGACGGGCGACCCGGAAATCAAATCCAACTGAACGCGACTTTTGGGGGGCAGTCATTTAGCGTCGTTCGCAGCGACGAGATTTGGGCGGGTCACAATTATCACGTGTGGGAGGATCCGCCGGAGGAGTGGCGAGGAGAACAGCCGGATACGTCGACGAGCGGGACACTCAGAATTTTGCGCGTCGGTTCGGTAGTCGCCGGCTATTATGGAGGGGTATTAATCTATCTCGCGGATCACAATGCGGAAGATGTGACGTTTCTCTCCTTCTCACTCCAGAATAATGGCACAACCGACGCCACGTCGGTGATTTTTGACAGTTTCCGCGTCACGGCCGACGCGTTGGTCTATCCTTCACCCTTGTCTGTAGGGGATCCCCCCCGGCCGCCCGCATCGATCAGCGTCGCGCCCAACCCGTTTGTCAACGGTACCCATATTGAGTATTCGCTCGAACTTGGCGGAGACGTGCAACTGTCGGTGTATGACGCCGCAGGTCGGCGGATCGCACAGCTAATCCGTGGTCACAGGACGCCTGGGAAGTACGTGTTTTTCTGGGATGGCGGTGATGGCAGGGGAGGAAGAGTTCCTTCCGGTGTTTATTTTGTGAAGTTGCAAATCGGCGGGCATTTGTTGACACGAAAAATGACTGTCATCCATTAAAGGCACACGACAGGTCATCAGTCGGCGTCACACTTCCAAAGAAAGAATCTTGAAACTGTTTGACCTCGAGTTGTACTGAATGTAGAATCCGATATAAAGAATAACGGAGCCAAAAATACCAAACATGACACACCGGGCCAACAAATTGTGGACTTTGACATCCGGTTGGTCTGATTGTGAACCGTTTCGGCGTTTTTTTGCCTGGTGACGAGCTTCACTCGGACACTGGAGGCTTGTCACCGAACGTATCCCCTTCGAATCAGGAGCGACCCATGGCTGTAACCACTCAGAATCGAGTCGAGGAGGATGTCTGGATCCCAACCAGTTGCGGACAATGCTACTGCATGTGTGGCATCAAGACTCGCCGCCAAAACGGTGTGATCACCGAAGTTGCGGGGAACCCCGACGCACCCACCGGAAGAGGCCATATCTGTGCCAAGGGCCTTGCCGCACCACAGCTTCTCTACGACCCCTATCGGGTGAATTATCCTCTCAAGCGTACCAACCCCGAAAAGGGTCTCGATATTGACCCTAAGTGGGAGCGCATTTCATGGGATGAGGCGCTCGAGACCGTCGTCAAAAAGCTGCAGGAGTGCAAGGAACGCGACCCGCGGGGGGCTTTCTTCCAGGCGACAACCACCCAGGCCTCCGAGATCCGCTTCGGCGTCATCGGATTTATGAAAGGTTTTGGAACGCCCAACTATTGGGTTTCCGGTGGTGGTCTGCATTGTGGCAACGGCGCGCACTTCATGAACGGTATCATGCACGCGTCGTGGTCGATCATCCCCGATTTCGCGCACTGCAATTACGCCTTGAACTTCGGTTGCTCCAAAGGGCACGGCGCGGGCCACGTCGCCGTACAGAACGCCACGCAAGTGGCCGACGCCAGGGCCCGCGGTTTCAAGAACGTCGTCTTCGATCCCTTCCAGAGTTCGCAAGCGTCCAAGTCGCACGAGTGGGTGCCGATCCGAGTGGGCACCGACGGCGCACTAGCGCTGGGACTGGTCAATTCGCTCTTGAACGACCACGGCATCTACGACGCCGAATACTTAATGTACAAATCCAATGGCCCGTACCTGATCCGCCCTTCGGACGGGAGGTACATGCGCGACGACGCGACCAACAAACCGCTGGTGTGGGACCTTGTAGACAACTGTCCCAAGGTTCACAACGATCCGTCGGTCACCAGGGTTGAATACGAGGACGAGGCCCACGAAGTGGCGCTCACCGGCGCATACAATGTCAACGGCACCGAATGCCGTCCGGCCTTCGATCTGTTGAAGGAGCACGTCAAAAAGTACACGCCGGAGTTCGTCGAGGAGATCACATGGGTCCCTGCGGCGACGGTCACTCGTATTGCCAAAGAGTTCGGCGAAGCGGCCGAGATCGGGTCGACAGTCACGATCCAGACCAGCAAAGGTCCCAAGAAGATTCCCAGACGTCCGGTGGCGACGCATTTCTTCCGAGGAAGTCAGGGACACACCAACTCGGGCTGGACCTGTTTGTCGATTGACATGGTCAATCACATGGTCGGCGCAGCCGACACCTATGGTAGCGCGATGGGACTGGGGGCCGCGGTCAGCAGCGGTTACGAAAAGACCGGAAAACCGTACCAGATTCCGTACCCGTGCCCCGATGGCTTGCTGGTCGCCGGCGCCTGGGTGTACGACCACAAGCCCTATCCGATGCGCGTGCCGAAGCCACCGACGCGGTTGGATCTGCACGACATGTTCCCGACGTCGATTTACAACGCGTTCACGATCACCGACCCCCGCTGGTTCGAGATACTGGAGCGATTCGAAATCCCGTACAAGCCCGACGTCATGATCAACTTCGGCTCGAATTCCGTGATGACAATGGGCAACTCCGAGGCAGTGACCGAAAACTTCCTGAAGAAGTTCAACTTCATCTTTTCGTTTCAACTTTACATCACGGAGTTCGAAGAAGCGGTGGCGGACATCGTGTTACCCGACGCGTGCTTTCTCGAACGCTACACGCCCGCGGTGAGTTTCCCCTCGACGTTTTCTCATCCGCAGGGCGAGGACGACTGGGGCTGGACAATCCGGCAACCGGTCATTGAACCTCTGCACGAAAGGCGCGATTTCAACGAAGTCATGTTGGATATCTGCAAGCGCCTCGGCATCCATGGCGATTTCTACAAGGGGCTGAACGATTCGATCGGCGTACGCTACGGCGGTGAGCTGGACGAGAAAAACAAACTGGTGGAAGACGGCAGCGTCTTTCATTCCTGGGAAGATATCACCGACCGCTTGCTGAGAGACCGTTTCGGCGATGAGAACGGCCTGGAGACCGTGCGCAAGAAGGGCGTGTTTACCTGGCCCAAGAAGAAGGAAGACGTGTACTGGAAATGGTTTAACCCCTCGAGGGTGCCGGTGTATTTCGAGTACTTCATCGACTCTGGAGAGCAGATCGACAAACTGTGGAACCACTACGGCGGCAAGGACTTCTTCGACTTCGATTGGTCACGCTTCAAAGCGCTGGCGGATTGGTATCCGTGTCCTACGCATACCGAGGACAACCCTGAGTACGACATGAATACGTTTTATTGGCGCGCGGTGATGCACTGCAACTCTATGACGCAACAAAACCCGTATCTCGACGAGTGCGGGCAAGAAGATCCCAACGTGTATGCGATTCAGATGCACGTGAACACAGCCAAGGAAAAGGGAATTGCCGATGGCGACCGTGTTTGGCTGGAAAACCCACAGGGGCATCGCGTCAAGGGATGGGTGTCGCTCAGCGAGGGAATCGAGCCCCACCACCTGGCGATCGCCGCGGTAGCGGGTCACTGGGGTAAGTACATGCCGATAGCCAGGGGGAAGGGGACGTTTTTCAACGATCTGGTGGAGATGGACCTGGATCACACCGATCCTCTCACATTCAACCAGGATATTTGCGCGCGAGTGAAAATCTACAAGGCAGACTGACGGTCGAGACTAAGAGCACGACGTCGCAGAACGGTTACGAACGGAGTTTGAAATGCCACGCTACGGAATGGTCATCGATCTCAAGAGATGCTACGGCTGCTACGCATGCAGCTTGGCGTGCAAAACGGCAAATCACACACCGCCGGGCGTGTTTTGGGCCCGTGTTCTCATGAGCGAAGTGGGGACCTTCCCAAATACTGTCCGGCAGGCTCTGCCAGTGCTTTGTATGCAGTGCGAAGAACCGTCGTGTATGGAGGTGTGTCCTACCGGGGCAACCCAGAAGCGGGAAGACGGGATCGTAACCATAGACAAAGACAAGTGCATGGGTTGCAAATATTGCATCATGGCATGCCCGTACGGTGCACGATACAGCGTGGATGAGTGGGAAAGTTATTTCCCGGACGGGTTGGAGCTCACACCGTTGGAAGAGTTCCAAAAGAAAGCGTGGGAAGAAAAGTCGGGTGTTGGAGTAGCGACGAAATGTGATTTCTGTCTGGATAGGATTTCCGAGGGCAGACTGCCGGCGTGCGTGGAAGCGTGTTCGGCCAACGCGCGTATTTTCGGCGACCTCGACGATCCCAACAGTGAGGTGTCGATTCTCATCAAAAAAGAGCGGGGTCAGGTGTTGAATCCTGAACTCGGCAACAAGCCCAAGGTCTATTATCTCGCACCGCGCTGATCACGTGGTGGGGATGACGAACGGAAAAGACAAAAACAGTCAGCGGGAGTAGCGATATGGATCCGAAAGTCAATGGTCAGCTACAGCAGGATTGGGGTTGGTTGATCGCGGCATACCTGTTTCTCGGCGGAGTCGGCGCCGGTGCGTACACCATCGCCGCTATCAATGGGTTTATCGGAGAGGGCCTCGAACGATCGATGGCAGTCGGGCTGTGGATCGCTTTTCCGGCACTTCTCATTGGGACCATTTTGCTCATTGCGGATTTGGGTACGCCGAGCAAGGCCGTCCTCAGCGCGATGAAACCAAAGACGTCATGGATCGCGCGTGGCACCTTGATCATTTCCTGCTTTATGATTCTGTCCTTGCTACACCTCGTTCTTTATCGGTTCACAGATGTTGGCGAGTCCGAAGGCGGCAGATTGGCGATGAACATCATCGCGGTGGCGGGGATCATCTTTGCAATCGGAACGATGGCGTACACCGGCATACTACTCTCCGCGTCCAAAGGGATACCGTTTTGGCGGTCGGGTGTTGTCCCCGTGGTGTTCGTGATTTCAGCGCTGGTCACGGGTCATTTCGCGATCATGATCGGCATGGCGCAGTTCAACGCCGGCGCCGATTTGGCGCCGCTAAAGACGATGGCGCTGGAGGCAGCTGGTTTGGTGGTTCTCGAAGTGCTCGTTATCCTGTTTTTTCTGCAGGCGGCCTACGGGCATCCCGACTCGAGAGAGTCGGCGGAACGTATTCTGCGTAAGCGCTTGTTCGTCGTTGGCTACTTCATATTGGGGTTGGGGGTTCCGCTGGTACTGATGTTGATCACGTATCGAGCGCATGCCGGCACGAACCCGGGCAGGTTTTTCCCCGTCTTGATGCTCGGCGCGTTTCTCGGCCTGATGGGTGGCTTGATCCTGAGGTACGCCATATTGGTTTGCGGAGCGTTGCCCACGCTCAACATCGCCGGATTCGAGTTCCGCCGCATCCACCGGCCCAAGGAGCCGAAAGCCGGCATCGGTTTGCTGCCGCCGCAGTGATGGCGGTTATTTGCGGTCGCGCTGCCCATTTCAAGTCACCGTATACCAACGGCGTCGGTGGAGCCCACCATGGACAAACCAGAAAAGAACGCCAATCCCGTGACCTCGGTGCGAGCGCTACGGATCTCGACGACGGACGCAAAAAAACCGCCGGAAAGCGAAGAGGTATGCGTCGTACGGGAAACCGCCGTGGTCATCGATGTCGACGGAGTGGAAACGTACACGGTGTTGTGTACGCCGGTCGACAAGCTGGCTATGGCGGTCGGCTTTTTGTACTCTGAGGGTGTCATCGATAACATGGCACAGGTTTCAGTCCTCAAGCAATGCGACGACGACCCCAACACGATCCGCGTTAGGCTTCACGGAGAAGCCCCCCGAATCGCGGATCCGGGTCGAAATCTTCTTATCGTCTCCTCTTGCGGCGCGTGCGGCAGCGAAAACCTCGACGAGAGAATCAACGCGCTTCCGCGAGTGGGCGATGGGTTGCGGATCGAGAACGAGGTTCTGCGCACGGTAAACGATGCGTTGCGCGCCAGGCAGAGTCTGTTCGACGCCTGCGGGGGCACGCACGCGGTGGCGATTTTTGACGCCAAGGGACAGATCATTTCCTCGGCAGAAGACACCGGACGGCACAACGCGCTCGACAAAGCTGTCGGCAAATGTCTGCTGAACGACGTGCCCACGGCGGGGCATGGCGCCGCGCTGTCTGGTCGGGTGAGTCTTGAGATGGTCAGCAAGTGTGCCCGGGCGGGGATCGAGTTGATCACGGCTGTCTCCGCGCCCACATCGATGGCGATCGACGTCGCCGACAAGTGCAACATCACGTTGTGCGCCTTCGTACGCGAAACGCGTGCGACCGTGTTTACGCATCCCGGCCGCGTCGATGGGCAGAAGGTGTGACTCCCCGAGCGTATAAATAGAAAAGCACCGGATGATTGTCACCCGGTGCTTTTCTCGTGTCCCGCCGACGTCGAAAAGCGGTTGTTCGCTTCCGGTATTATTTTACACCCGCTCGGGGGCTAACGCCCCTCGGGGTGTAGGTGCATTGTATGACACTATTGTGACCTATTTCAGAAGCACCGCTTTCGCAGTCAACGTCTCCCCTCCACCAGTGAATCGAACGAAATAAACGCCGCTGGGCAGCCCGTCGGCGACGAAGTCGATTTCGTAACCGCCCGCTTTCTGCCAGGTGTCCACGAGGGTTGCTACCTTTTGTCCCTTCACGTTGAACACGAATAGTTGCGCCATACCGTCAGACGGGAGATGGTAACTAATCCGGGTTGTGGGATTAAAAGGATTTGGACCAGTGAACGAAAGCGCGGCCGGCGTCTCGGCGGTGTCTTTGGGTCCCGCCTTATAGCCGTCGGAAAGCGTTTTCATGAACATCACAATGGCTTTCTCTTCAAATCCGGTTAGCCCGAGATCACCCAATTCGTCCGTGTTGACGTTATCGGCGACTTCCGGAGGCGGCCAGAATTCGGTGTCTCTCGTGTTGTAGAAATGGACGACCTCCTTTAGCGATTTGAGAGCGCCGTTGTGCAAGAATGCTTTCGGAAACTCGCGTCCGGGTCGCTTGTCCACGTTTCGCACCGTGGGGACTTTGTGCTTGCCGTAGTTCTCCGCCGCCATGGCTTGCCACGCGGGATTTGGATGGTTCTCCAAGAAGCCGCCCAGACCGGGATCGACCCAGTCGTAACCAAGCGGGTTGATGGGCGTGCCGTCATCGAGATAAACTTCGTCCATCTTGTAGAACGGGTTTTTAGGATTCTTGAATACACCCAAGTTGTCGAAGCTGAAGTCGGTGAACACCGGAGGCAGGTCGTTTCCGAATCCGTCCGTGATCGGGTCGAGCACGTGGCACAAGCTGCACTTGCCTTTGCCTTCGTCGTTGAAAAGCGCCAAGCCTTCCAGTTCTTCTACATCGAGACCCAGACTGCCGTAACTCTGCCAGTTGGTCATATCGATCTCGGTGACGTCCATCCCCGCATCATTTGCGTTGTACCAAAACATGTCGAACTTCGAGGAGAACTGGTTTACTTCGCTGGAAGCCTCGTACGCGGCGATCGCCAAACCGACGCGACCATAGTTTTCTTCTATGTCCTCGGGTGTCGCATAGCTGATCGGCTCTCCCCACACGACATCCCACAACCCGGCATACTTCGAGGCCGCTATTTTCATGAGCACGGTCAGTTTGTCGGGGTTGTTTTGCTCAACGGGATTCAGAAAAGGGCCCAAGGCCTGGTCGGCGGCCGGATTGCCGAGTTCGTCGCCGGTCGCGCGGCCATCCCAAAAGTTGCCGCCGATGAACAGCCCTTCCGATGTGTCGAAATCGAAGATCGGGCTAAAAGTGGCATAGGCCGCGCTGGGCGGTTTGCGGTTGCCGAAGCGTTGCGGTACCGCTCCCCGGTAGACGGCGCCGTGCTTGTTGATCGCCGGGATGGGGCCTGTGAAGCCGACCGACGGGCCGTGGCAGTCGGCGCACGACATCGAGTTCGGCTCAGATATCTTATCGAAGAACATAGATTTTCCCAGTTCTTCCATGGGAGTCAGTGCGTCGGCCCGCGCGCTGATTGGAATAAACATAGCGGCGACGGCGGCGGCGAGGATGAGTAAGACAGCATTCTTGATCATGGTCTGCGTTCCTCCTTCTTCGGTGGGGCAAAAGGGTCAAGGGATTGCTCAGTGTTCGGCAGATTTTTCCTCGATTGCGGTGTGTCTACCTCCTTTCCGGGCTTTCGGGGGCAAGTCTACGTGTAGCAGGGGCGCCATTGTAACGGCAGATGGAGGAACAGTCGATGAGCCACGACAGGCGGAGACTTGATTCGAATCAAGAAATCCCGTGGTCGGCAATACGTTGTAGCTGCAGGGGCTTTCGCACGGTCATGAGCCGCCGATCGACGTCAATAATCTGACGGCGTTTGAAATCCTTCAAGACACGGGAGAGTGTTTCCGGCGTCGTTCCGATGATCTGGGCCATTTCATCTCGTCGGAGCGGCACGTCGACCGACGGGCGATCGGTCGCCTCCGCGAGAGAGCCGTTGAGAAACCAAACCAAAAAGCGCGCGGTGCGCTGCGGTACGGACTCGAGAACTCTCACGACCAATTGATCCTCCGATACTCGGAGCTCGGTGGCCAGCTTTGACATGAGCCGCATTCCCAGATCGGGATACTGGCGGATAAGATCGAAAAACGTCTCTTTGGTGATGGTACAGACCGTCGTATCTTCCACTACTTGTGCCGTCGCCGAGAACAGTTCGCCGGCGAGCAGAGGGCGGTATCCGACGATGTCGCCTGCCCTGAGGAGGCGAATAACGACCTCCTGGTCGTCCCGTCCGACCTTGTACAGTTTGACGGTTCCCGAATAGATGCAGTAGATGGCGGCGGCGGGCGTCCCTTCGTAAAAAATCGCCTGGCCGCGCTTGTAATGCTTGGTCACTTTTTTGCGGTCGAGTTTCAACATGTGCGAATTCTTGAACGCGCAAAACAGCCCTTGGGCTCGACGCTCGCAGGTCAGGCAGTGAGGTATGGTACGATTGGCGGGCATGTCAACTCGACTCGCAAAAGAATCGAGAATCAAAGGTGATTCAGGGCGGATAGCCGCTCGTGACAATCGGATTCTGTTTTCTAATCGGCAGCATTTTACCATAGTGGTAAATTATTGTCAACAAATGATATGAAGATGTTTGTTGGTGTTGCCCGCGGCGATGCGGTCTGCCCGACTCGCGATCGTGGTAGACAATGCCGGACTGCCAGAACATACACGTGTAATTGGTTGCCAGATGTGCAAATTCGCAGTAAAGTTCGTTTCTCGAACGAAAACATATAGCGGTGTTGATAGAGATCCCGAGCGCCAATCTCGTGTGGTCCGAAAATTTGGAGAACGAAAGGGAACCATGATCTATAACAACATTCTCGAGGTCGTAGGCAATACACCCATTGTGCGGTTAAATCGCATCGGCAAGGAAACCGGCGTGGAGCTCTACGCCAAGTGCGAATTCCTAAGTCCCGCCGGATCGGTGAAGGACCGAATCGCGGTACGGATGATCGAAGAGTTGGAGAAGAAGGGGAAAATAGGGCCGAACACCACACTCATCGAACCCACCAGCGGTAACACCGGAGCGGGAATGGCGATGGTGGCCGCCGTCAAGGGCTACCGGATGATCATCACGCTGCCCGAAAAAATGAGTCAGGAGAAGCAGGTGGTCATGGAGGCGTTGGGTGCGGAAATCATTCGGACTCCCACCGAGGCGCCCCACGACTCCCCTGAAAGCCTTCTCGGGGTGGCGAAGCGGCTCAACGAGGAGATCGAGGATTCCATCATTCCCGATCAGTACAAGAATCCGGACAATCCGCTTGCCCACTACTACGGCACCGCCGCCGAAATATGGGAAGATTTCGGTGACTCATTGGACCTGCTCGTCATCGGCGCCGGCACGGGAGGTACGATTGCGGGTGTGGCGAAGTACTTCAAAGAAAAGAACCCGAAGATCAAAATCGTCGGCATCGATCCCGAGGGCTCTATCTTGGGCGGGCGCGACGAGGTTTTTACTTACCACGTCGAGGGGATCGGTTACGACTTTGTCCCCGAGGTTCTCGAGTACGACCACATCGACGAGTGGATATACTCCAACGACCAGGACGGCTTCGCCATGGCCCGCCGCCTGATTCGGGAGGAGGGCCTGTTGGTGGGCGGCAGCTCGGGCTCGGCGGTGTGGGGCATGCTCGAAGCCCTCAAAAACACGCCGGGCGTTCGCAAGGCGCTTACCATTCTACCAGACTCGATCCGCAACTACCTCACGAAGTTTGTCAACGACGACTGGATGCGTGAACACGGCTTCTTGGAAGAGGAAGACGGCAAGACGTAGCGTTATCCCCCGGC
>CBDVBX010000111.1:0-11210 GCA_965372335.1 uncultured bacterium | reverse complement strand
CAGGGTAGCGCGCAAGCGCGCTTACTTGACGGAAGTGCTGATGTCCCTCCCGATACTGATTTCTCCGTTGTCGATTCTCAGATTGAAACCGCACTCCGGATTATTACACACCCATGCTTTGTACATGATCGTTGCGCCGTCCCGTCCGTAGTCGGACAGGGGCATTAAGACACCGTCGTGGCACTTGAGGCACTCTGTATAAGTTTTCTCCATGTACCGTCCCAGGCGGTCCCGTGCTCCACCCGGGTTCGTCACCTCCCTTTACGTCACTGGATCGTTGTGCGTGGCGTTTCGCGGAACCGGAAGCCGGGAAGAAAGGGAGCACGCCCCTTCCCACACAATCACCTCGTATCGCTGCGAAGGCGAATCCATCGGCTAAACCCCGTTCCCTTCGGGCGTTACGCCCGTCCCCATTATAGGGCATTATCATCTGAATATCGCCCCTGTGTCAAGTCTTATGTCGGCCGCTTGCCGCGGCCATCGGCTGCGTGGTATCCCGATTTGTGTAGACACGTTTTGACGCCGGCGATAGAGTGGGGTCGCAAGTTGAGGAAACGTCCCTTCGTGTAAACCGTTCGGCTTTCCCACGACCTCTCATGTCGCAAGAGAAAGAAAACCTCGATCAGATTTTCGCCCAGCCGTTTCCACAATTCCTGGAACTGCTGAAAACCGACGCGCAGGCGGCGACCACACAGTTCGCCGAATACGCTCGACAGTGGTTACTCGCGCACCCGACGCCGTCGATGGGCGAGCAGACGGCGGAAGAGCAGCAAGCGGTCGTCGAGGAAACCATCGAGCGCTGTTTGAGAAAGGAAGCAGAACCGCTTCGGAACTATACCGACGTGTGGAACTCATTCGGCGCTTGGCTCTCCAGCGTCGCAGAGAACACATGCGCAGCAAGGGCCCGCAACCGGCAGCCCAAGAAAAAAGTGGTATGGATGGACGAAGAGGCTGCGTCACAATCACCCCCTCCGAAGTCCCCGTCGGCAGACGCAGCTGCCAGCAAAGCCACCACGATCACGGCGCAAGGCGCTGCTGCGCAGGAACTGCCACCGCACAAAACTCCTGTAAAAACATCGCGGCCAAAAGCGGAGACGCCGAAAGCCGAAGGTCCCAAGAAGGAACCCCACCCCTACGACAAACCGGACCGGCCCGTCCACGCGTTTTTTATGTGGCTCCGTTCACCGCGGATATTCATCCCTATTGTGCTGATAGTCGCAGCGATTTTCGTGATTCGCGGGACGCGCCAGTCTTCCCAATATGGGACGCGGTCGTACACCCCCCAGCCGATCGACGTCGTGTTGATGAGTGAATCTGAAGTCAAGCGTTCGTCCTTCGACATACTCCCAATACCGTCGCTCCCAACGGCAAACGTGGAGTCCGCCAAGGTGCCGTCGACGGCTATATTCCGGGAGACGCGCCTGATGGTTTTGCAGCTCGAAGTCAGCGTTTCTCTTGGGTCTTCGGCGCAAACCGAAGTTTCACTGCGCGACAAATCAGACGTCGTGGTGTGGAGCGAGGTTTTAGACGAAGGGTATCTCGATTCTGGAAACCTGTACTTGCGGATCGCGCCGATGTCATTTGCACCCACCGACTACGATCTGATCGTCACAGATTCCGGTATCGTTGTCGCTCGTTCGGCGTTTGCCGTCCGCTGACGGCGTCTGTTACGTCTTCATCTTTTTCTTCTTGGCCGCGGGAAACAAGACATTATTGAGGATCAACCGGAAGCCCGGCGAATTGACGTGGAGAGAGAGGTCGGTGGGAGGATCGCCAACGGCGTGCTGATAGTCCTCCGGGTCGTGCCCCCCGAGAAACGTAAACGTCCCCCGGCCGAAGTTTCCGTGCAAGTACTTGACCTCGCTGTGGACCTGGTCCTCGCCCAGTATCACGACGCTTTTCTTTACCAGAGCCTTTTTAAAGCCAGTGGTCTGACCGAGAAAGCCTTTGACCACGTTGACGTGGCTTTGCGTGAGCATCGTCGGCACAGGATCGTATTTGGCAGAGAACTCGAACAAGGTGAAAAAATCAGATTCCGCGCCTCGCGCCCGAACATAGTCGCTGGTATCGATGTCGGAAAACTCATACACGAACGGGTTGGTGATCAGCTTGAATCCAGTAAAAGCCAGGCATCGATCGTAGTCGAGCCGCCGTTGATAACCCGGGTCGATACCGTCGTAATCGAACTCCCGCGCGACGATGTCCACTCCCTGTGCGCACAGTGCGATGTCGTACGTGTCGCAAGCCGAACACATCGCGAACAAGAATCCGCCGTTGAATACATACTGGCGAATTTTTTCCGCAACAGCCTTTTTCTCGTCGGATACTTTCGCGTAGCCCAGTTTCTGCGCTCGCTCTTCGAAATCTCGCTGCTGCTTCTGGTACCACTCGGCGTTGCGATAGGCGCCGTAGAACTTGCCGTATTGGCCAGTGAAATCTTCGTGGTGTAGATGCAGCCAATCGAATTGCGACAGTTTTCCGACGAGTACTTCTTCGTCGAACAGCTCTTCGTACGGGATCTCGGCGTACACCATGGCCAGGGTGACGGCGTCGTCCCAAGGCTGCGCGACCGGCGGTATGTACACGGCGATCTTCGGCGCCTTTTCGAGCAAGACAATTTCCATGTTGCTTTGCTCAATCTCGGCGCTGATAACCGCCAGCTCTGACCCGCTGATGGTCTCGAACGAAACGTCTTTGAGCCTGGCGTCCAATATGAGTTCCTCCGCCGCCGGCATCAAAAAGCTCCCGCCTCGGTAGTTGAGCAACCACTGGACGTTGTAACCTTTTTCCAACGCCCGATACGCGTGGCCATAGGCTTTGAGGTGGTTTGTTTGCGTGAGATCCATGGGGACGAGCACCATTTGGGCGGTTGCGGCGGCAGGAATTAGTATCACCAATACAACAAACGCCACCACCGTTATCACGATCAGACCTCTCGAATCGCGCCGCATTATTCCTCGCCCTCCACGATGAAGCGCAGCCGTCGCACGTCTTCTCGCACCTCGTCGAGAAATGCATAGTCGGGGTAGACCATCAGCACCACCTCGTACTCGCGTAACGCCCGCTCGTAGTTCTCGAAACCAAACTCGTAGACGGCCGCCAACGAACGCTGGACGTCGGGCCGAAACGGATTGTCGCTGTATTCCTTCAAGAATTGGCTGTACCGCCGCACGGCGGCGTCCAAGTCGCCTGAATCGTACAAAGCCTGGCCCAGTCTGAATAGGGCTCGGGGACGGAGCGTGTCGGTCAACGGTCCAGCGACGATACCACCTAGTTTGGCGATCACCGCCACGGTGTCTCCGATCATCTCCGACTGTCGCGCCGACATGAACGTCTCGAGCGACTCGGCGCCAAATTGTAATGCCTCTTCGATCACCCAAGCTGCCTCGATAGCGTCGTTGGTGTACGGTGATGACGGGTCTGATTCGGCAAGCGCGGCCAGCGTGTCGCGCGCCAACTCATATTGCCCTTGAAACGCCAAAAGAAGACCGGTGTAGTAGAAACCCGCTTGACCCAATTCATAAATACCTGATCGCCGGAGGCTAATGAAGTAATGCTCGGCGTCCGCGTACTCCCCGGTGCCGAGGTAAACGTCCCCGATTCGAGCGGCGAACACATCGCCGTACCGCCGCGAATTGACCGCCCCCACCTTGAACGCTTCGAGCGCCTTCCGAGGTTCTTTTAGCCGGTGTAAGAACAAGTCGCCTCTTTCCAAATTGGCCAATTCGGCGAATTCAGACCCGGGGTATCGCTTGGCAACCTGCGTGTACTCGCCGATCGCCTTGTCGATCCACGACCGGCGTTCGGCGGCCGTGGACGAGCCGTCGGAACCGAATTGTACATATATCGTGGCCAGCATATACCTGGCCCGGTCGCTGTTCGACGCCTTCGGATGGTTGTTTGCAAAAGCGTCCAGCGCGCGTACACCGAGGTCGAGGTAGCGGCGACGCTCTTCACGCGGCCGGGTATCTGCCATCGTGATGATCTGGTCGGCCAACACCAGTAGCACCGAACCATCTGATTCCTTTTCGCCGTCCGCCTGTATCGCCGCGTCGAGCGACTGTTCCAGGAGCCCATGTTCGAGATACGTCGCCGATAGAATGTCCAGAGTTACGTACCGGCTGCCCATGTTGTTCGCCAAACGATCATTGAGGGTCTCAATCAATCCGATTCGATCCGCTTCGCCTACCTCGTACACCATGCTCATCACTTTGTCACGAGTAACGCGGTAGTTGCCCTTACGCTGGTCGGCATAGCTTAGATACTCTGCCAACGCCTCGGGGTATTGGCGCTCGGAACGGTGCAGATCGGCAATCTCCAGCGTGAGAACAAAGTGGCGTTTGCCCCGGGCCTTCCCCTCGTTGTAAATCGCCAGCGCCTCCTCGTAGCGCCCGAGTTCCCTCAGCGATCGCCCGACGGCTTTGTAGGCGGTGACGTTGTACTGATTGGCCGCCAACAAACGGTCGAAAACAATCATGGCCTCGTCACGTCGATCTTCTGACAAGTACAGCGACCCCAGCGCCTTGCCGGCTTCGATGCTACGGGGGTTCAAATCGAGCGATCGGCGGTAGTACACGGCGGCGGAATCGGTCTGCCCTATTAACTGAAACGTATTACCGATTCGATATATGACGCGGTCGTTACCGGGAAACTGGCGATCGAGACGACGTAAGATATCGAGCGATCTTGTGGGGTCGGTCGACAAATATCGTATCGCTTCCGCCATCCGAGCGGTGATCTCGTACTGGTCGCTTTGTTGTTGCCGGGGTTGAGGTTGGCGTACGCGTTGGGCTTCGGCGAGACGCCAAGGGGCAATCAATATCACCGCAGCGCAACAGAGAACGGCCGCGGCGAACGCGGCACGATGAACACGAGGTGTGGAGTGCATCATAATTGTCTTGTAGTCAGTACCAGATTTCGGCGTCTATCGACTGCCGCCGCCACCCTGCACCGCCGATTCCTCTGCTAGCGCCCGGAAATACAGCTTGATCAAGTCTTCGAATTCCCCTGGGGCCTTGAGTTGCATCGCGCGACGGATCTCTTCACGAAGTGACTGCGATTCGGAGCCGTCGGCCCGCGCGCCGAGACTCCTCGAAAAGATGTCTTCGGCCGTGGTGCTTTCTCGTTTTTGTTCGTAGTCGCGCGAGTGCACCGACCGTTGTGCGTCCAGCAGCCGGCTCAGTATTCGCTGCTCTCGGCGGACAAGGTCGTCGTCCAGATTCCCTTGCTCCAGTGAGCGAGAAACCGATTCCATTTCATCGATGCTCCGGTCGAGTCGTCCGAGCAACTCTTGGTTGTCTTTCATCGACCGTTGAATTTCCTCCGCCAACTCCTTTAGCGAGCGTTGCTGGCCCGCCAAACGATCAAGTTGCGCCTGCCGCTCTTGAAGCAACCGCTCTCCCGCCGCCTGCATTTCCATCATCGAGCGTGTTTGCTGAAGTATGTCCTGCTGCTGAGGTATGAGTTGCTGCATCATTTGTTGTGCCGTCATCTGCCCGGAGCCGCCTCCGGGTTTCGAGCACTGTTTCGCGCTGCGCAACAGCTCGATAGTCGCTTCGTTTAGCGACTCGACAGCGTTGTTGGCGTGCGCCGTCGACATAAACGCGCGGTTCTGCTCTATGAACAAAACCGAATTTTGCATACGTTCGATCGTCATGCCCAACGCTTCCAACAACGACGGTGGAATAGAGAGTGACATGCCGGAAAGCTTGACTATCTCGTCCGCGATTTTCTCGGTCGCTTTGAGGTAACTGTTTTGCGTTCGTGCTATGTCTTGGTAGTCGGCAGATCTCCCACTCTCCTTTTTCGACTGCAAATCGTTGGCAAGCTGCTCTTGTTTGAAGGACAACTCCAGCGTCTGCTTGGCGTATTTCTGAAGGTTGACAGCCATTCGGCGGCCAGAGTTCTGCCCCATTGATTGTTGTGCTTCAAACGCTTGCTGAAACAGGCTGATCAGTTTGTCCATCGCCTCTTGTTGCTGTTGCATCGCCTGCTGTTGTTGTGACATTTCCAGATTGTTCGCGGCGCTTCTCATATTCTTTTGCGGGCCGTTGTTGGGTTCTAGTTGTTCGGCGGCATCCTGGAGCTGTTGAGAGACCTGCGAGTCGGATTCGCTCATCTCGGACGCAAAATCCTCCATCGCTTTCTGTAGCTCGTCGGCTTTCTTCGCCAGGTCGTCCTGCTTACTGGCCAATTCGTTCATCTCTTCCTGGTCGCTGGCGTCCGCGTCAGCCGTTTCGTCGCCAAGTTCCTTCTGCGACTCCAAGAGGTCTTGACTCTCGCGAACCAGCTCCTCCATTTTCTGTTCCTGCTGGATCTGTTTTAGAAGATTTGCCGTCCGTTCGAGCTTCTCCAGCATCTCTTCGGCACTTATTTGGATGTTCTCCAGCGCCTCTTTTATGTCTTCCGGACTTAGTTTTTCGATCGATTCCTTGAGTTTCTCCATGTATTGGCGCAGCTCGTCGCTGTTGATCTCTTCGAGCAGCTCGCGGATTTCTTCCAGCTTCTCGCCGATCTGCTGTGACGTCATCTGATTTTCGGACAGTTCTTTCAGTGTCTCGTCTAGCGACTTCTTGATGTCGTCGAGTGCGTCCTCTACGGCCTTCTGCTTATCGAGCGCTTTGTCGAGTTCTTTTTTTTGACTCCACTCCATCTTTTCCGTTTTCATATACTCGCGGCTGATTTTTTCGAGACGTTCGCGGAGTTCTTCGCTCTCTTTGATTGCCCGATCGAACAGATCTCCGCGTTTGGATTCCTCATCACGGATACGGTCGTACAGTTCGGCCATCGTAGGAACGAAAACCTGAAACACCCGACTGCGTGCCACACCGGGCCCCGTCACCACATTATTGTCCGAGACCTGGATGTAGTACTCGAGGTAGTTACCAGGGAACAACTGTACGTCGCCGATGTTCCACTCCCACGCGACGGCGATTTCGTTCTTATCGCGCTGATTCTCGAGCGGAATCGGCAATCTCGTGAACTCTTGTTCTCCACTCTTGCGAAAATGAATGGAGGCGCGTCGTACGCCGTAGTCGTCGGACGCGATGAAACCGATCGGCAACCGACGGCTACGCGGGAGCATCGTATCAGCGCCAGGCTCGAGCACGTCGAGTGAAGGCGCGTGGTCCTTGTACACTTCGATCGTGTAGACCAACGGGTCGTCGCTGCGGTGGCCGATCGTATCTTCGAGGATTACGCTGTAGTGACCATCCTCGAGAGCTTGAAACTCGAACTTTACGTTTCGCAAGTCGTGTTCGATCTCTGTCGGTTTACCGTCGTCGAAGCGAACCCAAGCCGCGGCGAGCGGATTGTTGGCCTCGCCGCGGACCGCTACTCGTGTACCTTCCAATGCTTGAATGTTGCCGCCGTTGTCACTAAACGTCACCGGCGGGTCCCCGGTGTAGGCTGGAGGCGTCAACGTGATGTCGAGATCGGTCAGCAGCGGTTGGTGCACGACAGTGATCGTGTAAGATTCGCTTTTGTAGTCACCTGATTGAAAGTGGTAAGACACGGTGCGGCGAAGGTCGGTAAACGTGTACTCGTATCGGTCGATTGCCGGTGTTCCGGAAGTAGCGATATCGTCGCCGTCCGCTAACTTGGTTGGTTCGGTTTTCCAAAAATCCTCGGAAAGATTGTAACTGATCGTAACGTCATCCTCGGTCTTGCCGAAGTCGAGGCCGGCGACGGTGACGTTGCTTCCGGCCAGTACGGTGATGTTACCCGGTGACGCGTGAATGTTGGCGCGGTGAGCGATGGCCGACTCGTCTGCCGGCGAAGCGACTCGTCTGCCCGCGCTAACCAACAAAGAGGGATTGAACATTGCGACGAGCAGCAATATTGCCAAGCCGCCGTATGCGACCGGCAGCAGGGCAACGTCTTTTCGGTTGAGAAAAAGAAAACGCACCTGGAGTCCGTCGATTGATCGAACGGCGCGGCGGATGACTTCCTGTACCAATGCGGGCGAGTATCGCGAAGAAGCTTTGTCGTCGAGCGAGAATTCGAAACCCGCACGCAGCAACTCGCGGAGGTCTTTACGCTTTTCCACCTCATCGGCCAGGGCATCCAGCTTGGGTATGCGAAGAATCGGCCACACGACAAAGTAACCGAACAAGGCGAGCAGTCCGATGACAGCACTGCGGCTTACGATCGTAGTCTTCCATAACGCCGGCTCGGCGGCCGCTACGGTCCACACGACCAGTGCCAGATAAACCCACGCGCCCAGGGCGACGAACGACACCAACCCGGCAGCTGCTTGAAGAGCGATCGCTCGATAGCGGAGCTTGCGGAGAAGCGCTCTGAGTTTGGTGGTGTACCTCGCGTCGGATTCCATGGGCGATCCTTTTGGGCTGCGGCCCCTATAGCAGCGCGTTTTGCGTAATCGCGAACACTAATATATTTACGGCCATCTTCATGGCGAGTTCCCGTTTGGCAGGCGGATCATCGTGGACGTTTATGTCCTCTAATCCGTCGCCGATGTCTGATTCGTATGTATAGAACAACACCAGCCGGCCGTCGATCGTGATCCCGAACCCCTGCGGCGGCTTGCCGTCGTGCTCGTGGATCTTGGGCAAACCGGGTAAGTCGTAGAAACAGTGATAGATCGGATGTGAACTGGGCAGCTCCTCCAGCCGCTCCTCGGGGAACAACTGCTTCACCATGGCCCGGAATGACTTGTCCATGCCGTAGTTGTCGTCGGCATACAAAAACCCGCCGGCTTCCAGGTGACGGCGAAGCGCGCTCAGTTCCTCCGGCGTGAGCCGAATGGTCCCGTGACCGGTCATGTACAAAAACGGATAGGCGCGCAGGTCCTCGTCGGTCAGAGCCACGACCTTTTCTTCTTTCTGCGTCCTGATCCCGGTCCGTCTCTCGAACTCCCCGAGCCAATTGGGAAGCGACGATGGGTCGGCGTACCAATCGCCGCCACCGCCGTACTTGACCCGGGCGATCCGCACCCCATATTCCTCGGCCGGATCCCCGAGGGGCATTTGAGCATATATGTTTGTATGGTAAAGGCCGAGGGCCACCGCGACCAGGGCCGGTATATATATAACATGAAAAAACTTACGGGATTGGAGCATGCATATCCTGTTGATCGGGTTCGAATCGACGGGACCTCGCGTCGATGTTGGCCATCTCCGCTTTGGTATTATAGTTAACTCAAGGCATAAACGCAAACGACCATCGACGGTGTGCCTCCGATCCCCCGATGGCCGCCTCACCGGTTATCTGTTATGATAATTCAACTTGCACGAGTCCGCAGTAGGCGGGACGGTCCGATAATCCATGGTGTCGAAACGAAAAGAATCTAATAAAAGGCGGCAGGGCGGCGACCGTCGTGGGGGCACGCCGGCGGCGGGCGGGCTGGCCGGATGGCTGTCGCGCCCGTGGAAAGCGGCAGCGTTCGTCTTCGCGGTCGCATTTTTGCTGTACGCCAACACCTTCGGTCATGATTTCGTGTGGGACGACCGCGACCTGATCGCCGAGAACCCGGCGGTTCGCACCGTCGACGGCGAGACGGTACAACGAATCTTTACCGAGAACTTCTGGCGATCGAGCCAGTTGGGGGGCGGCTATTACCGCCCGCTGGTGTCGCTCTCGTATCACATCCAATATCAGATCTTCGACGGCAAGCCCGGCGGGTTCCACATTGTCAACGCGATATGGAACGCGGTGGTGTGTGCATTGGTGTTGGCGTTTGTCTATTTGCTGTTTGGAAACATCGTCTTCGCGTTGGTAACCGCGCTGCTGTTCGCCGTCCACCCGATCCACACGGAAAACGTCGCGTGGATTGCGGGCCGGACAGACGTGTTGTCCACGTTGTGGGCGATGGCATCTTTGGTGTTTTACGTTCTGGCCAGGAAACGGCGCAAGGTGTGGTGGTTAGTAGCGGCGTTGGCGGCATTTGCAGCCTCGCTGTTGGCCAAGGAGTCGTCGGCATTCCTTCCACTGGTGATTGTCTTGCTCGAATGGGGACCGTTCGGATTCGGGGAACTTCTCGCGCCGTCCAAGCGCTCGGTCTTGCGTCCCGCACTCTACTTTGCAATCCTGGTTGTCTACTTGCTGCAGCGGTACGCGGTGATCGGAATGGTCGGCTCGACGTACGACGCGTACGCCCCCGGCGCGTTGGGCGCACTGGCGCTGCCACTATCGATTTTGGCGGGTTACGTATTGAAGCTGGTTTTTCCACTGCGGTTGAGCGGTGAGTACGACGCCCCGGTCCCGGACGGCTGGGCGGACGTTCACGTACTTGCGGGATTGTTGGTCCTGGTAGCGATTGTTTGGAGCGTGGTCCGTTACCGGCGTCGGCCGGACGTCGTGCTGGGTGCCGGAGTGTTTTTGTTCGGGCTGGCGCCCGTTATCAATATTATCCCGCTCGGCGAGGTTTCCGCAGAGCGGTTCTTGTACTTCCCATCTCTGGGATTCGCGCTGGTGTTGGGGAGCCTGTTTTCCTCGGCACTGGTGGCGAAATACTCTACTTGGCGCCAGCTGGCGGCGAACGGCTATATCGCCATACCCAAGATGAAACCGTCGCTCGCCGGCAATCTAACGGTGCTGTTGGCCGTTGTGCTGATCGCGTTCGCCGTGCGCACGGTCGCCAGGAACGGGGACTGGAAAACGGAGGAGATTCTATTTGCAAAAACGGCGGCGGCATCGCCGCACAGCGCACGCGCTCAACTCAACATAGGCAACGTCGCTCGCCGAAACGGCCGCACGGAGGACGCGATCGCTGCTTACAAACGTTCGCTAGAAATTGATCCGGACTACCCGGACGCGATGAGTAACTTGGCCGGTATCTACGCCGCGCAAGGACGAATCGACGACGCGCTGCCGTTGGTCGAGCGCGGGCTGGAAATTGCGCCGGACAATATGACGCTGCTCAACAATCTCGGTTCGATTTACTTCGAGCGAGGTCGCTTTGCAGAGGCCGCCCAGTTGTTCGAACGGGTGCTCTCGCTGGACTCGCGGGATTTGATCGCGCACTTCAACCTGGGCCTCATACGGTACCGCGCACGGGATTACGACTCGGCGCGGTCGCACTTCGAGCGTGTCGCCGGTACCGGCGCACACCTTGAGCTGTCGTATTACTATCTTGCGCTGCTCGAACAGGCGAGCGGCAACATGTCCGCGGCGAAGCGACACGCCCGCACGTTCCTCTCGGTGCACAAACAGAACGACCCGTATCGCCAACGCGCGCAGGCGATCGTCTC
>CBDVBX010000110.1:0-11267 GCA_965372335.1 uncultured bacterium | reverse complement strand
GTCTTGCTGATTATGGCTGCGCTCCGGTGATCCGGGGCGCAGCCGTGTCAAGAGTACCCATGATGATCCGTTCGTGGATTCTGTTTTGCGTGGCTGTCGCGCTCGTGTTCGGCGACGGTGCCGATCGCCGTCAGGCGGGCACCTCCGTCGTTGTTCGAGAGTTTCGTCCCTACATCGGCGAACGATGGGTTGGAAACGCCGTGTCGTACGGGCCCCACCGGGACAATCAGTATCCGGGTGGTCCAGCTCCTTCCAAAGAGCAGATTGCCGAAGACCTGGGGATCATGTTGCGTCACTGGAACCTGCTGCGAACCTACGGCGCCATCGGGCCGGCGGAACGGATGCTGGAGATTATTCGCGAGAATCGCCTCGACATGAGGGTCATGCTGGGCGTGTGGATTGCGGTTGAGGAGCGCCGGGGAGAGAACGGGGAAGTGATCGAGTCGTTCCCGGAGGCTCGCGAGGCCAACCGGCGCGAGGTGGAGGCGGGCATCCGCCTGGCACGCGAGTATTCCAACATAGTGGTTGCTGTGTGTGTGGGGAACGAGACACAGGTGGCCTGGTCGGCGCACCAGAGCCCGCTGGATATCTTGATCGAGTACGTTCGAACCGTTCGCGCCGGCACGAAGGTGCCCGTCACCGTGGCCGACGACTACAATTTCTGGAACAAGCCCGAGAGCCACGCGCTCGCCCGGGAACTGGACTTCATCGTCATGCACGCGCACCCCATGTGGAATGGCATTCTCGCTGAAGACGCCTTCGACTGGACGCGCGACACTTACCGCGCCATTGCGGCGGAGCACCCGAACCGCCTCGTCGTGTACGGAGAAACCGGGTGGGCGACGATGACGCACACCGAAGGTGAGCAGGCCCGCCTGATAAAGGGTCGTCCGGGTGAGGCAGAGCAGGCCGCGTTCTTTGATGCGGTGACGTCGTGGGCGGAGCTGGGGCGCGTCACGGTTTTCTTCTTCGAGGCGTTCGACGAGAACTGGAAGGGCGGCAAGCACCCCGACGAAGTCGAGAAACACTGGGGGCTTTACCGGGCGGATAGGACGCCCAAGCTCGCGGTTAGCAAGAGGACTCTCAAGTGAAACAAAAGACAACTGCCATATCTCTCGGGGCTGTGTTGCTGACCATCATGCTGGTCTCGATCGTCAGTCCTGCTCACGCTACCTGGTCGCTTGTCTGGTCCGACGAATTCAACGGTAATAACTTGAACACCAGCGACTGGAACTACGACATCGGCACCGGATGTCCGAGTCTCTGTGGTTGGGGTAATAACGAGCTCCAATACTACCGGGCCGAGAACGTGGCCGTGTCCGGAGGCAACCTCGTTATCACAAGCCTCGCGCAGTCATTCGGAGGCGCCAGTTTTACATCCGGCAAGGTCCATACACGGGACAAGCATTTCTTCCTCTATGGCAGGATCGAGATGAGGGCCAAGATCCCTACAGGCGGGGGAATGTGGCCGGCATTCTGGATGATGCCTCAATACAACGTGTATGGAGGATGGGCCGCGAGCGGTGAGATAGATATAATGGAGTCTGCGAACAGTACGATTTCGGTGGACGGAACGATTCACTACGGCGGAAGTTGGCCGAACAATGTGTACTCGGGCGGCTCATACTCTCTGGGTGGGACGAGTTTCGCCGACGACTTCCACGTCTATGCCATCGAATGGGAGCCCGACGAGATCCGTTGGTACGTAGATGGCGTGCGCTATTCAACAAAGACAAGCGCGCAGTGGTACACTGACGCCGCGCCCGGCAACCAACGCGCACCTTTCGACGAGGAATTTTACATCATATTGAACGCCGCGGTGGGCGGCAACTATACGGGTTGCACGAGTCCCGGCTGCATTACCGCAAGTTTCCCCCAGCAGTACCTCATCGACTACGTTCGGGTATACGCGGACATTGTGAACGTCCCGCCGACGGTTACCATCACCGCCCCCAGTGGCGGCGGTGTTCTTCCCGCAGGTGACATCACAATCGACGCAACCGCTTCCGATGCCGATGGCTCTATTGCGAAGGTAGAATTCTGGGACGGTTTCAACTACCTGGGCGAAGACACGACCGCGCCCTACAACTTCGTCTGGACCTCTGTCTCCAACGGATGTTACGAAATCGTCGCCAGAGTCATTGACAACCTCGGCGGCGTCGACACGGACGCCGTTGACATCACCGTGGGTACGGGTTGTGGTCAGGCGCCGTATTTGGGTAGCGCATTTGTTTTTCCGACTAAGATCGAAGCGGAAGACTTTGACGTTGGCGGAGAGGGCATCGCCTACCATGATACCGATGCGGGCAACAATGGTGGAGAGTACCGCGCCACAGAAGACGTCGACATCGAATTATGCAGTGATACCGGCGGTGGATACAACGTAGGATGGTTGGCGCCGAACGAATGGCTCGAGTTCACCGTGTCTGTTCCCACGGCCGGAAACCACACCTTCGATATTCGCGTTGCGTCAATGTCAGCGGGCGGGACATTCCACCTAGCGTTCAACGGCACCGATCAAACCGGTGAGATCACGGTGCCGGTTACCGGCGGGTGGCAGACCTGGACGACGGTATCGGCGACAGCAACACTTTCGGCCGGTACGCAGACCATGAGGTTTGTGCCGGCCTTAGATGGGTTCAATGTCAACTACTTCGAGGTCGTGTCGGTGCCGACCGCGATCGGGTCCGATGGGCAGCCGGCACGTTTTGCACTACATCCGTGTCATCCGAATCCGTTCAATCCCATGACAACGATCAGTTATGACCTGCGGGAGCGAGTACCGGTCACTCTGGCCATCTTTGATGTGACCGGCAGGCGGGTGAAGACGTTGGTTAACGGGGAGGACACCAATGCTGGCCGCTACGAACAAGTTTGGGATGGCCGCGACGAAACAGGAAGAGCTGTTGCGTCCGGTGTCTACTTCTATAGGCTGGATGCGGGTGGTGACACAGCGACGAGAAGAATGGTATTGGTGAAGTAGTGAGTTCGCGGCAGGATCGGGTCCGCAACCCCACATCCGTCTGCCCATAATGGGCAAGATAACAAGTCGTGAGAACAACTATCCCTGCCAGGGCGGCCCTTGAACGCACCCGGCCATCCTCGATCATGGACTGCCACTCCTGAGTAACCACAAAAGGATTACGATATGTCCACCTTGGAGCTATCTTCTACTTACTAGATCGCTTGAGGAGAATCTGTAAAGTTCGTGATACCGTATGTTCCGGGGAGCCTTTTTGTCCGATGCGTGCTTGGTTAAATTGTAAAAGTTACGACTTGATCTGACAGTCGACCTCAAAAGTAGAGGCCGTCATGGTACCCTGCTTGGGAACTTCAAAACTCTCAAGTAAGGAGATTAAAGCCATGACGACCCAAGCCAAGCTTATCAAAGCCAAGCTCAATTTGCTAGAGCTGGGTGCCTACCTGGGAAACGTCTCTGAAGCCTGCCGCACGCAGGGCTACTCTAGAGACACATTCTATCGGTTGAAAAAGAAGTACGACGAAGGCGGTATCGAGGCACTGCAGGAGATCAGCCGCAGGAAGCCGAACCGCAAGAATCGGGTCGAGGAGAAGGTCGAGCAGGCCATCGTGGAGCTTGCGACCGAGCTTCCGGCGCACGGCCAGGTGCGCATTGCCTCGGAGTTGGCCAAGCGCGGCATGACGATCTCGCCGGCGGGAGTGCGCTGCGTGTGGCAACGTCACGACCTCGAGACGATGAAGAAGCGGCTTAAGGCGCTCGAAGCGAAATCGGCCGCGGCGGGCTACGTGCTGACCGAGGCCCAGATCGTGGCGCTGGAGAAGGCCCAGCAGGAAAAGGAGGCCTATGGCGAGATCGAGACCGCTCACCCCGGATACCTCGGATCGCAAGACACGTTTTACGTCGGCAACATGAAGGGCGTCGGACGGATCTACCAGCAGACCTACGTGGACACGTATAGCCGACACGCCATCTGCAAGCTCTACACGAAGAAGACGGCGCTCACCGCGGCCGACCTCTTGAACGATCGTGTTGTTCCGTTCTATGAGGCTGAGGAAGTCCCCATTCTGCGGATCATGACGGATCGGGGGACCGAATACTGCGGCAACGTCGAACGGCACGAGTACCAGCTCTACCTGGCACTAGGTGACATCGACCACACAAAGACGAAAGCGAAGAGTCCACAGACTAACGGCATCTGCGAGCGCTTTCACAAGACGATTCTCAACGAGTTCTATCACGTCACGTTCAGAAAGAAGATCTACAAGACGCTCGAAGAACTTCAGGCGGACCTCGACGTCTGGCTCGAGGAGTACAACATGAATCGTTCGCATCAAGGGAAACGCTGTGAAGGGAGGACGCCGTATGCTACATTGACGGATGGCAAGGTCATCGCGGAGGAAAAACGGATCGCAGCTTGATCTGACAGACAATCGCCCGAGCAGGGTGCCTGTCCGATCAAGTACTAACTTCTACACCTCACCCGATCCCACAAAACCACGCTCCCAGACACTAACCCGGCGAGCCAATTTTATCTTCGAACTCCCGCCGCCAGACAAGTTCGAACTTCGTCCAATCTGGGGAGGGAGATAGTTAGCAGCAAAACTCGTAATGACTCGCGCTCAAGGTGGCGCGGGTGTCGCCCCGCCAGGGCCGTGACACAACAGGGCGACAGCCTCATGCGCTTGTCAGGGCGTCGGCTGTCCAGAAAATAGCTTTTTCTTAGCGTTTCTATTGCTGTTGAGTTTTTGATTCCAAATAATGGCTCAAACAAAGGAAAATCCAACCCAACCCAAGATACAAGATTACGGAAATAGGTGTTTGAGTTTCAAACGATGATAACGCCTGATAAAACAACGCTCCGAGGGTGCCACATATATTCCACATGGCTAACAACAAAAAGACGTATCCAACAAGTTGAAGGTTTGCCGCCATCTTGGCACGCCCAGAGAGATTTGGCCGCTTCTTGGCCCAAAACCACAATATCAGTAAAAAGCACGCTAGAATGACACCTCCCACAACTCCGTAAATCGGCGGGTGGTGTGTGCTGCCTCGCATTGATTCGACTAATGTCATTGTTGAAAACATTACTACAACAAATACCCAGATCTCAGATCGCCTGGAATCACTGTAAAGCAGGACTCCAAGACCAGCGAGTACCGACCCCACTGGTACTGAAAATGCCCATATCCAGAAAAGTGGGCTGCTAAGTGCCCAAGCTGTTGCGTTGGTTTCGGCAAGTGAATGATTCCTGTATGTCGATCCAAATGACCACCCACCGAACCATCCAACTCCCACCATGTACACAACGCTCAACCAAAATATTGCAAGTCCAACTTTCTTTTTTGTATTCACATCTCAGGCCTCATTGAAACTGTGTTTTTACTTAATGATTTCGACGACCTAACTCGTATCAGACCGCGATCCCACTCTCGATTTTTAGGATACCGTAACATGTTGGATAAGCCGAGTTCTAACTTCGTCCAATCTGGGGAGCCATTGATTTTCGGCTTGGTAACTTCCTGCAGTATATATCAATACAGTCTTTGATCGTCCCGTCATTCCTGTTACAATAACGATCGGTGCAGCAAGCCATCCTCGACTGACATTTCTAATCCGGCGCACCGATCCATCGAAAGGGAGACGATGATCGGGCAGACCGTATCTCACTACAAGATCCTGGAAAAACTCGGCGAGGGCGGTATGGGAATGGTGTTCGAGGCGGAAGACCTCAAGCTGGGCCGCCGTGTGGCTCTCAAGTTTCTTCCGCCACGCCTGCAAGCTGACAACGCCGCCAAAAAACGTTTCGTACACGAAGCCAAGGCCGCCTCCGCCCTCGACCACCCCAACATCGGCACCATTTACGAGATCGACGAAACACGCGACGGTCAGATGTTCATCGCCATGGCTTGCTATGACGGCGGCACACTCAAGCAAAAAGTGGAGAGTGGTCCGGTCGCGGCCGGCGAAGCGATCGACATCGTCTCACAGGTGGCCTCCGGTCTGGCGAAAGCCCACGACAGCGGCATCGTCCACCGTGACATCAAGCCGGGCAACATTCTGACGACGACAGACGGTCTGGTCAAGGTGGTTGACTTCGGTCTGGCCAAGTTGAGCGGGACCACGCGGGTGACGCGCACCGGCACGACGGTGGGAACGGTGGCGTACATGAGCCCGGAGCAGGCCCGCGGCGAAGAGGTCGACCCGAGCTCCGACGTGTTCTCGCTGGGTGTGGTGCTATACGAGCTGCTCACAGGGAAGCTGCCGTTTCGCGGCGATCACGAAGCGGCTGTAATCTACTCGATCATGAACGTGGATCCCGAGCCGCTCGACACCCACCGGCCGGATCTCCCCGTGGGACTCCAGAACGTGGTCGACAAGTCGCTTACGAAAGATTCGGAGTTGCGGTACCAGAACGCCGGTGAAATGGTCCGGGAATTGGAGGAGATCCAGCGCGGGGGCGACATCGGCGCCATTCAGAAGCGCCGTCCGAGGGTTTCCATGCGGACAGCATTAACTGCCGCTGCGGTAGCGGTCGCGGTGGTGGCTGTCGGTATCTTCGGGTGGCGCGCTTTCAGTTCGGGCGGTCAATCACCATTGTTCGTAACGGAGAATCGCGTCGCTGTTCTGCCCATCGAGAACATGATGGATCACCGGGCCGAGGTATTTGCGAACGGTCTGTCGGAGGCGGTTTCCGACGTAGTCGAAGAGATCGCGCGTGGCGATGAGTCGATGTGGGTGATCCCTTATTACAAGGTCGCTGAAACGCCGATCGCCACGCCAACGGACGCGATCGGCGCGTTTGGTGTCAACCGAGTGGTCCTCGGACGCTTACAGCGATTCGCCGACGTCCTACGAGTGACCCTGCGACTGTGTCGCGCGTTGGACCTTCGCGAGGTCCGCAGTGTGGTTCTCAATTTCGACAACGAAACCGGCGCTGGATTGGCAGATTCGTTGGCCTATCGCGTTGGGGAGCTGATGGATGTCGACCCCGCCTCGCTCGAGTCAGCTTGTGCACTCCACCCGGCTAACGCTTCTGCCATGGTGTCTTACGTCACGGGGTTGGGATGGATGCAACGGTATCGCGAGGGCACTGCGCTCGATTCGGCTGCGATGTACCTCGACCGGTCCGTGACCCTGGATCCGACCTTCGCCATGGGGCACACGGCACTGGGGCTCGCAAGTCTGAGATACTACATGGTCACGAAAGAGGCGTCCAGATTGAGGCCGGCAATCGAGCACTTCGAGAACGCCCTCAGAATTGAGCCGGAACTTGTTTACGCCAACCTGCATTGTGGGGTGGCTCACTTCTACATGGAGGACCACCCTCGAGCAATCGAGAGTTTCCAAGCTGCTCTGTCCGCCGTTCCCGGCCACCCAAGAGCCAGCCGGAGGTTGGGGCGGATCTACCGCGTGCAAGGGCGTTATGACGAAGCAGAGTCGGCCTACCACGATGCCGTTCGTCACTTCCCCGATTATTGGATGACGCATTTCGAGCTTGGACTATTTCATTACTACAGCGACGAGCTCGATAAGGCGATCGAGGCGTGGAGGGAGACTCTGAAGTATGCCCCGAATGACGTAACGACGATTAACAACATTGGCGCCGCGTATCACAACGCCGGCGAGTGGGGTCCGGCCCGCCAGTACTTCGAACGCGCGTTTCGAATCAGGCCAACGTGTGAATCATGTCAGAACATGGGCCTCGCCGCCTTCTTCGAAGGAAAGTACGAGGGGTCCACCCGCTACTACGAGTTCGCGCTCGAATACTGCGATACGACGGACTACGACACGTGGGGAAACCTGGCGGCCGCGATGTACTTTACGGATGGTCGGCGATCCGAAGCCGCGGAGGTGTTTCGAACGGCCATTCGGCACCTCAAGCGCGAGTTCCTAGTCTCGCCCGAGAACCCGACGCTGATCGCCGCTATGATCACATACCATGCGATGAGCGGGGACGAGCGGAGCAGCCGACGAATGATCCAGTATGGAGACTCCATTGCGGGTGATGACGATGATGTCCTTTTCGCGATTGGAGACGCGTATGAGCTGTTCGGCCAACGGCAGCTCGCGCTCCGCTACATTGGCGACGCGATTCGTCATGGATACGTGTTTGCTGAGGTGGAATGGACACCGAACCTGAAGGACCTGATGTCCGACCCGTTATTCAAACAGATGACATCCGCGGAGGGAACTGGGGAGCCCACCCCTTCTTCCAACGCGCCAGTAGAAGAGTAAGGCCGTGTGCCGCGTCAGCGGCAGGTGTGTCCAAGTGCGACGGCGCTCACAGGGATGGAGCTCCGGGATCGCTGGCTTCCCGGCGGCAACCGACAATCCCACAAAAACGCGCTGGGACACCAACCCGGGGAGACAACTTTGTTCGTTACCCTCTTCGGAATCCGCAAACAGAGAACAGTAAACTTCGGCTCGCGACACCGACACGTGTCCCTTCTGAAAATCCTGTCCGTAGTGCTATTATTGCACTTAGCTGATTTCTTCGAAGCCAGCGATTGATCTCAAAAACAGAGAGTGGTTGTGAAGAGGATTGCTCCCGAGGATCCAGTTTATTGGGGCCGTTCCTGGCGAGTAATTTTTCTTCTTCTACAACTCACCCCCTTGTGCCGGTTCCCAATATCTAAATACGAGAGCGGATTATGCTCCGTCCGCGGCATCGGGCACAACCGCTTCGAATACAAAAAACCCGGCTCCGATCTGACGGAGCCGGGTTGTCATTTTGTATCGGAGCAGAGCTTAGCGGAGCAGAATCATTTTTCTCGACAGCATCTTCTTGCCCGCCCTGAGCCGGTAGAAGTATACGCCTGAAGCGGCCTCGGTGCCGTTAGTATATCGGCCGTTCCAGTATACTCGGTAGGTGCCCTCCGCCTGAGACTCGTCCACCAGTACCGCAACCATGCTTCCCTTGACGTCAAACACCCCGAGCTGGACCCGGCATCGTTCGGGCACGTAGTATCCGATGTTAGTATTGGGATTAAACGGGTTGGGCAGGTTCTGGTGAAGTTCCAGCACCGTTGCCGGCGTAGTGACCGGGCCGGTCTCGAATAGTATATTTCTTTCAGTTCCGAGGTCATATGTTACTCGGTAGTAGTAGGAGGTGCCGGGCTTGCAGCTTCTGTCGACAAACGAAAAGGCGAGGCCCTCCTGGATCAGGTCGACGGCCGGGATTTCCACAAATTCCATTTCCTGTTCATCGGCCCGGAAGATGTGGAACTCGACTCCTTCGTCGATCTCGGAAAGCGTCCAGTCGATTCGTATATCTCTTCCGTTCGTTTCAGCGGTGTAATAATTGAGCAGGGTGGCTGCCGGGATGTCTCCCGCCGCGTCGACCCTGTGACTGTAGGCCTTGACGGTGCCGCTGCGCCTGTCCGCCCACGCCACGAACATGCCGTTCGCTCCATCCTCGGAAATCGCCGCGGCGCCCTGGTTTCCCGAAGCCCCGCATATCTCCTTCCCATCGGCCGTCCAGGAAGGTGTGCCGTCGGAACCGATGTTCTGCGCGTAGATGTCGATGTTCGACGTACCGTTGCGCTCGTCATCCCACGAGATGAAGGCTCCGCCTGAACCGTTGGGCACTATACTGGCGTTATCCTGATCGCCGACAGCTGCGCATACCGCGGCGCCGCTGAATGCCCACTGGGCGGCGCCGGTCGCATCGAGCTTCTGGGCGTAGATGTCTGAAGTTGGCCCGCTGCGCTTGTCGCTCCATGTCACTATCGTTTCACCCGAGCCGATATGAATGAGCCGGCAATCCGCCTGGTCGCCCATCCAGGCGCCAACCGGTGAATCGAAGTCCCACTGCCGGGCTCCGCTTGCATTGACACGCTGGGCGAAGATGTCGAAATCTATAGTATTCCGACGGTCTGACCACGCAATGACGGCTCCGCCGGAGCCGTCCTCGACCACCTGAACGGTTATCTGGTTCTGTCCACTGTCGCAGACAGGGACGCCGTTGGCCGTCCACTGAGGCGCGCCGCTTGCGTCAAGTCTCTGTGCGTATATGTCGTAACCGCCGTCTCGACGGTCCTCCCAGGCAATGATCGCTCCCCCTGATCCGTCGGGTGCGAGCGCGGGTGTCTGCTGATGTTCGATTAGCGAACAGACTGCCACGCCGTTGGTTGTCCACATCACAACGCCGTTGGACGCTATCCTCTGGGCGAAGATCCCGTTATAGAAATCTCTTCTGTCGTGCCAGGTAATGATCGCGCCGCCCGCGCCGTCCGAAACTATTCCGCCGAGGACGAGGCCGGTCTTTCCGGTACAGATCGCGACGCCGTTGGCCTCCCATTGTATGTAACCGATCACGCTCAGCTTCTGTACGTAGATATCCGGAGTGCTACCTCGGGCGTCCTGCCAGGCGACGATCGTTCCTCCTGCGCCGTCAGGTATGATCATCGGTTTTGACTGGTAATTCTGAGCCGTGCAGACGGGCATGGCGATCGGAAACCATCTGACCGCGCCGTCGGCCGTAACTCCCTGTGCGTAGATGTCGGCATTGACAGGGGAACGAAAGTCTGTCCAGGCGATCACCGCACCGCCCGTGCCGTCGTAAGTGATGACAGGTGATTCCTGGGCGCCGCCGGCCGTTCCAAGCGGGATGCCGTTATCTGTCCATTCGGCGTGCAGAGACGATACAGCCATGATTTCGGCGATCACGGCGACTAAAACCGTTAACTTTATATTTTTCAACACGAAATCCTCCCTGTTATTTATACGGAAATGCCGGTGGGATATGTGCAATTATGGTACCGAATACACCCGATGAAGCGGAAATTTATGGGTTTCAGAGGGATTACGGATTCTTCGAGCAGGAAGTCAGTTCTGCCAGACGGCATGGCGTAGTGTCCGAAAACTGAAATGCGCTGTGGAGTCCGCAGTGTCCGAAAACTCGATCGCGCTGCAACGCAACCACTTGCGTAACGTCTGATACACTCGTCGCATGACTGAAGCCATCCATCGCCCTCATTATATAACCGCGAATCACCACGGATCTGGCGCTGGACGAACGACAGATGAGGCTCAGTAGCACGACGCCGGAGCGTAATCAGAGGTATGGTTAAGGGAAAAAACGCGACGCCGATCGAGTGAGAGGACCACGAAGACGTAGAGCGTCTTGAAGGTAAGGGTCGGAACGGTGAAGAAGTCAAAACTGCCACTTACGATGTGGACCGATCTGAGGGTGTCAGGTCAATCACCGGCTTCCCGACGAAAAGTGCCGCTCGACCGCATTACTGCGACCTCAAACAAGGTCACTGAATTCGATGGACCAATACAC
>CBDVBX010000109.1:0-11268 GCA_965372335.1 uncultured bacterium | reverse complement strand
GGGGGGTTTGGCGTTGACGGGTGTCGTGATCGTTGGATAGGATGAGGCGGTGAGGTGCCCGGTCCTCCTGTGTCATACACGTTGTAAAACACTGCCCCCTCATGGGTACACATTATAGAGATCGGCTACTGCTCAACGGCGAACCGAAACCATGAATCGAACCCGACGTGCGACACTGGCCGGTCTGTTGGTTGCGCTGACCGTTGCTGCTGGTTTTGCGCTCGCCGGTGTTCCCAACGTCGAGCTTGTCACCCTCCTTATTTTCACGTCGGGCTTTCTGCTCGGACCGCGTCTCGGTCCAGTCGTTGGCGCCGTCTCGTGGGGGCTGTTCTCCGGGCTCAATCCCATGGGAGCCGCCGTTCCGCCCGTTTTAGCCGCGCAGATCGCCAGCGGCGCGCTGGTCGGCTTGGCCGGTGGGGTACTCGGCCCCATCCTTTTGCAGCTTCCCGTCCGATGGGTGAGTGTGCTGTTGTGCACTGTGACAGGCTTTTTGTTGACGCTGGTCTTCCAGGCTACCGTCACCGCAGCCGCTTTTTTGACTTTTGCAGACGACCGTGCGGCAAGCGCTTTCTGGGCATTTATGGTGGGCGGCATCGTGTTCACGTTCACCCATTTGTTGTGGAACACGGCCGTGTTCTTGTTGACGCTAAGACCGTTGTTGTCCGTCCTGGACAGGTACCGCTTGGAGTTGCGCTAGCGCCAATGGTGGAGGATGCTATCCATACGCGCCGACGGTATGTGGCCTCGGGCCGCGTCGGGAATCGATGGAACGGCCGCTTGTCGTTGGCGGGCGCCATCATCGTTGCGCTCACGTTGCAGCAGGGGGCCGCGGTGGCGCCGACGGCGGGCGCCACGATCGACACCCTCGGTGTGGCGACACCGGACAGCGTGACGCCCGCTGACTCCGCTGGCGCGGCGAGTCCGGACAGCGCCGCTGCCATCGACACGTCTCTGGTTGTGCCGCTTCCCGGACCGCCTCCCGTTCAGTTTCGTTTCAGCGTTTTCGATTCCACGCCTCAGAGCGAGTACCTCCTCAGACACTCCTTCACCCTGGACAACTTCCTAGAGTTCGAACCCGGGTTCATTCTCGGGCGCTACGGGCCGATCGGCAAGAGCACTGTCCTGTCGAGATACTCTTTCGGCCGCGGGCGGTGCAGATTGTATCTGAACGACATCCCGGTGAACGATCCCCAGAACGACGTCGCCCCCCTCCCTCAGCTTCCCGTCAGCGGCCTCGGCTTGCTGCTCAAAAGTGCCGCCGTTGACGACGTCTACCCGCCGGACGGCGGCCTGGAGGGGCGGATGCGAATCGTCGAGGCCGCTCCGTCGCCGTCGGAACCGAGGACGTTTCTGGAGTTGTCGAAAAACTCCCGCCGGAACCTACGGCAACGGCGTTTGTGGTTTGCATCGATGAACGACAAGATTGGGCTGGACTTTGCTTACGACGAACTTCTCAATGACGGATATTCATTCGACGGCCGCCAACTCGAGTCTGACGATTTTCTAAACGGGGCCGAATACGGCAGCACCCACTCGCGGTTTCTCACGGTCAATTTCCGGGGCCAAATGCCCAGCGGAGACAAATACAAGTTCTCCCTCAGGCGCTTTGTTTCCGATTCGATCGGCGATCTCCGTACGGTCGACGCCGAGCAGCGGTTGGTCGGACACCTGGCGAACGTATTGGCCGAAATCGGAGAGGTGCGCCTCAATTTGTTCTCCCGAAGTTACGACGCCGCCGATCGGCCCTCGGCGGCGGCCGCGCTAGATTCCAATACCGTCAACCTCACCAGCGCCGCGTACCTGAGTTGGCGTCTGTCGCAGTCTCCCCGGCGAAGCCTGACACTCGGGGGCGGATTCGAAAACATACAGTCGAAACAAGACGTCGGCGGGGCGGAATCGTACGACACCGTGCGCAAGTCGTCGGCTTGGTTCTCGGCGGTCTCGGCACTCGGCGGAGGAGTAACGACCCGTCTCCACCTGAGCGCGGAAAACTACGCCGAGTTGACGACCGGATTTGGTGGATCGTTTTCGGCCATGCGCGGGTTTGGGCGAAACGTCGTCGACCTGTACGTAAGCCGTGCTTACCGGATGCCGAACCTCGGTGAGCTGTTCCTGCCTGCACATCCCGGCGGGACGGTGGACACGGTCATTATCTCCGGCAGCCAGGACGTTGACGATGAGTTCGGATGGGAAGTTGGCGGCAGAATTACTACCCGCGTTGGACCCTTGACCAACGAATTGCGATTTCTAGCGCTCCGCGTTCACCGTCCGATCGACTTCTTACCGACCAAAGTCAACGGTGAGGATTGGCTGTTGGCACAGAACGGGGACAGACAGGCGGTGGGCGTCGTCGAAGATCGAATCCGGTTCGACACGATGCTCAAGAGTTACGAGTTGGACATGACGGGAAGTGTGGTGTGGACGGGCGGGGAACGAACGAGATACTTCCAGACCGCGCCACGGTGGGACGCGCACGCCTCGCTTCGTTTCGGGCGCAGTATATTTCAGACGACCAGCGCGCTGTACGTCGGGTTAGACTACACCTACCGTGGTAACCGCAAGACGGTCTCCGGGGGACGACTCCCGTCGTACAACTTGCTCAACCTCAGATTGGACGGGCGTCTGCTTAATGCCCAGTTGTATTTAATGGTCATGAATGCACTCGACGAAAAATACCAAACGATCGAAGGCTATCTGATGACGCCGAGGACTTTCGTGTACGGTATCGCCTGGCAACTCTTCGACTGAAAGGGCCCGGGTGGGTTGGGGGTGGTGATGCGGCGGATCGCCGGTGCCTGGCTTCTATTCTGTTTAATCGCGCTACCTCGATTGATCGCCACGACGGTCAATGCGCCGCCGTTCGTATCGTTGTCGGGCGCCGGGGGTGGACCGGCACATACTGATCTCTCCGGCCACCGGCAAGACGTGCCCGGCGCGAACGTTTTTCCGCCTTCGAAATCCGCTACGGTATCGCACAAACTGCCGCCACGCTTCTTGAGAGAACCTCTCGTGTTTTTCTCTACGGCGCCTCCGGAATCGCTCGTCCTGCTACCGAACATTGGTCCGGTACTTGCTGCCCGCATCTTCGACGCTAGAGGTGGCAAGAGGCTTTTCACCGCGTGGGATGACTTACTACGTGTCAAGGGAATCGGCAAAAAAACGGTCGCGAAACTGAAACGGCTCGCCGCTCCGGAGTAACCGTCCGCAAAACCGGGATACGCGTAACCGCGGTCAATTGTTACGAGTTCGATCGCCCTTGCCCCTTTCGCAAATTGCAAGACGCTTATGAGTATGCAAGTCCAGGCTTGCTCACTTTTCTGATCGGATTGCTTCCAACCGTATGAAACTGAATCACTACCGCCGCCGGCAGACGGACGGGAGCGTGGCATAGACTTTGCGGAATCGCCCAAGTTGACCACTTTCATGACGGATATATCTCTGGCCACGACTAGCTGCGTTTCGTCCGCTGCGGTAAAGACGCAATCGGGAGGAGTATCCCTTGAGAGATAAGATCGCGCAAAAACTGCTCGAATCCAGTCTCATCAGTCAAGAACAGTTGAGCAAGGCGCTGGACTCGCAGCAGGAGGCGGGAGGCACGCTCAGTTACAACCTGGTCAAGACCGGGGCCATTTCGGAAATGGCATTCGCCGAGTTCATGGGGCAGGTGTACAGCGTAGCCGCTATCGACCTAGAAGTGGTGGAAGTGGACGTATCAGCCGTCAGCCTTATTCCCGCGGACGTTGCCACCAAATTCCAGGTCGTTCCCGTCAAGCGGGAAGGCCGCGTCCTCACCGTGGCGATGGCTAACCCCGACAACATCTTCGCCATCGACGACATAAAGTTCATTACCGGTTTCGAAGTCAAGCCAGTCGTAGCCACCGAGTCGGCAATCAAGAGGTCCATCGACCGGCTATACGATTCCGCTGACTCACTCGCCAGCATCATGGGCGAGATAGAGGAGGACTTCGAGATCATCGATGACGATGAAGAAGACCTCGGGGCCGACGACGCACAGTCCGCAGATGCGCCCGTCGTCAAGTTAGTCAACAGTCTCATCTCCGACGCCGTGGCCAAAGAGGCTAGCGATATCCACATCGAGCCTTACGAGAAAATGGTCCGCGTGCGGTTTCGTATCGACGGGCAACTCCACGAGATGATGTCGCCGCCTTTCAAAATGAAGAACGCGACCATCTCGCGCCTCAAGATCATGGCCGATCTCGACATCGCAGAGAAACGTGTTCCGCAGGATGGCCGCATCAAGATCCGCATGCACAACAAGTCGATCGATCTTCGTGTGAGCACCCTGCCCACAATCTTCGGTGAAAAACTGGTAATGCGAATCCTGGACAAAAGCAACCTGCAGATTGACCTGTCTAAGCTCGGATTCCATCCCAAGTCATTGTCGAAGTTTCTTAATGCGATCGAGCAACCGTACGGAATGGTGCTGGTGACCGGGCCAACCGGTTCGGGTAAATCGACCACACTGTACTCCGCGTTGAGCAAGATCAACCGTCCGCATTCGAACATCATGACGGCCGAGGATCCCGTTGAGTACAACCTCGAGGGTATAAATCAGGTCAACGTCTACGAGGAAATCGGTCTCTCCTTTGCGGCGGCGCTGAAATCATTTCTGCGCCAGGACCCCAACATCATCATGGTCGGTGAGATTCGTGACCTCGAAACAGCTTCTATCGCTACCAAGGCCGCTCTCACCGGTCACCTCGTCTTGAGCACGCTTCACACCAACGACGCGGCCAGTTCGGTCAACCGACTCATCGACATGGGTATCGAGCCGTTTCTGGTGTCCAGCTCTGTGATCGTGCTTGTCGCCCAACGACTGGTGCGACGGCTATGCGAAAAGTGCAAATCCGAGATCAAGATGCACGTAGAAGCTCTCAATGAACTCGGTATCAAGGAATCGCCCGACGAACTCAGTATGTTCGAGGCCAAGGGGTGTGTCGCCTGCAACGATACCGGCTACAAGGGGCGTCTGGGTTTGTACGAGGTGCTGGAAATATCGCCTGGCATTCGCGAGATGATCATTGAACGGGAATCAACGTCTGTGATCAAGAAGAGGGGCATAGACGAAGGGATGATCACGTTGAGGGAAGACGGCCTGGATAAGTTCAAAACCGGATTGACGTCACTGGAAGAAGTATTAAGAGAAACCGCCAACGACTAAAGAGAGGAATCATGGTAAACCTTCGCGATCTACTGCAGGAGATGATTGATAACAAGGCGTCGGACTTGCACATTACCGCCGGAGTTCCGCCACAGCTCCGCGTCGACGGCGAGATCGTGGGCACGGATCACGACCCTCTCACCCCGGAAGTAACGCAGGCGATAACGTACAGTGTCTTGAACGAAGAACAACAAAAGCGGTTCGAGGAGCTCAAAGAATTGGATTTCTCTTTCGGCGTCAAAGGTCTGAGCCGATTCCGCGGCAATGTATTTATGCAGCGCGGCGTGGTCAGCCTGGCCATCCGGCAGATTCCGTACGAGATTCTCAACTTCAAGGATCTTGGATTACCCAACGTCATAGAGGAGCTTTCCAACCGTCAGCGAGGACTAATTCTGGTAACCGGGCCGACGGGTAGCGGCAAGTCCACGACGCTCGCATCGATCATCGACAAGATTAACCGCGAAAGGCGCAAGCACATTATCACGATCGAAGATCCCGTCGAGTACATACACCAGCACAAGAAGTGCATCGTTAATCAGCGTGAGGTCAAGGCGGACACCGAAAGCTTTTCGCAGGCGCTCAAGCATGTGCTGCGTCAGGACCCTGACATCATCCTCATCGGCGAAATGCGCGACCTCGAAACAATGTCGGCCGCGCTCACCATAGCGGAGACCGGCCACCTCGCACTCGCCACACTGCACACCAACTCGACGTTCGAATCGATCAACCGAATCGTGGATACGTTCCCTGCCAATCAGCAAAGTCAGGTGCGTGCCCAGCTGGCTTTTGTACTGGAGGGCGTCGTATGTCAGCAGCTAATTCCGCGCGCCAGGGGCAAAGGCCGAGTGATGGTTGCAGAAGTGATGGTTTGTACGACGGCAATCCGGGCGATTATTCGGGACGACAAAATACATCAGATTTATGGATTGATGCAGGCCGGCCAAAAGTACGGCATGCAGACGATGAATCAGGGCTTATTCAACGCGCATATTCATCGCGAGATATCGCTGGACGAAGCGATGCGGAGGAGTCACGACACTCAAGAGCTGGGACAGATGCTCGGCGAACAGGTGGGCGTGTAAGGTCGTAAGCAGCACCCGCTCAAGGGGGTAAAAAAATGGCGACAACGTTTATTTGGAAGGGCAGAAGCCCCAACGGAGAGATCCTGTCCGGCGAGTACGCCGCTGAGAACAAAGATGATCTCATCGGTTATCTCCGTAAACGGAAGATCATCATCACTTCCGTCAAGCAAAAATCGAAAGAGTTCACCATCACGATGCCGTGGGAAAAGCGGGTGTCAGTCAAGGACCTCGGTGTGTTCACGCGTCAGTTCGCAACGATGATCAACGCCGGTCTCCCGATGGTCCAATGCCTGGACATTCTCACGTCGCAGATGGAAAAGCCGTATTTCCGCCAGGCCGTCTCCACCGTGATGGCGGACGTGGAGGGCGGATCAACTTTGGGCGAAGCGATGGGCAGGCATCCCACCATCTTTTCGCGGCTTTTCGTGAACATGGTAGAAGCCGGCGAGGCAGGCGGTATTCTCGATTTGATCCTCAACCGATTGGCCGTTTACCTCGAGAAGGCAGACCAGCTGCAGCGCAAGGTCAAAAGTGCGATGACATATCCCGCGGTGGTGTGTTTCGTCGCCCTCGGCGCAACCACATTCATGCTGATGTTCATCATTCCTACCTTCGCCAGGATGTTCAGTGATTTCGGTGGTGAACTTCCGACACCGACGAAGATCGTTATGGGTTTCAGTGACTTTCTCAGAAACTACTGGTACTTCATCCTTGGCGGCGTGATTGGATTGATTGTCGTGATCAAGCGATTCTACGCTACCGAAGTGGGCAAGACGAAAATCGATGGGTTCTTGCTCAGGTTACCAGCCCTGGGTATCGTGATTCGCAAGGGCGCGGTCGCGCGTTTTACCCGCACACTGGGGACGCTGATTTCCAGTGGTGTGCCGATTCTCAACGGCCTGGAAATCACGGCCAGAACCTCGGGCAACAAGGTTATCGAAAACGCTATTTTTGCCACCAGGGACAGCATCAGCCAGGGTAATACGATTTCCGATCCGCTCAAGAAGAGTGGCGTGTTTCCACCGATGGTGACGCAGATGATCGGAGTTGGCGAGCAGACCGGCGCGCTCGATGAAATGCTCGAGAAAATCGCCAACTTCTATGACGACGAAGTAGACACGGCTGTGGATTCGCTCACGGCCATCATCGAGCCGGCGATGATCGTGGTCATGGGCGGGATCGTGGGCGGGATGCTCATAGCGATGTATCTCCCGATGTTCAAACTGATCGCCGTGGTGTCCGGAGGTTAATGGATGGAGAACCCTGCGGTCAGGGACTCCCTGGGAGAGCGCGTAATCATATATCGGTTCCTGGTACTCAGGATGATCGTCGCCACGTTCGTGGTGGGCGCGGGAATGATGATCATCCAGGTAACCAACGAGTCGTTTCCGGTACGACCGCTCTACCTGCTGCTGGCGTTGAGTACGCTCAGTGGTGGAGCGGCGTACCTCGGGTTCCGTCTCGGGTTGTCACACCGCCTGGGACTGTGGATCCTGATGGTCTCCGACCTGCTGCTAGAGGCGGCGATCATCCACTACGCCGGTGGCGTCGCCAGTCAATTCACGCTGGTTTATTGCCTGACCATTGTGGCGGCGGCGTTTTTGCTGGAGATGTCGGGCGGGTTGGTGACGGCGATACTGGCTTCGACCTTTTTCGTACTCTACGGAATTTTCGAGACGGTCGGTGTCGTCGAACCCCACGCGAGGGAGATGATCAATCAACTGCCACGCCAGCTTAGCGTGCTCCAGGTGTACATGCACGTGTTGACGTTCTTCCTGGTAGGCGCCGTTGGCGGGCATCTGGCCCACAGAATCAAGCTCAAGGGGCGGGAGTTAGAGAGCGCGGAGAGCGAGTTAGAACAGCTCAAGTTTGACACGGACTACATCTTGAATAATATGAGCAGTGGCATACTTGTCGTCGATTCCAACGGGGTAGTTGTCACCATGAACCCGGCGGCCGAAGAAATACTCCACGTCGACAAGGAAGACGTTTTGCTGCACGACCTGAACGAGTCGTTGGGTGGAAGGGTCCCCGAGCTCACAGGCGAATTAACCGATGCGCTCAAAGAGGAAAAGAGCAAATACCGGCACGAAATCACCATCAAAGCAGGTGGTCGACGAACACCGCTAGGGACCAGCATATCTCTGTTGCGTGACACCGGTGGGGCGAAGCGGGGGGCTATTTCGGTGTTTCAGGATCTCACCGAAGTTCAAGAAATGCGCGAGCGTATCCGCAAGGCCGACCGGCTGGCGGCAATCGGTGAACTTAGCGCGGGGATTGCCCACGAGTTGAGAAACCCGTTAGCCTCCATCAGCGGGTCAATCGAAATGCTTTCCAACGACCTCGAACTTTCGGGAGAACATCAGCACCTGATGAAACTCATCACGCGGGAGTCCGATCGTCTCGACCGGATCATCAGCGACTTTCTGGAGTTCGCCCGGTTGCGGCCGCCCCGAAAACGCATGATCTCGGTGACCGCGTGCCTGAAAGAAGTGCTGGCGCTGCTAAAACACAACACCGACAAGAGCCGCGCGGTTGATATCAACCTGCAGTGTCGTGCTAGCGAGGTGTACGTGAGTGTCGACGACGAGCAGATCCGTCAGGTTTTCACCAGTCTTGCCATCAATTCGTGCGAAGCGATGCGCGATGGCGGTCAGCTTCGCATCGTCGCCGGGCAAGAGGAGCCGGGCTGGATCCGAGTGGCCTTCCACGATGAGGGCCCGGGCGTCGACGACGAAAACGTCGATCGTCTGTTCGAACCATTTTTCACCACCAAGGACGAGGGGACAGGTCTGGGTCTCGCCATCGCGCACCGGATTATTTTGGCGCATGGTGGCACGATCGAGTTCAAAAACAAGGACGACGGAGGCGCCGAGTTTACCGTGGTTCTTCCTGTCGGCACAGAAAAATCGGCCACCACGGAGAAAGGCGAAGGAGAAGCCGCTTCCGCCACTGCTGTGTCCGATGCCAACAGCGCCGACGCGACGATTTTGACATCTATGACGTGAGTCGCTCCTGGCGGCCGCCCAGCGCGAGAGCTGGACTGGGCGGCCGGCTGGAACTCATCCCAAACGGAAGGGATCATTCAATGGCCGGAGAGAGAATTCTTGTCGTCGACGATGAAAAGAGCATGTGCCAGTTTCTTTCCATCATGCTGCGGAAAGAGGGTTACCAGATTACCGCGGTCAATACCGGAAAGAAGGCCATCGAGGCGATCAGGAACCAACGCTACGACGTGGTGCTGTCCGACATCCGAATGTCCGGTATGGACGGGATCGAGGTCCTCAAAGAAATCAAAGCGATTGATCCCACCATACCCGTGGTCATCATGACGGCGTACGCGTCCCAAAAGACGGCCATAGAAGCCGTCAACCAAGGAGCGTTTCACTATCTCATAAAGCACGCCAAGAACGACGAGATCAAAATGGTCGTGCGCAACGCGCTCGACATGAAGCGCGTTCGTCAGGAGAACCAGCTGCTCAAAAAGCAGCTCAAGAAGACCAGCGATCTCAAGACGATCATCGGCAAGAGCGAGGAGATCGAGAAGGTGTTCAAGATGGTCGACAAGGTCGCAGGAACCGACAGCACCATCTTGATATACGGAGAGAGCGGCACGGGCAAGGAGCTCATCGCCAGGGCGATCCACTATCGCTCGCAGCGCAGTAACGGGCCGTTTGTGAGCATCAACTGTGGGGCGTTACCGGAGAGTTTGCTGGAGAGCGAACTGTTCGGACACGTCAGGGGGTCTTTCACCGGAGCGATCAAGGACAAAGAAGGGCTGTTCAAAGTCGCCCAAGGCGGGACGTTTTTCCTCGACGAAGTAGGGGAGACCTCACCCACCATCCAGGTCAAATTGTTGCGCGTTCTCCAGGAGCGCGAGGTGATTCCCGTGGGTGGTACCAACCCGATTCGTGTAGATGTTCGCCTGGTCGCTGCCACCAACGCCGACCTGGAAAAGGCCATCGAGAAGGAACATTTCCGCCCCGACTTGTACTACCGCCTCAACGTGATTCCCATTCATCTGCCGCCCCTACGCAAGCGCGAGGACGACATACCGCTTTTGGTGGACCACTTTCTCAAGAAGCACAACGCCAACCTCGCCCCGGAAAGGCAGAAGGGTATCGGTACAGAGGCTATGGAGGTGCTGGTCGATTACGCCTGGCCGGGTAACGTGCGGGAGCTGGAGAATGTGATCGAGCGGGCGGTCATTCTGGAAGATGCGCGGAATATCACGGTATCGGCACTGCCCGACAAACTTCGCCGGCGCGAGCCCAGTTCGCAACGGCTCATCACCGACCAGGCCCAGGTCACGCTGGAGGAGTTGGAGCGCGAGTACCTGATCAAGGTTCTCAACGACACGAACTGGCAGAAAAAGAAGGCCAGCGCCATCCTCGGCATCAACGCTTCGACGCTATACCGCAAGATTCAGCGGTACGGCCTCGAAAAGGAGCGCGAGAACGCGCTCGTGGGAGTGGAGTAAGCAGGCGATCTGCACATTGCAACCGCCGTGCAGAGCGCCGGGGGGTCTGCAAATCGATCGCCGAAAAAGGCAGGACGAACAACGCTGTAACCCATCTGGGACCAATGAGATACAATGCCGACCCTGACCTCCTCGTTTGGCATGCAAGTTGCCAAAAGGGTAAACAGGATCGGATGAATGGTTCAGATGGTTAAACATCACGGTTCGTTAACTAAATCAGGAGGTCTCTGATGCGTAGCAAAGGTTTCACGCTCATCGAGCTGATGATCGTGGTCGTCATTATCGGCATTCTCGCCGCGATCGCGATTCCGAACTTCATTAATATGCAGTCGCGTGCCAAGGAAGCGTCCGCCAAGTCGAACGCCCACACGACGCAGCTGGCTGCGGAAGATTTCTCGGTCCAGAATGACGGCGTTTACGCCGCACTCACGAGCACCGCGCTCCCGAACGGCGACACCATGGTCTTGCTGTTGCCCGGTGGCATCTTGCTGACCAACCCGTTTAGCAAGGTTCTGGACTCGCCC
>CBDVBX010000108.1:0-11310 GCA_965372335.1 uncultured bacterium | reverse complement strand
TGCGTCCTGCGCGCTACGATATTATGCGCGCGGGAACCGCACCTTCCTTTTGTTGTTTGTATTATAACATGCCCTTTTTTGGCGCTCAGAAGAGGCCATGGACAAGCGTAACGAAGGCTAGGTGCTCAAAAATGATTAAGTTATTTTTTAAGCGCGTGAGGAGAGACGAGAGAGGTGTTCACGGGCGATATCAAAAGTTGCAAAACGCGTTAAGAAAAAGCGCGCGAAAAGCACGCCAAAATCTGTCAAGAAAATTATTAACATTGTTTTCATGTATGTCGTACGGCTCACTAATAACGTACTAAGACTTGCTGGGGATCGCATGCCGAACCATCTCCAGAAATTCGGCGTGCGAATCGAGCGTGAGGTCAGCCGCGCTGAAGTCGAACGTGCGCGTCTCGTCGTTACGGATTACGATCACCGGTATTCCCGCTGTGGTCGCTGCTTGCACTCCCTTCTCGGCGTCTTCGATCACCAAACACTGTATTGGATTCACACCGAGTCGTTCGAGCATTGCCAAAAACAAATCGGGGGCGGGCTTTATCGCCGGTACCGTGTCGCATCCAATAATATCCGTGAACACATCGCGGACACCGGCATTTCTCAATATCGCATCGATGTCATAACTGGCGGTGCCGCTGGCAATAGTGAGCTTCTTGCCGGTCATTTTGACTCGCTCCAAAATCTCGTGGGCCTCGGGATATAGCTTTATCGAACCGTCCTCGCACCGCTCGCTGAAAAGCGGCCGCTTCTCCTCCCGGATGGCGGTGGGGTCCAGGTCCAGCCCGTGCCGCTCGATCTCGCCACGGGCGCCGTGTCCCAACGACGTCCAGTACTTGTAGTACTCCGTCTCGTCAAGGGCATGGCCGTGCTGTGCGAAGACTTCGCCGTAGGTGAGGAAGTGCCACTTTTCACTGTGGGCCAGCACTCCGTCAAAGTCGAAAATGATGGCGCTGGCGGAGTCGAACAGTCTTTTGAATTTTTCTTGTTTATTCAAGGAACCGCGCTTTGTTCTGAATTGGAATGAGCCTGCGTACGAAAACGTAGATAGCGAAGCTTTCAATTATGAAGGGCATGAAACCTAAGAAACCGAGTACCGGCATCTCGAAAAGTTTGATATGGCCCCAATATGGAACGTCGTACTCCCACTTCGATATCGCCCAGTAGTTCCAAAACTCCCACAAAAGCCCCGCTATGAGACCGGCGAGGAAAAGAAGCGACATCGATCTGAAGTGGCCGGTGAAAAACTCCGACAGTATTGACCGCCCGCCGAGGCGCCCGTTTATGGGATCGAGCAAAAAGGCGAATCCCATCCACACCAAAGGGCTCATGTACGTCGAAGGCCATATCGCCGGAACAACCAGACACCCCAGCCCAAAAATCACGAACGGATAAAACACCGCGTCGGGCAATCGCGGCGGAGTTTCCGGGTCTTCGCCGGGGACCCAGTCATCCAATGTCTGATAGATCAAAAACATCCCTGGTGAGATGGTGGCAAAAGCCCACGCGTATCCCGAGTACCGGACCCAGATGTTGTCGGGAAGATTCAAGTAGCTCCAGTTGCCAAGATACACGTTGTACCACTCGAAAATGAGCCAGCTTCCAATCGAAATGACACACAGCAGCAAAAACTCGCCAAAATTGTCGAGCAGCCACGAGTGCCCCGTACGCCACCGATGCAGTCCATCGAGGAACAGGATTAGGCCGGTCCATTGGATCGGTGTGAAGTAATCGCCAACGAACGAATTGTCCGTGAACAACAACGCCTCGAAGACCAGCACCGAGACCAACCCCACGATGGCGTGGGCGGGCAGCCGTCGCTGTCCCTGCCCATACATCCGTTTGGTACGACTTGACTTATGAGCGGTTTTAGATATTATGTTCTCTGTTTCCATGGCTGTTCGCGACGTGATCCGCACGCTTCGCGCGGGTCCGAGTCCGTGCATATTATATCAAAACGGGGTGTTCCGCAACCAGATGTACGGACACACTTTCGGACTACCCCTGTAGTCAGGAACTATCGAAACTCAACCGTGTTCAAATCAAAGTAGCTCTAACACGTGTAATCTCAAGGGGGAATTGATGGATTACGAAGTCCAGGCGATTAACGAGCGGGTAGAACGGGAGAGCTCGTTCGTCCCTGAGCTGCAAAAAGCCATACAGCAAGTCATACTGGGTCAACGGTATCTGGTCGATCGACTGTTGATCGGCATTCTGAGCGACGGTCACGTCCTTATAGAAGGTGTCCCGGGGCTGGCGAAAACGCTCTCCGTCAAAACGCTGGCGGGCGCGATAGACACGTCGTTCCAGCGAATTCAGTTTACACCCGACCTGCTGCCGGCCGACTTGATCGGCACGCAAATCTACAACCCGAAAGACCACACGTTCACAGCGAAGAAGGGCCCCATCTTCTCCAATCTGATTCTGGCCGACGAGATCAACCGTGCACCGGCCAAGGTCCAAAGCGCGCTGTTGGAATGCATGCAGGAACGCCAGGTTACTATTGGAGACCAAACTTACACCCTCGATTTCCCGTTTCTGGTGATGGCGACACAAAACCCGATCGAACAGGAGGGTACGTATCCGCTTCCAGAAGCACAAGTCGACCGGTTTATGTTGAAGCTCAAGGTTACCTACCCGACGAGAGAAGATGAAAAGCTCATTATGGACGCGGTTACGACCGACGGACTCCCGGACATACAAAAGGTGATCGACAGCGAAGTTCTTGCACGCGCTCAAAAGACGGTGCGCGACATCTACGTAGATGAAAAGGTCAAGAACTACATTCTCGACGTGGTGTTCGCCACGCGCGAACCGGCGCGTTTCGGACTTCCGATCGAGCACCTCATCGCGTACGGCGGTTCGCCGAGAGCCACTATATACCTTGCGCAGGCGGCCAAAGCGCACGCTTTCCTCCGCGGGCGTGGATACGCCACTCCGGAGGACGTCAAGGCGATTGGCGCCGACGTGCTACGACATCGCTTGATAGTGACGTACGAAGCCGAGGCGGAGGAAATCGACGCGGAAGCGATTATCCAAAAGATCTTTGACCACATCGAAGTCCCCTGATTTGGATCCAACGGGCGAAATTGCAATGTACGAGAACTCCGAACGCAACCTCTCCGAGGTGCTCAAAAAGATACGGCGCATTGAGATCCGTACCCGACGATTGGTCAACGACGTCTTTTCGGGCGAGTACCACAGCGTATTCAAAGGGCAGGGCATGGAATTCGACGAGGTGCGGGAGTACCAACCCGGCGACGATATACGCAGTATCGACTGGAACGTGACAGCCCGAATGGGCACACCCTACGTGAAAAGGTTTACGGAGGAACGTGAATTGGTGGTGATGTTTCTCCTCGACGTGAGTGCGTCGGGCAGGTTTGGAAGCGGGCAAAACACAAAGTTGGACACTGCCGCCGAGATCTGCGCGTTGCTCGCCTTTAGCGCAATTCAAAACAACGACAAAGTGGGCGCGGTTGTGTTCAGCGACGATGTCGAAAAGTACATCCCTCCCGACAAAGGTAGATCCCACGCGCTCCACGTTGTACGCGAGTTATTATTCTACGAACCTGTTGGTCGCGGGACCGACATCGGTGAAGCATTGTCGTTTCTGCTGCGCGTACTCAAGCGCCGGGCGATCGTTTTCGTGTTGAGCGATTTCATGTCGCCGGACTTTTCCAAACCGCTGGGTATGGCGGCGAGAAAGTTCGATCTGGTCGCCCTCAACATAAGAGATGCTCGCGAGGAACGGCTTGTTGGCTCGGGATTAATACGAATGTGGGATCAGGAGAGGGGAGTACAACGTGTGTTTGATTTGGGCAACAAAGCGACGCGCGAGCGTTTTGCTACATTCGTACAGAGGCGAGACGAAGAACTCAAAACGGTGTTCAATCGCCACGGCGTCGACTGCATTGACATCGACACACAATCGGATTACGTCCAGCCGTTGAGCGTGTTCTTCCGCGCCCGAGCAAAGAGGTTGTAACGGGTGGGATTGGCGAGTTCGAGAATGCACTACCGCACGTTGGTGTTGGCCGCAATCGCGTCCGTAGCGGCGTACCATACCATTGCGGGTGGAGCGTCGTCGCAACCAGCGGTCACCCGTTCGATCACAGCCCGAACCACCGTCTCCGCCGTCGATTCGGTAACCGTCGGCGAGCTATTCCGCGTACGCCACACGTTTGTCTATCACGACTCGCTCAAAATGATGGTACCGACGGAGATCGACGCGGGTTCCTGCCGTATTCTCTCGCTGGTGTGGTCGGAGGACCGATCGGACGATAAGATCGAAAAAACGGCCGCCTTGACGCTGATTACGCTGGATCTGGAAGAGGCTCGTCTTCCCGAAATGACCATCGAATTTCACACGCCGACCGGCGATACATTGATCGCGTTTGGGGACGAAGTGGTCATTCCGGTCCGTCACATTGCCGCCGCGGGTGAGGAATCTCGGCCGCTCAAGGAGCAGTGGGTTGCTCCCCAGAGCTATTGGAAGTGGATCGTGGCAGCGGCGGCGTTGATCGTGGCAGCAGCGGCTCTCATTTGGTGGCTGCGACGTCGGGCACGCCGCGTGCTGGAAGAGCCGCCGGAACCGAAATTGCCGGCAGACTACGTTGCTCTCACCGAGCTGACGCGTATCGAAAAAATGAATTTGCTCCGAAGTGGCGAATTCAAAACCTACTACTCGCTGGTCACCGACGCGGTGCGCAGGTATCTCGACGCCAGATTCGGTGTTGACGCGATGGACCGGACCACGGCCGAATTGTTGGACGAATTGGATGAACGCGGTCGGCGAGTGGATAAGCTCGATGACCTCCTGAACGAGGCGGATTTGGTCAAATTCGCCAAACAAGTTCCCGCGGTTGATGCCGGTGTGTCGGCCATGTCGTCGGCAAGAGAAATTGTCGTCAAAACCACGCCGAAGAAAATCATTCCCGACGGGAACGGTTCGGCGGGTGAAGAAGGTAAAACCACCGAGGCCGGCGTCACCGTGGGACCGGGTCCAAAGGACGGCGAGGGTAAAGGGTAAATGTTTCGTTTCGCGTATCCATATGCTCTTTTTTCACTGCTGGTTCTGGTACCCGTCATCTACTTGGCGTTTCGCAAACAGCGCGGGCGAAGCGTGGCCTACTCGTCGATCAATTTGGTCTCGGACGCAGGCTTGGAGGCCGGCTTGTGGAAACGGTATGGAAAAACGGCGCTGCGGGTTTTGGTGTTGGCCCTGGTAATTGTTGCGGTCGCCCGCCCCCAAACAGGACAGTCGGAATACACAACGCATACCGAGGGCGTCGACATTCTGATGGTGCTCGATACCAGCGGCAGCATGCAGGCGCAGGACTTCAAACCGAAGAACCGGCTCCACGTGGCCAAAGAGGTGGTCAAGGAGTTCGTGGGTAAACGCAAGCACGACCGCATCGGATTGGTTGTGTTTGCCGCCCAGGCTGTTACACAATGTCCGCTCACACTGGACTATCCCGTTTTGACCCGTCTGATCGATGAGGTTGACATCGGCATGCTGGAAGACGGCACGGCGATCGGCGTGGCGTTGGCCACGGCAGTCAACCGACTGAAGAACAGCCAAGCCGAAAGCCGGATCGTGGTGCTTTTGACCGATGGGCAAAATAACACGGGGATGGTGGATCCGACCACAGCCGCCAAAGTCGCCGCGGCGATGGGCATAAAGGTGCATACCATCGGCGTGGGCACCAAGGGACGGGCGCCGATGCCGGTGAACGACCCGATTTTCGGTAAACGGCTGATATCGGTAGAGGTCGATCTGGACGAGGATACACTGACAAAAATCGCGGAGCTCACGGATGGGCAGTATTTTCGTGCCACGGACCGGGAAGAATTGTTCGAAATCTACGACCGGATTGACGAGCTGGAGAAGACGCGCATAGAGTCGGAGACGTACGTTGAGTACACAGACCGCTTCCCGTGGTTTCTGCTGCCGGCGTTGGGCTTGTTGACGCTGGAACTGGCGCTGGGCCAGACGATCCTCCGGGAGCTCCCATGAACCGCCGACGGCCCAAACGGGTCGTAGATGATCGATGAAACAAAAGACAGAGAATAACGAATAACTCATTATGGAGTTTGCAAATCCGAACATGCTTTGGGGACTGTTGGCCGTCCCGGTGCTGGTGATAACGCTTGTATACGACCACCGGCGTAGGCGCGAGGACCTCGAAAAGTTCACGGGGCCACATCTCGCCGAGGCGTTGGCGCCCGGTCGCAGTTGGCGCAAGAACCTATTGAAGGGTTTTCTCAAATCCGCCGGGTTCGCCTTGCTCTTGATAGCACTCGCTGGACCTCGATTCGGCAGCCAGCTCGTCAAGATAGAGCGCGAGGGCGTTGACCTGGTGATCGCCCTCGATACCTCTCTCAGCATGCTGGCCGAAGACATGCTCCCCAATCGACTGGAGCGCGCCAAGCAGGAGATAGTCGACTTGATCCGAGGCCTCAAGGGAGACCGCGTCGGTATCGTTGTTTTCGCCGGCGACTCGTTCGCTTTGTGTCCGCTAACCGTCGACTACGACGCCGCGCTCATGTTCATCCGTTCCGTCGGCGTCGACGTCGTATCCGAGCCAGGCACCAACCTGGAAAAAGCCATCGACAAGAGTGCCGCGCTGTTCGAGAGTTCCGAGAAACGCGATCGCGCCATTATTCTGGTGACCGATGGCGAGAACCACGAGGGCAACCCCATTCCGGCGGCGAGAAAAGCGGGCGAGGCGGGGATAAAGATCTACACCATTGGGATCGGGAACCCGTCCGGCGAACTCATCCCCGAGCGTGGAACCGACGGTTCCGTCGCCGGGTACAAGAAAGACAGGCGCGGCGAAACCGTGCTCACACAGCTCGACGAAAAAACGCTGCAGGAGATCGCCGTGGCAAGTAAGGGGAAATACCTTCCCGCCACTCGAGAAGGATTGGAACTCAAGGTGCTTTACAACGAGATCTCCGGTATGGAAAGAAAAATGATCAAAGGCGAATTCGTGGAACGCAAAAAAGAACGCTTCTGGATCTTTTTGTGCGGTGCGTTGTTGTTACTCCTACTCGACGCTGTGATCACCTCCAAAGCCCTGTTCCGAGGTACGCGCCGGCGCAGGATACTCCACACCGGCGCAGCCGGCTTGGCGCTTGCGATCCCGCTACTCGCCGCCCCCATCACCGTCGATGCCAAGTCCGTCGACGCAGGCAGAGTGAAATCCGGCAACAAATATTTCGAAGCCGGCGAATTCGACAAGGCGATAACGTTGTACGTCGAGTCTCTCGGAGACACCTTGAAGCTGCCGAAAAACTACCAAGGCGTGCTATACAACGTCGGAAACGCTCTTTTCGAACAAAATAAGTACGAAGAAGCGATCGATTTGTATCATCAGAGCTATTCAGAAGACAGCACGCTCACCGGTCAGATGCTGTATAACCGCGCCAATGCGTTTCTGACCAAGGGGGACGTCGGAGAAGCCGTCGAATCATACGTCCAGGCACTTCAATACTTGCCCGATGACGAAGATGTGCGGCACAATCTAGAACTGGCGCTGAGACAACTGCAGCAGCAGCAGCAACAGCAGCAGCAGAACAAGGGCGACCAGGAGGAAGAAAACCAGGAGCAACAGCAGCAGAATCAAGAAAGACAGGAACAACAACCTGACGAACAGGATCAGAGAAATCAACAGGAACAACAAGAGGAGCAGGAGCAAGAGCAGCAACCCGATTCCACTCAGGCTCTACAACCTCAGCCCGATTCGACGCGCGTGCCCGAACCACAGCTAAATCCCGAGGACATGCAGCAGCTGTCCAAGGAAGATGCCATGCGGATACTGCAAGCCCTCGAAGAGCAAGAGAAACAACTACAAGCCGAAAGGCACAAAGCGGCTTTTCGAAGGAAAAAATTGGGGAAGGACTGGTAGAACGTGAATCGATCGACGGCGATTCTGGCAATCTCGATGACGATTTGCGCGATGTGGGCCAATGGGGCTCACGGCGGCGACGTAAGCGTCAGCGCGAACGTCAATCCGGAGGTGGTCCCCGTTGGCAATGAAGTCCTGCTCACGGTAACCGTCCGAGGAAAGTTTCGCCGGTCGGCCGACCCCGTGTTCCCGCCGATGGAAGATTTTGATGTGTACAATTCGGGTACGTCGCAAAACTTCAGTTTTATAAACGGCCAGATCGAATCGTCCATTTCGTTCCGGTACACTCTGGTGCCCAAAAAGGAAGGTGTCTACGAAATTGGGCCGATCCGATTTACGATCAAAGACAAAGAGTACGCAAGCAAAAAACTCAAAATCGAAGTCGTGCCAGCGTCGATCGTCGTCGCACCGCAGGGGGTGACCCGGGCACCGTCGGGAGGCGACAAGCCCACCGGGGAGGAAGCGCAAAAAGACCGGAGTATATTCATTCAGGCCGATGTCGACCGGGACACCGTATACGTCAACCAGCAGATCACCTGGACACTCAGTTATTATTCCGATGGTCGCGTGTCTCTGCTGCGAAGCCCGAATTATACGCCACCGGAGGCCGAAGGTTTCTGGGTCGAGGATCTTCCACCGCAGAATAAGTACTACACCACGCTGAACAATCGACAATATTTGGTCAACGAGATCAAAAGAGGTTATTTTCCCACTTCCCGCGGCGCATTCGAGATCGGGCCGGCCAAGGTCGACGTCGTGGTGGACGACCTCACCAGCAAGCGTTTCGACGATTTCTTCAGCCGTTCTTTCCTCAGCCGCGGTATGGGCCGATCGCAGACTCTCTCGACTAAAGCGCGGAATATCACAGTCCTGCCGCTCCCTCTCACCGGTCAGCCTAAGGGATATGGCGGCGTCGTAGCGGAAGACCTCAAACTGTCGATGGCGGCCGACAAGCAGGTCGTCATGGTGGGCGAACCGGTCAACCTCACCGTGGAGCTCAACGGCCGCGGCAATATGAAGACCGTTGCCCCGCCGCAGCTCGAGGGAATGGAATCGTTCAAGGTTTACGAATCAGGCTCACGTTCCGACGTGTTCAAAAAAGGATACGTGGTGACAGGACGGAAGAAGTACAGCTACGTCGTGATTCCGATGCTCAAAGGACAACACACCATTCCCGCCGTCAACATGACGTACTTCGATCCCGTCAAGAAAAAATATCTCGTTGCCCAATCGCACCCCGTACATCTCAATGTCCAACCGGGAGCAAAGGAAGAAGGACGCAAAATCATTTACGCCGGTGCGGGCGACGAAATCGAAGTGATCAGTCAGGACATCCACTTCATTCACCCTGTGCCTGCGGTTTTGTCGGTGTCGAGTGGTATTGTCTCCAACGGAAGAACATTGTTGGCACTCCATGCTCTGCCGCTGTTTGCCGTGATCTTCTCGTTGGCGGTAGAAAGGCGCCGTCGACGTTTCCGCGACAATATCAGTTTGGCCCGGTCGAGCCGCGCGCTTGGTGACGCCGAGAAAAAAATCGGCGCAGCGCGAAAACTGTTGCAAAGCGACAAAATCGAAGACGGGTTTGCAGGGGTATCCAGCGCCCTATCCGGTTATTTTGCCGACAAAATGAACGCCGCCAGCGCCGGACTGACAGCCGAGGCCGTCGAATCGTTCCTTGAGGGCAAGGGTGTTGATGAGGACACCGTAGCGACCGTAGAGCGCATTATAGGAGCGTGCGATGCTGCCCGGTTCGCCGCCGGCCCCTCTTCGGCCGACGACGGGGTGGAGATTGCCGCCGGAGCAAGGGACGTTCTCCGAGCGATCGAGAGGAGGTACCTGCGATGACCCGCCGACTGAGATTGAGACTTATGGCGGGTTATGATGGATGGGTAGCTATCGTCACTGTCGTGCTGGCTGCGATCACACTTGTTTTGCCACGCACCTCGTTAGCCGACGACCTCGATCTGTTCGCGCAAGGCAACCAGATGTACGAGGCGGGCGAATTCGAAGGGGCAGTGGAAGCCTATGAGAGAGTCGTGGCCAACGGCATCATTTCGTCAGATCTGTTCTACAACTTGGCGAACGCCTACTACAAATTGGACGACCTGGGCCAAGCGGTATTAAATTACGAGAGAACACTACGTATGGCGCCGCGCGACACCGACGCCCGGTCAAACCTCTTGCTGGTGCAGTCAATGCTCCGCGACAAACACTTTGTGGAGGAACCCGGCTTCGTCAAACGGTCGGTAACGTGGCTCTACCGCCGCTTGAGCGCGCGGGAATCGATTGTGATAACGTCACTGCTTTACCTGACGCTCGCCTTGGTCGTTGTCGTTTTTATATTCAGGGATACTTCATTCGTCTCCAAGTTGTATCCAAAACTCTCGATGGTTTCACCAGGAAGGTTTTTGGGGCTGGATAAATCGCAGGACTTCGTTCTGGCGATGGCAACGCTAATGGTCTTGTTGAGCGCGTCGGCGACGGCCTCGTACAGCAAATACCACACAGAGAGCTCGAAGCGTCAAGCGATCATCGTCGAGGAAGAGGTGCCGGTGTACGGAAGCCCGAACCGTGAGTCGACCCTTCAGTTCAAAGTGCACGAGGGAACGCGTGTTACTACGGGACAAACGCGTCCCGGTTGGGTACAAATCAGTCTTCCGGGGGATCTCAAGGGGTGGATCAGCAACAGCTCGATAGAGAGGATTTGAGCCGAGCGTCACGTCACACAATCTCCCTACAGCCTAATCAAAGTCGATGACCATTTCGGTATCGCCAAGTTTGATCCGATCTCCGTTTACCAGCGAAGATTGTTTGATCCGTTCGCCGTTTAGCCAGGTGCCGTTCGAGCTTTCCAGATCTTCCAGTACGAACCGGCCGTTCTCGAACAGAACCCTCGCGTGGTAGCGTGCAACCTCTGGATCTTTCAGCTCGATGTTGTTGTCGTGTTCCCGACCGATGCTCATTGTCATCGGAAGCAACGGCACCTTTCTTCCCGAGCTGTGGCCTGTGATGATCACCAAGTTGGGAAAACCGGTGGCCGTTGCGGTTGCCCTATCGACCGTTTTTGTCGAGGTTGTCACTTTGGATGTTTCCGTCTCCCGCCGCTCGTCGGAGGGATCGGCCAAGGCGGACAAGGGGTCGTCGTCGGCCGAACCGGTCCTATCGGACGAGCTGACCGACTGTGTCGATTCCGTCGAAGTGTCGGTAGAATCCTCGGTTTTAGATTCGTCGACGCCTCTGCTTTCCGCTGGAAGCGTCGCTCGCTTCTCCTCGCCGAATTCGTCGATCCAGTCCTGGGGGTTTTCGAAAATGGCCGCGTCCTTGTCCGCGTCGTCGTCGGAAGGCGCTTCTGTCTCCAACGGCTCCTCTGTGGGTGAGGTCCCTCCCGAATCTATAG
>CBDVBX010000107.1:0-11334 GCA_965372335.1 uncultured bacterium | reverse complement strand
CCCGAGCGGGAGCGCCCCCGCAGCTATGCGCCCCAGAACTGCGGAAGACGGGCCGTCGGTCGGCCCAATACCTCGGAACGAAACGGCCATAAACACCGTGGCGCTGATGTGGGCGTGGCGAACGGATTTGTCATGTGAGAGATGAGAGAGATGAAAGAGGTAACAATCGTCGGGGGAGGGCTGGCGGGGAGCGAAGCGGCGTTGCAGCTGGCGGAGCGCGGCGTGCCGGTGCGTCTGTACGAGATGCGCCCGCACACACAGACCGGAGCGCACCGTACCGGGCAGCTCGGCGAGGTCGTGTGCTCCAACTCGTTCAAGTCGACGTTGCTCGAGACAGCGTCCGGGCTACTCAAGGCCGAGATGAATATTTTGGACTGCCGCCTGCTGAAGTTGGCGGCCGATGTTTCCGTGCCGGCGGGGCACGCGCTGGCGATTGATCGGGAACTGTTCGGTAACGCAGTGACCAACGCCGTCGAATCCCACCCCGGAATCAGCGTGGAGAGGCGATGCGTGGAAGACCTCAATCTCGAATCTCCGGCGGTGATAGCGACCGGACCCCTCACCGACGAAAAGTTGTCCCATGCGCTGCAGGAGCACTGTTCGCTAGATCATCTCTACTACTACGATGCCATCGCCCCGTCTTTGGACAGAGACTCCGTCGATCCGGAGCGCGGGTATTGGGCGAGCCGCTACGGCAAAGGCGATGCCGACTATCTCAACGTGCCCTTGGACGAGTCGGCCTACCGTAAACTGCTAGACAACATACGCAACGCCGACTACGTTACGACGCACCCGTTCGAAGAAGAAAAATATTTCGAAGCATGTTTGCCCATCGAAGTGACTGCCGCGCGTGGGGATGACACCCTCAGATTCGGTCCCATGAAGCCGCGGGGTCTGGTCGATCCCCGAACTGGGCGCGAGCCGTACGCTGCCATCCAGCTCCGGCAAGAGAGCCGGGAAGGTAATCTAATGGGCATGGTGGGATTTCAAACCCGTATGACCTGGCCGTGTCAGAAGGAGATGATCCGTTCGATTCCCGGCCTGGAGCGGGCCGAGGTTCTTCGCTATGGCACCATTCATCGAAACGCCTTCCTCGACATACCCCAGGTGTGCGAGCGCTACCTGTCTGACCGAAGGCGGACCGGTTTGTACTATGCCGGGCAGATCTGCGGTGTGGAAGGGTATGTCGAATCCATCGCCAGCGCGATCGTCGCCGCCCTTTCGATCTATGCGGGCTTCCAGGGACGTCCGTTCCCCGATTTGCCGGGAGTTACGATGGTGGGAGCCTTGATGGATTATGTCCACACGCCCCATCAAAATTTCCAGCCCATGAATGCCAATATGGGGATCTTGCCCGCGCCGCCGCGACTGTCCGGGGGCGCCCGAGGTCGAGTGGCCAGACGCAAGGCGCGCAACGAAGAGATCTCGCGCCGCGCGTTAGAGTCTATGGGCATGTGGAAACAGTCAAACGCTTGGCTATTCTAATTTTTTCTTACGTCAAATCGCCTTTTTTCAGTATAGTTAGCCCATCCGAGTACTGGCCCCGAAGGGAGGGTCCGCCCCAACGGTCTGTGGACTGCAAGCACATGAAAATCGACGAGGCGATAGAACAATTCCGCGACTATCTCGTCCACGAACGGGATCTGTCCCCGCGCACGGTCGAGGCGTACGTCACTGACCTGACGCAGTTGTCGGCGCACGTCCACCAGCGTCTCGGAGAACGGATTTCTCTGGCAAACGTCGATATAGGCGACATCCGCGCGTTCTTGAGCTCACAGGTGAAAAGCGGCAAGAGCGGGCGATCGATGATGCGCAAAATCTCGTCGATACGTGCTTTCTTCCGGTTTGCGGCGGCGCGGCGGCTGATCGAAGACGATCCAACCGTTTATCTCGCGCAACAGATCAAGCGCAGTAGCATCCCTACGATCATCAGCGAGGAACGCGTCCGGCAAATGATGGAATTGCCCGATACCGACACCCTCAAGGGCAAACGCGACAGAGCCGTACTCGAATTCCTTTACGGAACCGGTGTTCGGTTGGGCGAGATGACGGTATTGGACATAAAAGATTTCTTGCCTTTGGGAGAGACTCTGCGTGTGGTGGGAAAAGGGGACAAGGAACGTGTAGTGCCGTTTGGCGGCAAAGCGCGCGATGCTCTGTTCGACTATTGGCGCCTGCGTTTTGGCGTACGCGGCGAGGTCAACGATGGCCGATTGTCTGATTGGCGCGATCAACCGGCGTTTTCGACCGATGGAACACGGAGGATCAGCCGGCGCACCGTGCAGAGGATCGCGGAGAAATATATCAAGAGGGTCGCCTCTATTTCCGCCACGTCGCCACATACGCTTCGCCACGCTTTCGCCACCCATCTGCTCGACAACGGCGCAGACCTGCGGGCGGTCCAGGAACTGCTTGGACATGAAAGTCTTTCTACAACACAGATATACACGCATGTCTCCGTGGAACACTTGAAGTCGGTCTACAAGAAATCCCATCCGCGAGCCTAGCGAATACGCTAGGGCGAAAGTCGAGGTGCGATTTGAAAATCACAGGAACCACCATACTGGGCGTGCGGATCGGTCGGTCCGCCGCGATCGGCGGAGATGGTCAGGTCACCGTCGGGGAAACGGTGATCAAGCACAACGCCATCAAGATTCGCCGTCTGGCCGACGGCAAGGTGCTGGCCGGGTTCGCCGGCAGCACGGCAGATGCGTTTACGCTGTTCGAAAAATTTGAGGAAAAGCTGGAAAAGTACAGCCACAATTTACCGCGGGCGGCGGTGGAACTGGCAAAGGACTGGCGTAGCGACCGCATATTACGCCGTCTGGAGGCACTGCTCGCCGTGATCGATTCTGAAACGTCGTTCATCATCTCCGGCACCGGCGACGTGATAGAGCCGGAGGATAACATCCTGGCGATCGGATCGGGTGGACCGTACGCATTGGCCGCCGCGCGTGCGTTTGTACACGCGGGTGCCAAGGATCCGGTGTCGGTTATTCAGGAATCGATTCGCATCGCAGGTGAGATATGCCTGTACACGAACACAAACATTACCGTCGAAACGCTGGGCGGTTAGCGCGGGGGCGTGACGAATTACATGTATCAATTAACGCCAAAACAGATTGTCGCGGAGTTGGACCGGTACATCGTCAGACAAGACGGAGCCAAAAAAGCGGTTGCTATCGCGTTGCGCAATCGTTGGCGCCGTCAGAATGCACCGGACGATTTGCGCGAAGAAATCGTGCCGAACAACATCATCATGATCGGACCGACCGGCGTCGGAAAAACCGAGATTGCGCGTCGTTTGGCCAAATTGGTCTACGCTCCCTTTGTCAAAGTGGAGGCGTCCAACTATACCGAAGTTGGCTATATGGGCCGTGACGTCGAGAGCATCATACGCGATCTGGTTGAAATCTCCGTCGGGATGGTGACTCAGGAGCACAAAGAACGCGTAATGGTACTGGCGACCGAGAGGACGGAGGAACGCATCCTCGACTTACTAATGCCGAAACCGGGTCCGGCCGCACCGGGTGTAGAGGAAGAGACGGAGGCGGCCGAAAGGAGAACACGCACGAGGGAGAAGCTCCGCGGTAAGCTCCGAAACGGCCAGCTCGACGAGCGCAGAGTCACGGTCAAGACCACACCGCCGGCGTCACCGCTAATCGAGATTTTTTCGAAGAGCGGGATGGAGGATTTTAATATTTCAATGCCGGGTATGGCGCCCGGCGGGGCAAACCCCTTCATGCCGCGTTCGCAAACGGAGCGCGATGTGACCATCGGCGAAGCGCGCCAGATACTACAGGAAGAGGAGACCGCCAAACTGCTCGACATGGATAAGGTCATTGAAGAGGCCAAACGCCGCGCGGAGTCCAACGGCATGGTGTTTATCGACGAGATCGACAAGATCGCCGCGAAGTCGGTGCATACCACCGGTCCCGACGTGTCGCGCGAGGGGGTGCAACGCGATCTGCTGCCGATCGTGGAAGGCGCATCGGTGAACACGCGGTACGGGGTCATCAGAACCGACCACGTGCTTTTTATCGCCGCCGGGGCTTTCAACGTTGCCAAACCCTCGGACCTGATTCCTGAATTTCAGGGGCGGTTTCCCATTCGAGTCGAGCTGTCCTCGCTGAACCAGGACGATTTCGAGCGGATCTTGCTCGAACCGGACGCGTCTTTGGTCAAGCAATACACGGCGCTCTTGGCCTCGGAGGGGTGCGAACTGGAGTTCGAACTGGGAGCGATACGCGAGATCGCGCGGGTGGCGTTTACGGCCAACGAAAAATCAGAAAACATCGGCGCGAGAAGACTTCAGACAGTGATGGCCACTTTGCTCGAGGATGTGTTGTTCGAGCTTCCCGAATCGGGGTGTACGAAGGCGGTGTTTACCGCGGAAGATGTGACAAGCACTATGGATTCTATTCTGGCGGACGACGACCTCACACGATACATCCTGTAAAGCGGGAGGACGGCAATCGATGCGGGGGGTTTTGTGGACGATCCTGTTTGTGGCGATGATTATCGCGTGCGCGGTTCCAGCCCCCCCGCCCGGAGGTCCGGAAGATAAGACGCCGCCCTCGATATTGGCAACGTTCCCCGCAGCGGGCTCGTCGGGCGTCGACCCGGGTTCCGAGATCGGGTTTTCGTTTAGCGAGGGCATGAAACGTTCGCGTCTCGAGCGGCTGGTGCAACTATCGCCACAGATCGAAATCGGAACGGTACGCTGGAAGGGCAATACGATATTTATACGACCGGCCGAGCCCTTACACCCCGACACCACATACCTTGTCACGCTTGGACCGGGGTTTCGCGATGAACACAACGTTGCGGACAAGAACGGTCACCAATTCGCCTTTGCGACGTCTGCAGCCATCGATTCGGGTGCGATCGCGGGGCGTGTGTACTTTAGAAGGGAACCGACCAAAAACGGCCTGGTGAGGTGTTTCGTATTGCCCGTGGACTCCGGTTTCAGAGCTGAGGGAGCCAGACCCGACCGAGAGAGTACCACCGATAAGGAAGGCTATTACCGGGTGGAGTACCTGGCCACAGAAGGCCAATCTTACATCTTGTGGGCATTCGAAGACGCCAACGCAAACGCGACATTCGCGCCTGGCAGCGAAGCAGGTTTGACCGAGCTGGACACGGTCATACTCACGCCTGGCACGCCCTTTGTTGACGGACGCGATTTGTATATCGTCGACCCCAACGAGCCCGCAAAACTAGCCGGCGTGGTGTTCAACCGTTCGGGTCTCGACACCTTCGCGGTATCCGTCGCTCTTCACACCGATTCGACGGGTGGCGCGCCGTCATACCTGGTGGCGTGTGATACGGCAGGGGTCTACGAATTCGCCAATGTCAGAGCTGGAAAGTATCTGTTGTACGCCATCGTAGACATCGTCGCTGACAGCGTGTGCGGATGGTATCCGTGTTTTGACGACAGCGCCTGGTCGTGCGAGGAGCCATGCGCGCAGTATCCGGATACGTTGTTCGTCGAACCCGGCGGAGAATCGTTGCTCGATACGCTCACACTGTTTCCGGCCACTGGCAGGAAAGAACAATAGGATGAGAATCGATTTCACAAAGATGAACGGTGCGGCAAATGACTTCGTCATGATCGACGACCGAAGCGATTTTGTCGAACTGACGTCGGAACAGATCCGGTCGATTTGCGATCGGCGACGGGGGGTTGGTTCCGACGGCCTCATTCTCATTCGAAAGGACCCCGAAAGCGACTTTCACATGAGCTATTTCAATAGCGACGGATATCCGGCGGAGATGTGCGGAAACGGCTCGCGGTGCTCGGCCTACTTCGCCACCACCTTAGGGTTGGGGCAGCGCGAAGGCGACGTCGTCCGCCTGCTTTTTTCTACGGACTCGGGGCCAATTCGCGCGGTGGTGGCTGGAAGGCGGGCTACGCTGGACATGATGGACGCCCGGGATATGCGCATGGATATTCCGGTGCGGGTTGCGCAAACGGAGAAAATTGCGCATTTTATGATTGTTGGCACCCGCCACGCGGTCGTGTTCGTCGACGCGGCGCGAGAGCTAACTGGAAGTGATATAATAGAGTTAGGGCGAGCGATCCGCAACGACCGGGCGTTTGAGCCGGCCGGTGTAAATGTCAATTTCGCCTCGGTCGACGAAACGGGTGCAGTGTATCTGCGAACGTACGAAAAAGGGGTCGAGGCGGAAACGCACGCCTGCGGCACCGGTTCCGTCGCGTCGGCCGTGCTTTTGGCTCACCTCGGGCGGCTTCAAAGCCCCGTGACGGTGATGCAGCACAGCGGGGACGCGCTGGTGGTGACGTTCGAGCCCGTACCGGGGGGCGCCAAGAACGTGACGCTGGAAGGACCAGTGGAGGTCAATTTCACGGGATCGCTCGATCTGTAACACCCGTACTAGATGATCCAATGCAGCATACACGGCGCACCCCTGATGTCCGGGACGATCGCCCGATCGTGGGCGGCAATTCGTCTCGTGGGGATCGTAGTCGTTCTACTGGTTTTGACGCCGGCCGCGTCTGGTGCACAGTACCTCTACGGTAAAAACAAGGTTACCTACGATCGACGCGACTGGAAGGTGCTCAAGACCGAGCACGTCGACATCTACCACTATTCGGACGAGGCCAATCTGGTCCGGTTCGTGGCCCCGCTGATCGAATCGACGTTCCTCGAGTTCGAGGAACGCTTTAGTGTGGACTTCGACAAACGGCTCCCCTTCGTGTTCTACAGCAACCACTACGCGTTCCAAGAAACCAACATTCTCCCCCAACTGATTTCCGAATACACGGGCGGTTTCACCGATCTCTTGAAGGGGAGGATCGCGGTGCCGTTCACGGGGTCATACGGCAACTTCCGCCATGTGGCGCGGCACGAAATGGTGCACGCGTTCATGCTGGAAAAGATACGCGTCGTTATGAAGAATGCGGGGAAGTACACGTATCCTCAACCACCGCTTTGGTTCGTCGAAGGAATGGCGGAGTACTTCGCTAACTCTCCGCAAGACATCAGAAGCCACATGTTCGTGCGAGACGCTTTGCTGCACGATAAGCTCTTACCGCTCGACGAGCTGTGGCGAATCTGGGGATCCTTCATGATGTACAAAGAGGGAGAAGCCGTCCTCAACTACATCGCCGATAGCTACGGCGAGGACGCGATAATCCAAATACTGGAGAACTGGTGGATGTCGGACAAGTTCACGCTCGTCTTGAAAAAGACGATCAATATGGATTTGGTCGAGCTGAACGACGCGTTCATGAAGCGTCTCAAGCGGCGGTACTACCCGATGATTCTCCACAGCCAGTTCGTTTCCGATCTTGGAAATCAGATCACTCCGCCAAATTCTTTTCACAGTCGGCCAACGGTGACTCGCGATTCCGAAGGCAATACCTCCCTTTACGCGTTGTGTGCAGAAGACGGCGTGATCGATGTGTGCGAGATCGAGACCACAGAAGACGGGAGGTTTCGACGAAAGATCATTGTAAAAGGGAACCGGTCCTCGGACGTGGAGTCGATTGCGGCGTTTCGGAGTAAGATCGAGGCGAATGGCGACACGTTGTTGTTCGTCGCAAAGAGCAAAAATCGTGATGTCATTTACATGTGGGACCGCATTCGACGAAAGAAAGTCGCCCAATTCAAATTCAAGGAACTCAGTTTGCTGTCGTCTGCCACGATGTCTGGCGACCACACAAAACTGGTCTTTGCCGCGATCGACGCCTCGGGAGCGATGAACCTGTACCTCTACCACATACCGGAAGAACGGTTGGTAAAGCTGACGGACGACGCGTTCAGCGAGGACGAACCGGACTTTCATCCGACCGACGACGTGGTTTTGTTCATGTCGGACCGGGGCGCCAGGGGCCGCAAAGAGCACACGGGGATATTCAAGATGGACCTCGCCACGCGTGAGGTAGAGGCGGTGACGGGGGGGTGGTACTCGGACTCTAATCCCGAGTGGTCTCCCGACGGCAATTCGTTCTTGTTTACGTCGGATCGAGACGGGACGTTCGATATCTACCACCACAGGGGTGACGTGATCGTCAGACAAACCAACGTGCTGGGAGGCGTGTCGACACCCGCGTTTCTGCCCGACGGACGAGGGTTTATCTCGGCAGCGTATAGCGACGGGCAGTTCCACCTTTTCGAATTTCCGCTGAAGAACGGTAGTGGTACTCCGGCATTGGTCAACCGCAGCGACACCGTCAGTGTCGGTTGGCATCACGTCGACGAAACCGACTACGAGTACGAGACCAGCGATTACAAGATGAAACTGGGGATCGACTTTGTCGCCGCCGGGGTTTCGGTCAATCCGGAGTTTGGCGAAATCGGGAACGGCGCGCAGATGGTAATGACGGACGTATTGGGCAACCACCGTTTCTTTCTTGCCGCAGGCAACACCTCGGAGGGCTTCGATAATTTCTGGAGACGGATGAACGCAGCAGTGACGTATGTAAACCTCAGCCGCCGAATTCATTATTCCCTTGGGCTGTTTCACGTGAACAATCGCCGTCAGGACCCGTTGATTTTCGGGGTCGCGGAGAGACGTTTCGGAGGCGCTCTGGGCCTGAGCCTTCCGTTGGACAGGTTTCGTCGCCTGGATGCATCGTTCGTCTTGTCGGAATTCGAACGCATGACCACTTTCGACGCGTCGGGTATCGTCAATAGCACGTTTCTCGGTACTGTATTTATGACCTACGTGTCGGACAAAACGCTGTGGACCATCGGTGGACCGCTGACGGGATGGCGTTACTACCTGCGGGTGGGACGAACGCACGATTTTCTCGGCCGGGGATTTTCGAATACGAGCACGCACGTAGATATTCGGAAATATTTCAAGCTCACTCGTAGAATTGTCTTCGCCAACCGGTTTCACTACAACAGCAGTTGGGGCAGCCAACTGCAACTATTTTACCTCGGTGGTCCGTGGGACCTGCGCGGATATAATTTCCGCCAGTTCATCGGCCGCACGACGTACCTATTCAACACCGAGCTTCGTTTTCCGCTCATTGACCGCTTTGCGCTAACGTTTCCGTTCGGGACGGTGGAGATTCCTCTTTTTAGGGGGGCGTTGTTTATGGATCTGGGCAAGGTCACGCGTTTCATAGTGGATTCGGACCTTCTGGGCTCATTCGGGGGGGGAGTGGAACTGAACCTCGGATACGCGCCGGTCATTCGAGTGAACTGGACACGCCAGACTGATTTTCGTACTATATCGAGCGACACGAGGTGGGAGTTGTTCATCGGTTACAACTACTAGCCTCAATCCGTCAAATACATGCCTCGAGGAGCACAGGCCGTCCTGGTGCCCGGCCCAACCACACACAGCCACTTTTTTTTGACGGATTGAGGCTAGCGTTTATTTGCGAGGACTCACCCGCACACTTAATCCACTAGAAACGGAGTTGATACATGCGGTGGTCGAAGTACTACTTGCCGACATTCAAAGAGACACCTAGCGACGCCGAGATCCCCAGCCACAAACTGATGCTGCGGGCGGGGCTGATCAAGCAGCTCACCGCCGGCGTGTATTCATTCTTGCCGGCCGGATTCAGGGTTCTAAAAAACGTCGAAAAGATCGTGCGGGAAGAAATGGATCGGGCGGGTTGCCAGGAAGTAATGATGCCGATTCTGCACCCGGGAGAGCTATACGAGGAAACGGGACGGCTGGAAAACTTCGGCCCGCTGCTGTTCAAACTCAAAGACAGGCGCGACCGTTTGTTCGCCTTAGGACCGACGCACGAAGAGGTGGTAACCGATATCGGTCGTGCAAATCTCAAGAGCTACCGCCAGCTCCCGCAGTGCCTGTATCAGATACAGGTTAAGTTCCGCGACGAATTCCGGCCGCGATTCGGACTGATGCGGGCGAGAGAGTTCATCATGAAGGACGCGTACAGCTTCCACGCCGATCAGGAATCGATGGACGAAACCTACGAGCGGATGGGGGAAGCCTACACCCGCATTCTGGAGAGATGTGGTTTGGATAGTCTACGGGTCGAGGCGGAATCGGGTGCGATTGGCGGCGATGTCAACCACGAGTTCATCGTTCTGGCGGAAGAGGGGGAGAGCGCGATTTTTCGCTGCCCGTGCGGTTATGCGGCCAACGACGAGCGCGCGGAGAGCCTCGGCGCAAAACTCGGCGAGTTGGAGCCCGTTTCGGACAAACCGGAAAAGGTGGACACGCCAGCGAAGACCACAATCGACGACGTGACCGGTTTTCTCGGTGTCGACGCCTCCAGATTGGTCAAGACGTTGCTTTATAAGTCGCAAGATCGGGTGGTGGCCGCCCTGGTTCCGGGCGAACGGCAGCTCAACGAGGCCAAGCTGGCCCAGGCGCTGGGCGATCCATTTGCGGAGCTGCTCGGCGATGACGAAATAGAACGGGTCACCGGTGCCCGGGTCGGTTACGCGGGGCCGGTCGGTTTGCCCAAGGGCGTCCGCGTTATCGCAGACCCGCTTCTAAAGGATTACACAGGGATGATCGTGGGTGCGAACGCCACGGACGCGCATCTGCGCGGGGTGAAAATGGGCCGTGACTTCGAACCCGACGAATTTGCACCACTGAGCGAGGTTCTGGCGGGAGATACGTGTAAAGTGTGCGGCAAGGGAAAGCTCTACATACAACGGGGCGTGGAGTTGGGACACATTTTCAAGTTGGACACGAAGTACAGCACCAGCATGAACGCCACTTACCTGGATTCGAAGGGAAAAGAGCACGCGTTTATCATGGGTTGTTACGGTTTCGGTGTGTCGCGCGCTGTTGCGGCGGCCATCGAGCAACACCACGACGACAAAGGCATTGTGTGGCCGAAGTCACTGACTCCGTTTCACGTGATTGTACTGCCGATCAACACGGCGGGTTTCTGCGCGGCGGAACCGGCAGAGAAGCTCTACGAGGATCTATCAGCCGCTGGCTTCGACGTACTGCTAGACGACCGTGACCTGCGCCCGGGACCGAAGTTCATGGATTCGGAGCTGCTCGGCGTGCCTCTGCGAATCACCCTGGGCGAACGCAACCTGAAAGATGGCAACGCGGAGGTTTACTACCGGGCCGACGACCGCAAAGACCTCGTCCCCCTCGACTCTGTGTTAGATCTCGTCACCTCTTTCTATCGAGACTAACCATCGCAGCCTCCCGAACGGCGGCGGTCAGCTTTCGAGGTTCTGGGGCGCACAGCGGCGGGGTCGCTCTTGGGTCTTCCGAGGTTTGGGGCCGACCGCCGCGCGTCTCAACCACGGCCTGTGGGCTCCCTCCCGAACCTCTGAAGTTTGGGGCCGGCCGATCGCGGGTTTCGCGGCACGGCTCGCTGACCACGACCTTGCACGTAGCATCTCCGAA
>CBDVBX010000106.1:0-11364 GCA_965372335.1 uncultured bacterium | reverse complement strand
CCGTTCCAAATGACAAAAACTACGAGGACACGGAGGCGGATACCACCACAGCGCACCGAAAGCTCCATGTAAATGTGATTGAAGTCGAGTACGTTTTCGACCCCCTGAAGATAATATCCCCTGTGGGCGCCAGCCAGGACAGTGTGCTCAGCACCGATCAGTTTTTCAAGGTCGAGGTGTCCATCACCCCGAGCGAAGCGATGGAAAACAACACGATCACGATCAACCCGCCACAGGATTTTTTGGTGCAGGGGCAGGCGACCAGGCCTATTGGGGATGGCGATGGTGATACTACTTATACAGAGGTATTCGACGTCCAAGCGCCCCCAGATTTGACTGGTGGCTGGGACGACATAACGGTAACGGCGTCGGGAAGGGACAAAACCACGTCTCAGATCATCCAGACAGAGTCGGGTCCGGTGTCGGTCAGGGTGGTTGCCAAGGCGTCGCTATCGCTCGAATCGCCCGGTATTACGGGACCGCCCGACGCCACCGACGGAACGGTGCCCATTAACTCCAGTTTTACTGTCGAGGCAACCGTCGATAATCTCGGTACAGCGTGGATTGATCTCGGGACCGACCTGAGGGTTAGCTTGAGAGCACCACCGGGCTACGCCGTCACTCCGCAAGGAGCAACAGATTTCATTATAGGCCAGCCGGATGTTTGGACAATAACGGCGCCGCCACAATCGTCTTTAGGCGTGGACTCACTCATAGTGGAGATAGTGGACATTCCTGATGACGAGAACACCAACGAGCCGGCGGATGTGGCGGTTGATCAGAGAATAATCTTCGTTTTGACAGTGGATGCTGCCATTGCGATGTCCGAAATGACGGAGGCCCTCGAAATAGACAATAAAGTGGTGCCGGGGGGAACGAAAGACGTCGATATGTTCGCGTTTTCACTCGCGAACAGTCAAAGTGCCAACACGGCAAAAGTACTCACTGTTCACGTGAAGGTGTTGGACAAATCCGGTCAACCTATAGCCAATAACAGGATAGGGTCGACGTTATCGAGAGTATTCGTTCGCATCAACGGTGAACATGGCGAGACTACTCAATTCCAGTCAAACCCCGTCGCTGTAGATTTGCCGAGTACGACGGCTTCCGAGATCTCAGTTGATAGCACCGTTACGATGATTGTAGGTGTGGATGTGGCTTCGAAACCGTCGGTGCAAGAAATATGGTTACTTCTCGAAGGTGGATCGAGTATCGAGGTTGTCGACTCATTGACAGGTGAGGCGCTGGACATCGTGGATGCCGAGACCGGACGTGCTATCGGCGACCAGTTCCGCTCCGCGCCGCTCGTCATACTGAGCAGCAACTTCCAGGAGTACGCGCACAATTATCCGAACCCATTCAGGGCGGGTGACCCCAGTCAACCGACCAACATCACGTATTTCCTCAATCAGCCCGGAAACGTAGAAATAAAGGTCTACGCGCTGACAGGCGACCTGGTATTCAAGAAATCATTCGCGGCTGGTCAACAACACGCTACCGCCGGGCCCCAGGAGGTCCAGTGGGACGGCCGCAACGAAAAGGGAGAAGTCGTCCGTAACGGCGTCTACGTCTGCGTGATCACAGCGGGGAGCAACACCGCGAAATTCCGAATCGCGGTGGCAAAATAAGATGAACCGTAGGAAATCCACATATGACACAAGTCCGCTCGGGCGCGCGGTCCGGATGACCGCGCTGGCAGCGGCAACACTCATTACGGTATTTGCAACCTCATCACCGCAGCCGGCATTGGCACAGGACGGCGACGGCGGCACCCAAAGTGTGTTCTCGATCGGCGCCGGTTCGCGCGCCATCGGCCTGGGCCGCGCGTACGTCAGTATCGCCGACGACGCCAGCAGCCCGTACTGGAACGCCGCCACGCTGCGCAACGTCCAACGCGCCCAGCTGATGTTCATGTACATGCCCGTCTTCGGCGACTTCACAGGCGCCGACTACGTGTACTTCGGCGCGGTCTACCCGACACTCAACGCGGGCGCCTTGGGGCTCGGATTCCAGCGTATCGGCACCACGTTCGACGCTTACGACGAACTCAGCCGCCCGACGGGCGAGGGCGACTACTCGGAAAGCCAGCTGCTGTTCTCGTACGCATTCGAACGCCACTCGAAGTGGGTGCTGGGCTCTCTCGCCGCCGGCGGCAGCTTCAAAATCGTCAGCCAGAAGGTGGATCCGTTCACCAGCACCGCACCCGGCGTGGACATCGGGCTGCGCTGGATCCCGGAGGCGCTCCCGGCCCTCTCGGTCGGCCTGAATCTCCAGGATATATCGGGCGCCGAGCACAAGCTGGACGCGGCCACCGACGTCACCTACCGCACGACCATGCTGGGAGCCGGCTGGAAGCAGGTTTTCAGCAACGGTTCGGCATTGCGCTTGCTATTCCAAGTAGATCTGCCGGAAAAGGCGGACAGCCGTTACCACGCGGGGGCGGAGTACGCGTTTGCCAGGTACCTTTCGCTGCGCGCGGGCTACGACGAGGGCAACATCAGCTTCGGCGTGGGTGTGATAGTTTCGGCGTTTGGTTTCGACTACGCGTATCTCACGCGCGACGAAGCGGGTTCGTCGCACCCGGTCTCTTTCACGGTCGGGGTCGGCAAAACGCTCGACGAGAAACGGCAAGACGAGGCAGATCGCGAAACGGCCGAACTGCAACGCCTGATCGAGCAGGAATTCGAAAGCCGGGTCGCCACGCACCGCGAGCAGGCGACGCAGTTCGAAGCCCAGCGCAATTACTCGGGAGCGCTCGACGAGTGGCAAATCGTGTTGGAATACATGCCCGAAGACCCGGAGGGCGTCGAGGGTTTGGCGCGAACGCGCGAGGCGTTCTTGGCAGCGCAGGCGGCGGCGTCGGCGGATGCGGCCAACCAGGCGGTCATTCGCACGCGCTTCGCACAGGGATTGGACTTCTACGAAGACAAGAACTACGTGCGGGCCCGCGCCGAGTGGTACGCGATCTTAACGATCGACTCCGCGCACGCGGGTGCCGAGGAATACCTGGAGAAAACACAGGAAAAAATCAGCGAGGCGGTCATTTTGCACATCCGCCGCGCGATGGAGTTCGAACGCACGGGCCGCTACACAGAGGCGATCGGGGAGTGGAACAACGTCCAGCTGCTCGATCCGGAAAATATCGACGCGGCCGCCGCGATCGTACGTCTTCGCGGCCGCATAGAAGAAGTCAGCAGCGACTACCAGGCGGCGCAACGCCGGCTCCAGATCGTGAACCGGTACAACGAGGCGCTGCAATTGTACAACCGCGGCGAGTACCAGCGTGCGCTCACCAACCTGGACGAGGTGTTGAGCCTGCAGCCGGATCACGAAGACGCAAAGCGTCTGCGAGCGCTCGCCAATCGCAAACTCACGCCGCCAACAGCGGCAGAGATAGAACAGATCCGGAAGCTCTACCTCGCCGGCATGCAGCACTTTGCCAAGGACGAGTACGCAAAGGCGATCACTGAGTGGGAGAAAATCCTCGAGATCGATCCGACCAATGAAAGTGTCCAGCGTAACATCGATGAAGCGAAACAGCGCCTGCGGCAGCTGGAGAACGGCTAACCGAATCAAAAGGACGCGAAAGCGGCCAAAACCACAAGGGAACCGCTGACCGAAGATAATGGCCAGATCAGCGAAAACCGATAAGAATGTTAAGATACGCGAACTCACGGTGACAGCCGGAGAGGGACAGCTGGGGCGCGTGCGCGATTTCGTGGTGGAAGCGTGCGAAGAGGCGGCGTTTTCCGACCGCGAGACGAGCAACACGAAGCTCGCCGTCGACGAGGCGTGTACCAACATTATCACGCACGCATACGGCGGCACGGGCCAGGGCGACATCACGGTCCGCATACAGATCGAGCCGGGCAATCTCCGGATCTCTCTGCACGATAAGGGCGAGCGATTTGATTTCGCGTCGATCGAAAACCCCGACCTGGAAGAGTACGTAGAGACGGGTCGCAAGGGTGGCCTGGGCATATATCTGATCAACCGCCTGATGGACGGTGTGGAGTACCGCGCCGACGACGCCGGCAACGAACTGGTCCTCACGAAGCGCAGTCAGTCGGCGATATCCCGAGGATTGATTCCGGAAACGATGCCGTTTCGGGCAACGCTCCGGTTCAAGTTCATGCTCCGGGCATCCATCGGTCTGGCACTGTTGGTGGCCGCGATCTGGGCGGTTGTCTTCATCCGCCAAACAAGCGACATCAGCGCGCAACGCACGACTCAGTGGGTGGAGAAACGCCGCTTGGCGGAAAACCTGTCCAACCGCAGCAAGGACGTTTTACTGAGGCCGGACGAGTTCTCGGTAGAGCAGACCAACTTCAGTTCGTACCTATCAAAACTGCTAGAGAATCGTGAAGACTTAGCCTACGTCCGCGTGACGGATCCATCGGGTCAGATCGTTTCGTCGGGTATCATCGACGAGATTTTCGCATCGTACGTAGAGCCGCCGAACGCGGTCGAACTGAGCCGGGACGATAGCGTCGTGTGGAAGACCGCAAACGTCGCCGGCCGCGCCGTGCGCGACATCGATTTCGCCGTGCGCGTGACCAACCCCGACACGCGGCAACCCGTCAATCTGGGCAGCGTTCATGTGGGCGTCTACGAGGACGCGATAGGGGCGTCCATAGAGGACCCGCGGCTCATGGTAACGTTGATCCTGATCGGCGTCTTCCTGGTGGGGTTGTTGTTGATCATGGGACTGGTGTCTGTGTTCGTCAAACCCATACAGGCGTTGACCGACGGCGTCCGTGCCATCAGCGACGGCACGCTTGACGCCAAGCTGGACGTCGGGGGGCCGGCCGAGATCGGGGCCATTGCCAGCGTGTTCAACGAGATCACGAATAAATTCAAAAAAGCCCAGGAGAGTGTTCTCGAACAAGAAAAAATGCAGAAGGAGATGGAGGTTGCCAAGGAGATCCAACACTCCCTTCTGCCGAGCCACAAGCCGGAGGTCAGCGGATATGACATCGCGCCGCTGTACCAGGCCGCCGCCGAGGTGGGCGGTGACTACTACGACTTTGTCGACGTGGACGATGATACGATCGGCGTTGTGGTGGCGGACGTCTCCGGCAAGGGCGTTCCCGGATCGCTGGTCATGACGATGATCCGCACGGCGCTCCGCATGGAGGCGAGGGGCAACAAGCACGCATCAGACGTGATGTCCAAGATGAACGCTTTCGTCACCGACGACATGAAAAAGGGCATGTTCGTGACGATGTTCTACGTCATCCTCGACTCGTTGAACCGGACGATCAGCTACGCCAGCGCCGGCCACAACCCGATGATCCTGTACCGCCACGAGACCAAGGAGACGTTTTTTCTCAATCCCAAGGGATTTCCAGTCGGCATCAGCCTTCCCGACGAGGAACTGTTCCGCAAGTCGATCAGTCTCGAGAAGATCAAACTCAAGAAAGACGACATGCTTTTGATTTACACCGATGGTGTAACCGAAGCGATGAACGAACGGCGCGAACAGTTTGGCGAAGATCGGCTACTGGCCACGATCAGACAGAATGGACACCGCCACCCCGAGGACTTCATCGCCGTCCTGGAGCGCGAAATCAAGAAGTTCACCGGCGATCATCCGCAAAACGACGACATCACGGTGGTCGCCATCAAGGAAAAGCTCGCCGCCGACGATGTGCTGTCTGGCATCCGCAAGAAACTGATCGACCTGGTCGAGGTGCAGGGCTTGAGCGTCAAGGAAGCGTGCCGCCAGATGAAGATGTCGCCGGCGACTTATTATCGTTACAAGAAACGTCTCGAAGTCATGGGTGAGCGGGGTCTCAAGAACAAAATCCTCCGCGAGGACACGCAACTCAAGCGGGTGAGCCTGGAGGCGCGCAAAGAAATTCTGGAGATTATCAGACAACATCCGGAATACGGCGCCAAACGTATCACGATCGAATACAACGCCAGCCAACAGGAGGCTAGGAAGATCACCGAGCGCATGGTGTACGACGAGCTCAAACGTCTCAACCTGAACACCAAAGAACTGCGTCTCGACTACCTGCGCCGCAATCGACTGCTCGAAGAAGAGACGCTCGAAGGTGCCCCGCCGCGTACGGGCAAGGAAATCGTGGAAGATCTCCTCAAAGAGATCACAGGCGTGGAAACGGAGGGAGTGGAGGAGACGGTTGGGGAGGACACGGCTACCGCGGGAGCGGAAGGGACGGATACCGCTTCGGACCGCATCGATGGAGTAATGGAGTTCGAAGGCATAGAGGATGTGGGGCTTTCGGTGTCCGAGTCGCCCAGCGGAGTCGCCACGATCCAGGTCAACGGTCACCTCGACTCGGTCACGTCCACTTCTTTGGAGCAGCTGCTCGAACGGTTGATCTCAGAAGGCAAAGTCAAGTTCATCGTCGACCTCGGCGATGTGACGTATATCTCCAGCGGCGGTTGGGGAATTTTTACGGGGGAGGTCCGGCAGCTGCGCGAATCCGGCGGCGACGTCGTCCTGGTCAACATGCCGCCAGAAGTCTACGACGTCTACGAGCTACTGGGTTTCAACGAAGTGCTCAAGGTGTGCGCCTCGCGCGAGGAGGGTCACGCGTACTTCGATCTGCCCCCAGAAGAGAGGTTGGCGGCCGCCTCTCAACCCCCGGCGCCCTCGGGATCCCCATCGGAGTCGCCGACGGCAGACACCGACGTTTTTGCGTTCAAGGAAGAAGTGCCCGGCGAGGCGTACGTTCCCGAATGGGAGAGCCTCCAGATCGAAGCTACCACGGTCGGCGCTGAGGGAGACATCGCTGTTTTATCACTGCGCGGCATCATCGACACGGTCAGCGCGGAGAGCCTGAGGACGGCTCTAGGCCGGATAATCTCGGGCGGAATCTTCAAGCTCGTCATTGACATGTCCCAGGTCGAATACGTGAGCAGCGGTGGTTGGGGGACGTATACGGAGCGGCTGCGCGAGGTCCGGCGCAACCATGGCGACATCAAATTGTTCGGTATGGATCCCGACGTCTACTACGTGTTTACTATGCTGGGGTTCAACATCGTACTGTCGTCTTTCGACATATTGACCGAGGCGATCGAGGCGTTCGAGGAGGGAGTAGCACCGCCGGGTTCGGTCGAGCAAGTCGACGAGTCGTCGGCGGCGCGTGACGATGCGGTCGAATCTGACGGCGTCGTGTCTCCGCCATCCAGCGAGACGAAGAAATTCCCGCCCAGCCCGGCTGAGGAAGAAGCGTTTGAAATCGATCTGTCGAGCCGCGATATTGGAGTCGACGTCAAGTGGGAAAACGCGGGCGAGGGCGTAGTCATTGTTCACCTGGCCGGTTACATCGAGGCGGCGGCCGTCGAGGTGTTGTCGACCGGCCTGATGGAGAAGCTGGTCGATCGACCGCGCGCCATACTGTTCGACCTGGAAAACGTCAAGTACATCTCCAGCACGGGCTGGGGCCAATTCGCGAGTTGCTGCGAAGCGACGCGCAAATGGAATGGGATGGTGGCGTTATACGGTCTCAATCCCGAACTGCACGACATATACACGTGTTTGGAATTCAACGCGTTTATGAAAGATTACCCAGATCGTGGGGCTGCCGTCGAAGCGGCCTTACAGACACGGCCCGGACCGGCGCCGCATAACGAACGCGCCACCGAGATACAGGACCAATCGGGTCCTTCTGCACAGCGCACAACGGACGAGATTGAAAGTCTCGACGAAGGTGGTGTTCTCTCTGTGGACGACGTACTCGGAGGGGACGACGTGGACCCGGGTGGCACGCCGCCGCCTCTGCCCCCGACCCCCGCGGGGGGGCCTTCCGTCGAACCCCAGCGCTGGCCGGGGGAGCCGGCTTCAGAGGAGCCACACACAGAACGACCGGCCCCGGATGAGCCCTCCGTCAAGGGGCCGACGCCCATCGAAACAACTTCAAAATCCGGAAAGGCGTCAGCACCTCTTCACGAAGAAACCGACCGAGTGCCGACAGAACTGGACGGCCGGTTCATCGACATGAGCCGGCACAACGACGTCGTAGATGTCAACTCGGCGGTGTCCGACAAGAACAAGGGCAACGACAAACGCCTGCGTGATATCGGCTGGGAGGCGTATGGCGATAAGCTCAAGCGTCGCAACGAGCCACGTCGGAAAAAGAAAGAGAACTGATCCCTTGCGCAGAATCGCGATCATCACTTCTAAGGGTGGTACGGGTAAGACCACGACCGCGATCAATTTGGGTCACGGTTTGGCGCTATGCGGCAAGCGCGTTCTGATTATCGACTGCGATGCCCAACGAAACATTGGTATCGCTTTCGACATCCAGGGCAAGCAGACGTTGTGCGACTTGCTCCAGTACGGCGAGGTGGAAGTCGTCGAGGTCCGCCACAATCTGTTTGTCATCGACTCCGGCGGCCGCGATTTGGCGGAGACGGAAATGGTGCTAGCGGGAAAATCCAGCCGCGAGAGACGATTGGATTTAGCCCTCAAACACCTTCGCGGGTGCGACGTCGTGATCTGCGATTGCTCGCCGACCATTAATCTGATCAACATCAATGCGATCGCATATGCGGATGAAGTGATCATCCCGGTCAGCATGGATTATCTTGCCCAGGCAGGCGCCCGGCAGACGTTGCAGATTGTAGAAGAGATCAACCAACACTCGTCGACCACAACCGGGGTCATGGGAATCCTCCCCACGTTCTACGATGGGAGAACGCGGCTTTCAAAAGAGGTGCTCGACTCGCTACGCGAACGTTTTCGGGAGAACGTGTTCGAGACGGTGATACGGGTGAACACGTCGCTTCGCGAAGCTCCTAGCTTTAGCCAGACGATATTTGAATACTCGCCAATGTCCAGGGGTGCACTAGACTATTATCAGCTCACCGAGGAGTTCCTGAGACGTGACTAGCAAAAAGAAAAAGATATCGCTCGGCAGAGACCCTTTCGACGACGCAAAGCAGAAACCGACGTCGAAATCGGTAGAAAAGCTCATCAAGGGCAAAGGACTCAAGAGCGCGCCGGAGGCGAAAGAAGTCCAGGTCAGAGTCAAGCTCACACCATCCAACATCAAGCACCTCGACGCCATCCGGGCACAGCTGGCCGTCCAGGGCAGAGGCGATCTGTCCCGTAACGACTTGATTCGTATCGCCATTACGCTGCTCTCGGCGGAGGATATTTGATCTTAGACCTCTTGCAGAGGTGAGCATGTGGGCTTATAATCCTTGCGCGACGTCATATCTCTGGAAGTTACAGAAAAGGCAGTGGTATGGATAGCTACGAACTTCGTAGCGAAATTGAAGCTAGCGGTGTGAGGTACTTCATCCAGTCGAACCTCGTGCCGTCGCAACGCGTGATCGTCACCTCGCTCTTCCACGAAGGGAACCTGCTATCCAAGCAGAGCGAACGTTTCGATTCATCGCTAGGCAAGGACGACCAGCGATCTCTGGTCCGTCGTCTTCACGAAGAGCGAAAGACGCGGATAACTTCTTTGCTCGAGATCCGCGTGTCGCTCAAAAAGAAAAGCGACAGCAGGGCACACTTACGGCTCGGCGAAGCGTTCTTCAAGCAGAAGCTTTTCAATGAGGCGATGGCCGAAGTCATCCGGTCAATCAAGCTGGGGATGGAAACGTCGCAGGCATATTCGATATTGGGCAACTGTTTGATTGCGATTGGCGACTTTGACAAAGCCCTCAAGTCATTTCATAAGGGGCTGGAGATATCGCCAAAGTATCCCGATCTGCACAACGATCTGGGAGAAGCGTTTCTCAAGGTGGAACGGTGCCGCGACGCGGCGACGTCGTTCGAGAGAGCGTTGGAACTCAACAAATATTACCAAAAAGCATTACTCAACCTGGCGATCACGTTGGCGTTGAATGTGGTACTCAAACAGGATTACGAACTTTCACGCGATCTCAAGCCGCGCCTCAAAAAAACGATGGAAATGAACCTACAGCTAAAGCCATCGTTGGACACCGAGGAATTTCGCGCGGCTTTGGCGGCTGTGGAAACGGAACATTATAACGTGACGTACGAGAAGCTAGCGGCGATCAAACAGGAGCTGGCGAAGGTGGCGGAAAGCGACCTGTCGCTCGAACTGTACCTGATTCTCAAGTTTCGTTCTCACGAATTGACAGAGGAGGAGATCGACCGTTCGGTGGAGCGGTTGATGCTGGAGCTGGACGCCAATCCAGGGTATGCTGATCTTCAGAACGATCTGGGAATACTGTATACTGCAAAATGCAAGCTTTTTATCGACAAGGCGCATACGGCGTTTCAGGAGGCACTTTCAATCAATCGGAACTTCCGCAGGGCCGAGAAAAACGTGAAATTGGCGGCTAACGACAAACAGGGTATACATTTTCTGTTAAAGGCGCTTTTGGACTGAGTTTTGCATCTCATCGTCGATCGTAGGCTGAATCATGGAAAAACTGATCATATCAGAAGAACGGACGGGGCCGGGCAGCTCTTTGGCACTCTTAACATTGAGCGGTACCATCGAGACGACTAATGCGTCCGGCTTGGAAGAGACCTTCGAGCGTATCATCGACGGCAAGTGCTATCGGATCGTCGTCGATCTCGGTTCGGTGAAGTACATCAGCTCAGCCGGCTGGGGTATTTTCATCAGTGAGATCAAGAGGATCCGGCGCAACGGTGGAGACATCAAGCTCGCTGCGATGACCCCCGAAGTCCGCGAGGTCTTCGAGCTCTTGGAGTTCAACAACATCCTCAAGCCGTTCCATGACAAAGAGGAAGCCGTAAAGGATTTCATGCTGTCCGAACAAGCCGAAACATCTGACGGAGAGAGCGCCCGAAGCGGTAAGTGATAACCGTTGCGCACGCAGCCAATGAGAGGACGGAATCCAAACATGTCGGTGGATGGCATTGTTGTCAGCGTCATAACTGGCGGCCGTGAAAACGGTGTGTCGGTTTTGAAGGTCAGCGGATACCTCGATACGAGCACGTCGAGCGAACTCGAGACCGCTCTTTTGGGACTCCTCAAAAAGGACGAGAGGAGAATCGTCATCGATCTGTCGGGCGTTAACTATATCAGCTCGGCGGGATGGGGGATTTTCATCGGAGAGATCAAGGACATTCGCCACGAGGGTGGAGACATCAAGTTGGCCGGCATGGCGGGCGACGTTTACGAGGTGTTCCGGCTGTTGGAGTTCGATTCGATCTTGGACGCCTATGACACGATCGATGACGCGATGGCCTCGTTCAAGGACTCGAAAAAACGGTAATCAACAGCCATAACCTTTTATTGTTAAACAATATACGGCGCGATGACTTTCCAGGCCTCGCGCTTTTTTTGTCGGGCGGCCGCCGGCCCGCCGGCCAAACCCCCCCAGCGCGATAGCCCCCTGATGATTTTTGTTAAAATTTTTCCCCCCCGAGATATAATTAGCACT
>CBDVBX010000105.1:0-11688 GCA_965372335.1 uncultured bacterium | reverse complement strand
GGGGGGCCCCCGACAGCGCCACCCACAGCGGCCTATCTAGTCCGACCGCGGCGCCAGACCTCTGAACGTCCGACGGCTTTCCCACGCGATCATATTGTAGCGTGGGATCAGAGCAGCTCAACCAGATGACGCGCCGACCCTTGCACCTTCAGACGTCAAGGGCGGCGTCGATGCTAGCTCCGAGCGGACATTCGCAGACGCGGATAGCTCTCGCTTTGAGCGGCGAGGACTGGAAGCGAGGAGCGCATCGACGACGCCCCAGAACTGCGGAAGCCACGGTTGGTCAGCCGCCCTGGACGGCGCGGATGATTTCAATCTTGTCGCCGTCCGAGAGCGTTTTGTTGTGCCAGCTCGGCTGCGGGATTACCGCCTCGTTGACAGCCACCGCAATACCACGCGCCGTTCGGTTCATCCCCAGCGTATCCAACAGGTCCGCCAGCGTCGTGCCTGCATCAATCTGTTTCGCTTCGCCGTTTACCGTCAGTTCCATTTCTTTTATTAACCCCCGAAGCGTTGCGGCGCAAACGGTGCGAGCCACTCCGGTGTGTTGCCGTCTATTATGACTTCGCAAAGCGCGAGGGCTGTGATCGGGGCCAACAAGATTCCGTGACGATAATGACCGGTGGCGAACATCAACCCTTCCATGCCGCTTTCGCCGATCAGCGGTTCGTGATCACGTGTGCCCGGTCGCAGGCCCGCGTCGATATTCTCGATGGGCAGGTCGTAGATCGCCGGCATCGCCTCCCACGCGCGTTCGATCAAGCGCATCACCGGCCCCGCCGTCGGCGCGTTGTCGAATCCCATCTCCTCCTCCGTGGCGCCGATCAACAGCCGCCCGTCACCCTTCGGTAGTATATACGCGTCCGGCGCGCGAATCACGCGGGCAAACTCGTACGTCGAATCCACCAGCAAAGATACAATCTGACCTTTGACAGGTCTGACCTTGGGCACCAGCTCTTTGGGTATCCCCCCGATACCACCCGACCAACATCCCGCCGCCAAAACCGTCACGCCGGCGGGGTGCTCGCCTTGATCTGTCACAACACCCGTACATCGGCCATTCCGAGCGAGTATCGACGTCACCCGGGTCTGCTCCAGCAACTCGCCGCCCACGCCGACCAGCGCCTCTCTGAGGGCGTCGACCACCCGTCGGTTGTCGATCTGGTGATCCTCCGGAATCCACATCGCCGCTAAGGCTCTGGGGGAGAGCAGCGGCTCCATTTCGCGCGCGCCAGCGCCCGTAAGCCATTGCACCGGAAGGCCTTTATGCTCTCGGAAGTCGAATATCCGACGAATGCGCTCGGTGTCGTCGCGGTGGAACCCGACCACCAGCGTGCCCCTGGTATCCAACGGAACGTTGCGGCCGCTGTCTTCGGCGAGTTCTTCCAAGAACTGCGGGAACAGGTCCATGCTCCGCCGGCCGAACTCCAAGAAATCCTCGTTTTCAAAACCAAACTCGGACACGGGCGCCAGCATGCCGGCCGCGACCCAACTGGCTGCCCGTCCGGCCGTGTCGCGTTCGAACACCGTCACCGGGCGTCCCCGCCTGGCCAGTTGCCAACCAAGGGAGAGGCCGATTATGCCGCCGCCTATGACGGCGACCCTGTCGCCACGATTCGATGATTGTCCAGCCATCGACATTACCATATCTAAAACAAAGACCGCCCGCCTGCCCGGGGCGCAATCGCCGTCCTGCGGGAGACGTCAGCGGTCAACACACAACTCTCGTTCCCTTCGCCGGCATTATCCGGATCAGGTACAGCGGGTATGATCTCAGCCCGGCGACCGCAAACGGCGTCTGTTTCCGAGCACCCCTGTAACGCCTCCACGATACCGTCCGGCGGGCCGAGTGTCAAGAACCGGCCGTCGAGACGGCGTTTGATGCATGGCGTAAGCCGGTGTATACTCGAGCGCGCCGCGCCGAAAGCGGCGATTGGCCAGAGGCTGGTTCGGGGGACGATCCGCGTGCCGTTCGCACCCCAATTCAACTTTCAGGAGGAGTTTCATGTCGTCATCTCATTGTCAGGGGAGGGGCGTCCACGCTCTCACAAAAGCGATTCCATATTTGGTAATGGTGATCGCCATTGCAGCGTTATTGGGGTTCGTCGCGATGGTCCACGCGGGCGGTTACAAATACCCCGAAGCGATGAAGGTCGACGTGACCGACGACTATCACGGTACAACCGTCGCGGATCCGTACCGTTGGCTCGAGGATCCAGACGCCGAAGAAACGGTCGCCTGGGTGACCAAAGAAAACGAGATTACCGCCCAATACATAAACTCGTACGCCGGCCGCGACAAAATCGAGAAATGGTTCACCGAGAAGTGGGATTATCCTCGGTACACGCTGCCCGACAAACACGGCAACCGTTATTTCTTCTCCAAGAACGACGGGCTGCAGAACCAGTCGGTCCTCTACATGCAGAAGTCGCTCGACGGCGAGGCGACAGTCGTCATCGATCCTAACAAATTGAGCGAAGACGGAACGGTCGCGCTCAGAAATAAGTCGTACAGCAAAGACGGGACGCTGTTCGCGTACGGCCTGTCGAGTTCGGGCAGCGACTGGCAAAACATCCACGTCCGCGACATCGACAAGGGGAAGGACTACGACGAAGTCCTCGAGTGGTGCAAGTTCTCCAGTATCGCGTGGAAGCACGACAATTCAGGATTCTACTACAACCGATTTCCCGCCGAGGGAGAGGTGGCGCCAGAGGATCGCAACGCGTACAACAAAGTGTACTGGCACAAACTGGGGACGCCGCAATCGGAAGACGTGCTGATCTATGAAGATCCCGCCAACAAGGAGTATAGCTTTGCGCCGGTAATAACCGACGATGGAGAGTACTTGATACTGCGGGTTTACCACGGTACCGACGAGAACAACGGCATCTTCTATCGCCCGGCAGAAAGCAACGGCGAATTTACCAAGCTACTCAACCTGGGTGAGGCTCGGTACAGCTTTATCGACAACGTTGGGACGACCTGGTACTTCAACACCAACCTCGACGCGCCGCGAAGCCGCGTAATGGCGATCGATGTCGAGAATCCCGACCGCCGCAACTGGAAAGAGATCGTTCCTCAGAGCGACGACGTCGTGGACTTCGTCACCATGGTCAACGATCAACTCGTGATCGGTTACATGCGAGACGCGCACAACCAGCTGAAGCTTTTTGACCGCTCCGGCAAGTTCGTTAAAGAAATCGAACTCCCCACTATTGGATCGATTTGGGGGGTTTCCGGCAAGAGGCGGGACAAAGAAATGTTCTTCGGCTTCACGTCTTACGTGTATCCGACGACCGCCTTCCGATACGATTTCGAGAAGGACAAGCTGTCGGTGTTTCGCGAATCCGAGATCGATTTTGACCCGTCGCCGTATACGACGGAGCAAGTGTTTTTCAAGTCGAAAGACGGTACGCGCGTGCCGATGTTCCTCACATACAAGAAGGGGATTGAGAAAGACGGCCAAAACCCGACGTGGCTGTACGGCTACGGCGGTTTCAATGTGAGCATGACGCCTTATTTCAGCATCAGCCGTCTGTTGTGGCTGGAGATGGGGGGCATTTATGTCGTGGCCAACATCCGCGGGGGAGAGGAGTACGGAGAAAAATGGCACGAGGGCGGTATTCTGGGCAACAAACAAAACGTCTTCGACGACTTTATCGCCGCGGCCGAACACCTGATCGCGGAAAAGTACACATCAACGCCCCGTTTGGTGATCAGCGGCGGGAGCAACGGCGGACTGTTGGTGGCAGCCTGCTTGATTCAACGCCCCGAACTGTTCGGTGCTGTCGTCTGCCGGGTGCCGGTGATTGACATGCTCCGTTACCACAAGTTCACGATAGGTCGTTATTGGGTGAGCGACTACGGTAACGCGGAAGAGAATCCCGAACACTTCGAGTTCATGTACGCGTATTCACCGCTGCACAACGTGAAGGAGGGCGCGACGTATCCGCCGACCTTGATTACCAGCGCGGATACCGACGATCGTGTTGTACCGGCGCATGCCAAGAAGTTCGCGGCGGAGCTCCAGGCGGCCGACAGCGGCAAAAACCCGATTCTCCTGCGGGTCGAGACCAAAGCGGGGCACGGTGGCGGGAAACCAACCACGAAAATCATTGAGGAGATGAGCGACATATACGCGTTTGTTTTCAAAACGTTTGGGATATCCAGCGAGAGCTTTTAGTTGAGTAACTCGGCGCCGGATATCTCGATCGTCATTCCCGTTTTGTACGAAGCGGACACGATCGCTAGCACGCTCGAACATGTCCGGAAGATCGATTCCGGCGGCCGTTGCCAGGTGATTGTGGTAGATGGCGATCCCGGCGGCGGTACAATCGAAACTATCACCCGCAACGACGTGATGACACTCGTATCGCGGCCGTGGAGGTCCCGGCAGATGAACGCCGGCGCGGCCGCCGCGAGCGGGGGCATCCTGCTGTTTCTCCACGCCGACACTCTTCTCCCCGACACCGCCATCTCCGACATCGTGCGCGTCGTACGCGGCGGGTCGGTCGGCGGCGCATTCCGGCTGCGATTCGACTCGAATCGTCTCGTCTACCGGATTATGTCGGGATTCGTTACTATCCGCTCGCGGGTCAACCGGCTGCCCTACGGCGATCAGGCGATATTCTTGCGACGCGACTATTTCCAAGAGATTGGCGGTTTCAACGAAATTCCTCTGATGGAAGACGTCGAGATCGTGCGGCGCATCCGGCGCCTCGGCGGCCGACTGACAATACTCGACACTGCGGTCCGGACATCTTGCCGGCGGATGGAGTCCGAGGGCATCGCGAAGCGCATCGCCCAGAACTGGCTTATATCTATTCTGTACACCCTCGGAGTTTCACCGGAGAAGTTGGTCAGGTATTACACCGAGGACTACCGGCGATAGAACCCGGCCGGCCTTGCGCGCCGTCGAGAAAGCGAGTAAGAATTGACGGCCGTCGCCGACTAACTTCCATGTCAAAACGGTGGTTACGTCTGACCTATATTCAAATAGACGAGGGGCATGTTCGCAAGGAGATTGTTCCATGCTGAGTTCGACAAAACACGAAGAAGTCCGGGAATACTACGGAAAAATCCTAAAAAGCTCAAACGATCTCAAAACCGGAGCGTGTTGTACGGGTGAGTCGTTCCCCGAGGAACAGAAACAAATCCTCAACGATATTCATCCAGAGATACTCGAAAAGTTCTACGGGTGCGGGTCGCCGATTCCGCCTTTGCTCGACGGCAAGGTCGTCCTCGATCTGGGTTGCGGGACTGGACGAGACGTTTACATCGCGGCGAAGATGGCGGGACCGAATGGCCTCGTCATTGGCATTGACATGACCAAAGAACAGCTGGCGGTGGCCGCACGGCACGCCGAAGGTCAAGCCGACCGGTTTGGTTTCGAACGGCCAAACGTGTCGTTTCGCCGCGCGTATATCGAAGATCTAGCTGCCGCTGGCGTTGACAGCGAATCGGTCGACGTGGTGATTTCTAACTGCGTAATCAACCTATCGCCCGACAAACCGAGAGTATTATCCGAGGTATTCCGTGTGCTCAAACCGGGCGGCGAATTGTATTTTTCGGACGTGTTCGCCGGTCGAAGGGTGCCCGAATCACTCCGCGAAGACCCCGTTGTCTACGGCGAGTGTCTTGGCGGCGCGCTCTACATCGAGGACTTTCGGCGAACTCTGGAATCGCTCGGAATCCGAGACTACCGGGTTGTAGCCAGAAGCCAGATATCGCTGGACGACGAAGAGATTCGGGCAAAGGTCGGCATGGTCGATTTCTATTCGATGACGGTCAGAGTTTTCAAGCTAGACTGTCTGGAGGACATCTGCGAAGATTATGGCCAGACCGCCAGGTACCTGGGTACGATTCCGCACCATCCGCACCGCTTCGACCTGGACGATCACCACCAGTTTGTCACCGGTAAACCCATGCTGGTGTGCGGCAACACAGCGGCAATGCTAACCGACACGAGGTACGCGGCGCACTTCGAAGTTGCGGGCGACCGAAGCACACATTATGGTCCGTTCGATTGCGCGCCGGCGGCAGCCAAGCCGAGCGTGGGCGATGCGAACTCGGGGGGGGCATGTTGCTGATGAAAGCTAAAACGAATACAGTAACGAAGATAGATACCATGAACGATTTCGACAGTCAGGTAGTCGAAGCCACCGGCGTGCCGCTTCGAGCAGAACGAATATCGATCATGCAGATAAACGTAGGTTTGGTGTGCAATCAGCAGTGTGCCCACTGTCACGTGGCCGCGTCTCCCAAACGCAAAGAACAGATGGGGTGGGAAACGATGGAACACGTCTTGCGCGTGGCCCGGTCGATCGAATGCGGCCTGCTGGACATCACGGGCGGCGCGCCGGAGATCAATCCGCATTTTCGACGCTTCGTGACGGCCGCGCGGCGAGGCAACGGGGAAGGGAACGCCGGCATCCCCGTTCAGGTGCGCACGAATTTGACGATAATGTTGGAGCCCGGCTACGAAGACGTGGCTGCATTCGATGCAGAGCATCGGGTCAAACTGGTGGCGTCGCTCCCGTGCTACCTCGAGGAGAACGTTGACCGCCAACGCGGCGAGGGTGTATATCGGAGTAGCGTAGAAGCGATCAAAATGCTTAACGGACTTGGTTACGGACACGACCCGGAATTGACTTTGGACCTGGTATACAATCCACTCGGCCCGTATCTCCCCCCCGATCAGAAAGCGCTGGAGAGCGATTATCGGCAAGAGCTGCGGGAACGGTGGGGCATCGAGTTTACGAAGCTCGTCACGATCACCAACATGCCTATCGGGCGTTTCATGGGTGACCTACGCCGGCAGAAAAAAGCGGACGCTTACCGGCAGCTGCTTCGCGATGCATTCAACCCTTCGACGGTCGAGGGGCTGATGTGCAGGCACCAAATTGACGTCGACTGGGACGGCAACATGTACGATTGCGATTTCAACCTGGCTTTGAAACTGAAAGTCAACCACGGCATGCCGACAAACATTCGCGATTTCGACCCCGCGCTTCATACCCGCTTTATTGAAACGGGGGACCACTGTTTCGGGTGCACAGCCGGATGCGGTTCTTCCTGCGGCGGCGCTCTGGTTTGATCCACTAGATATTAATCCAACGGAGATACTCTAGAGCTCCGTTTCTAACTCAACATGAACTCACTCGGTACGATGGACACATTGGCGGCAATCACGTTTTATGCGTACTTCGGGATCCTTTTGATTCTCTCGATCTACGGCATCCACCGCTATTTCATACTGTTTCTGTATTTCAGGTACTACAAATGGCGCAGGAAACAGGATGCTCCGGCGTTCGACCCCCACGATTGTCCGCCGGTTACCGTCCAGCTGCCGTTGTTCAACGAGTATTACGTGGCCAAGCGGGTGATCGAGAGCGCCGCGCGCATGCGATACCCCAAACATCTACTGCGTATCCAGATCCTCGATGACTCGACGGACGATACCCGAGTGATTGCCTGTGAGACGGCCGGGCGCCTTCGTGCCGAAGGTTATAATGTCGAGTATCGGTACCGTTCCAATCGAGAAGGTTTCAAGGCCGGGGCGCTGAAAGAAGGATTGGAAGCCACAAGCGATGAGCTGGTGGCGGTGTTCGATGCTGACTTTGTTCCACCTCCCGATTTCCTCGAACGAACGGTACCGCATTTTCGTGACCCAAAAGTCGGTATGGTCCAAACGCGTTGGGGGTACTTGAATCGGGACTACTCGCTGCTCACTCGCATTCAGTCGATTTTGCTGGACGGACATTTTATTCTCGAGCACACGGCGAGGCATTTGTCGGGCCGTTTCTTCAATTTCAACGGCACCGGGGGCATGTTCCGCCGGCGGGCGATAATCGAATCCGGTGGATGGCAAGGCGACACGCTCACCGAAGACCTCGATTTGTCTTACCGGGCCCAACTACGCGGCTGGAAATTCGTGTTTTTGCCAGACGTTGTGTGTCCCAGCGAGTTACCTGTCGATATTTTCGGTTTCAAAACACAACAGCATCGGTGGGCGAAGGGTTCGATCCAAGTAGGCCGGAAACTGTTGTGGAGGATCTGGCGAAGCGATGTCCCGTTGGCCGTCAAGTTGGAAGCGACGTTTCACCTCAGCGCCAATCTCAGTTATCTACTTCTGGTATTACTGTCGGTACTATTGCCGTTGTCGGTGGTGTTCCGGTCACACGCGTTGGCGCACGGATCGTTATTCTGGGAACTAGGCATCTTTTCACTGACCACGCTGTCGATCTTCTCTTTCTATCTCACGGCGCAACGCGAGCTTTATCCCGATTGGCGGTGGCGAGCGAAGGAAATCCCGCTCATTCTCGCGCTTGGTATCGGTATGTGCATCAACAACGCGTGGGCGGTAACCGAGGCGCTGTTGGGTTACCGCACACCGTTTGTGCGAACAGCCAAGTATCGGATAGAATCTTTCAAGGACCGCTGGAAAGGAAAGATTTACCGTTCGATACGAAAGCCGTCCCTGGTCCTGGAGTTCATTTTGTCCCTATACATGTGCGTCGCGCTGGCGGTGTTGGTGGGAATGGGAAACTGGGCTGCGCTGCCGTATGTGACGCTCTTCGTGGCCGGCTATCTCTACGTCTTCGGACTCTCGATCTTCCACGCGAAACGTTAGCATGAAACGGGTGCATCGATGGATCGTCGTCGGGTCGGGTACCGCCCTGGCGGTGCTGTTCGCCGTTCTCTCGAGAATTGAGGGCCTCAACGAAAAAATTGGACTATTGCTGGTTGTGTACGCCGTGTTGTTCGCAGCTTACGTCGCCGCGTTGTGGGCGTATCGGAAAACGGGTAGGGGCCTACTGGTATATGTGTTCATCGTCGCGGCAGTTTGTCGAGCCGTATTGATTCCAGCCGAGCCGGTGATGTCGACCGACGTCTACCGCTATTTGTGGGAGGGGCGGATGATCGCAAGCGGCCACAACCCCTTCTCGCTTGCCCCTGACTCACCCGAGCTTGAACCTCTCAGGGATCGCTACTACGACCGGATCAACCACAAGCACCTGGAAACTATTTACCCGCCGGTATCTCAAGCCATTTTTTCGCTGGCCGCTTGGATCAAGCCTATTCCACAAATGCAGAAACTGCTGTTCGTTTTGTTCGACCTCGGCGTGGTGCTGGTATTGCTCGCTTTGTTGAGGCTGCGCGCACAAGATCCCTCCGCCGTGATCGTCTACGCATGGAATCCTCTGGTGGTATTCGAAACGGCGCACTCCGGACACGTGGAGCCCGTCGGGATTTTCTTCCTCGTGCTGGGGTTGTTCCTGCTGGCAACTGGGAAGAAGCTGTGGGGCTTCGTTGCGCTGGGGCTCTCGTTTCTCGCCAAGTATGTAGCCGGCGTGTTCGTACCGTACTTCCTGGCCAAGAAGAAATACGCCGGGTGGGTGGTGGTGATGTCGGCCGTCGTGATCGCCGGGTATTTGCCGTTCGCCGGCGCCCGCGGCGGGCTGTTATCGAGCCTCAAAGTGTACGGCGCCGAGTGGCAGTTCAACGGATTCATCTACAAACTGCTTAACGCGGCGGTGGGAGACCCGATGTGGACGCGCCGGATGCTGGGCCTTGTTTTGGGAATAGTTGTCGTCTACCATTCGCTCAAGCAACGTGATCTGATGCGATTTGCATTCGTGGTTATCGCCACAGCCTTGTTGGTCGCGCCCACGCTGTATCCGTGGTACATCATTTGGGTCATCCCTTTTCTGTGCTTCTATCGCAATCGGGCGTGGATTTTGTTCACCGGTATCGTGTTCCTGTCGTATTGGGTGTGGGAGATTTCGGCCGTTGAGGGCAAGTGGGAGCTGCCCTGGAGTCTACTCGCAATCGAGTATATCCCTTTCTACGGTTTGCTGGTGTTCGACGCAGTTAGGGGCCGCCTCGCGGAGTCGGCGCCATGAATACGACCATCGTCATGCCGGCGTTGAACGAGGAACAGTCGATTGGCCGTGTCCTCGACGAAATCCCTCGCGAGTCCGTACGAGAAGTGATCGTGGTCGACAACGGTTCGACGGATCGCACTTCGGACGTGGCATCGAATCACGGGGCAACCGTGCTGTACGAACGGCGGCGTGGGTACGGCGCTGCCTGCTTGAAGGGAATCGCCCACACGGACGACGAAACAGACGTGATAGTGATTCTCGACGCCGACCATTCGGACTATCCGGAGGACCTTCCAGAAATCTTGTTACCGATTCGCGAAAACCGTGCCGACTTCGTCATTGGCTCTCGCACGTTAGGTCGCGCCGAGCACGGAGCACTTCCGTGGAATCAGCGGTGGGGAAACCTGCTGGCTACGTTTCTTATGCGCGTGTTGTACGGCGTGCGCTTCACCGACATGGGGCCGTTTCGAGCCATCCGCCGCGATCACTTGATCTCGTATGGTATGGAAGATCACACGTTTGGTTGGAATGTGGAGATGCAGGCCAAGGCAATCATCGCGGGTTCGATAATTGTGGAAGTGCCGGTCCGGTATCGCAAACGAATCGGCAAGTCAAAAATCACCGGAACTGTAAGGGGAACGATACTGGCCGGGACTAAGATCATAGGAACGATTTTCAAATACTACCCGAGTTACTTGGAGGCGCGAAGAAAGAAATGAAGAGAAAATACTTCCTGATACTCGCAGGAATTGTCCTGTTGGCATTCGCGAAACCGGCCGCCAGCGATGGGTTTTCGTACGGCGACTACGCAGCGGTACTCTCGGCTTATGTCGACGACGAGGGACTGGTCGACTACGCGGCGCTATCGGAAAATCGCGGGAACCTGGATGCGTTCGCAACCGCACTGGCCGAATTAGACGGGAAATCGTACGAGCGGTGGAGCGAGGGGGAAAAGGTCGCGTTTTGGATAAACGTGTACAACGGGCTGACGCTCCAGTTGATCGTCGACCGCTATCCGATCAAGTCATCGATAATCAGGTCGGTCGTGTTCCCGAAGAGCAGCATCATGCAGATCCCCGGTGCGTGGAAAAAGGTGACGTTCGAGGTCATGGGCGAACAGGTGACGTTGGACTCGATCGAACACGAGATACTACGCGCCCGCTTCGACGAGCCACGCATTCACATGGCGTTGGTTTGTGCGGCGCTATCGTGTCCGATATTGCGCAACGAACCGTACGTCGCACAGCGCCTGGACGAACAGCTGAACGACCAGGCCAGGATGTTTCTGGAGAATGAGAAGAAGTTTCGCATCGATCGCGATGGGGGTGTGGTGAGGTTGTCGAAGATATTCGATTGGTTCGCGGAGGATTTTATCGACCGCTATGGCACGGGCGATCCACCGGGAAAACGAAGCGAGAAAACGCAAGCGGTATTGAATTTTATCCGTGGCTACCTGAACACCGCAGACGCGCAGTACCTGGCCACGGGGGACTACCGGATCAAGTACCTGAAATACGACTGGACACTCAACGAGAAAACAGAGGCTTGAGTCCCGTGGATTTGCGCCGACTGCCGCGGATATCCTTTGGAGGTAGGGGGCCGGCCGGCGAGGGCTTCACTGGCACGACTCCCTACGGCTTTCGTGGTTCTGGGGCGCATAGCTGGGGGGGCATCCGAGGATCTGGGCCGACCGACGGCGGGTTTCGCGGCACGGCTCGCTGACGACGGCCTTGCACGTAGCACCTACGAACCTGTCGCTCGCCTCCGTAGTCGGCTCGCCCACTGGACCCTCGATTATGCT
>CBDVBX010000104.1:0-11869 GCA_965372335.1 uncultured bacterium | reverse complement strand
GATCTCTCTCGAATCGGTGAATTGCCCGAAGGAATCCTGTTGGGGAGCCTTGCCGACGTTCTGGCCACGTACCCCGACCTGGTCAAGCCGTATCTCGGTCGGTTAGCGGACACCGGCTCCAAGCCGTTTGCCGCGCTAAACACCGCTTTCTTACAAGACGGCGCGCTGATATACCTGCAGGGAAACATATCGGCCGACGATCCTATTCACGTGGTATTCGCCTCTACCGGCGACGGTGAGGCTACCGTGTCGCATCCGCGCACGCTTGTCGTCGCTGGCGACAACAGCCGTGTCACAGTTGTCGAAAGCTTCATTGGCGCCCATGAAGAGGAAGGCATTTACTTTACCAACGCGGTCTCCGAATTCTACTGCGGCGACAACGCAGAAATTCAACACTGCAAGATTCAACGGGAAAGCACGCGCGCTTATCACGTCGCCGCGCAACAGGCACGAGTCGACCGCAACGGGCGCTTTAGCACGGAGAACATCTCTATAGGTGGCGGTTTGGTGCGAAACGACATCGGATCGATCCTCAATGGCGAAGGCACCGATTGCCGGGTCGACGGCCTCTATTTGGCCACTCACAGGCAACACGTCGACAATCACACGTTCATTCGCCACGCAAAACCGAATTGCCACAGCTTCGAGATTTACAAGGGAATCCTGGACGGCAAAGCGCGGGGCGTATTCAATGGCAAGATTTACGTAGATCCGGGCGCACAAAAGACAGACGCGAAACAGACGAACAACTGTATACTCCTTTCCGAAGATGCCCGAATCAACACCAATCCGCAGTTGGAGATTTTCGCCGATGACGTCAAATGCACGCACGGCGCCACGGTGGGCCGGCTGGACGAGAACGCGGTGTTTTATTTGCGCTCCCGGGGAATTCCCGACGAGCAGGCGCGGCACATGTTGATCTACGCGTTCGCCGCCGAGGTGATTGAGCGTATTGCCGTCGATCGGGTACGAGAACGTCTCGAAGCGGACCTTTATGACTGGCTGTCGGCGGCGCCGAATATATAGTTCAATAGGATCAAAACGAAACACAGGAGCTACGATGGGCGGCCATACAAATTCTACCGCATCCGGCGTAAACGCGGCACACGCGTTCGACGTCGAGATGGTCCGAAAAGACTTTCCCATCCTTGCCCAGGAGATTTACGGAAAGCCGTTGATCTACCTCGATAACGCTGCAACTACTCAGAAACCCCGAGCGGTGATCGACGCACTGACCTGTTATTACGAGATGGACAATTCCAACATCCACCGCGGCGTACACGCGTTGAGCATGCGATCCACTGATGCATACGAATCCGTCCGTGACAATGTATGTTCGTTCCTCGGAGCCGCCGATCGCGACGAAATCGTATTTGTTCGTGGCGCAACCGAGGGAATTAACTTGATTGCACGGACCTTTGGAGCGGCCAACGTGAGCGCAGGTGACGACGTGATCATCACCAATCTCGAGCACCACTCGAACATCGTTCCGTGGCAGATCTTGTGCGACGAGAAAGACGCGAATCTTCGCGTCGTTCCCATGGACGAGAGCGGCGATCTTGATTTGGACGAATACGAAAAGCTCTTCTCACCCGGAACAAAAATCGTAGCTCTCACTTATGTGTCCAACGCGATCGGCACAATAAATCCGGTCGAGAAGATGGTCGAAATTGCCCACCGACGCGGCGTTCCCGTTCTCGTGGACGGAGCCCAGGCGGTTCCTCATATACCGATCGATGTCAGGGCGCTCGGCTGCGAGTTCTTTACGTTTTCTGGCCATAAGGTCTACGGTCCCACTGGTGTTGGGGCATTGTACGCGCGCAAAGACATCCTGGAAAAAATGCCTCCCTACCAAACCGGCGGGGACATGATCGCGATGGTCACGTTCGAGAAGACTACTTACAACAAAATCCCACACAAGTTCGAAGCTGGAACACCCAACATCGCGGGGGTTATCGGTATGGGGGCGGCAATCGACTACTTGAATTCGCACGGTTGGGGCGGAATCTCAGCTCACGAAGACGATGTTGTCTGTTATGCCGTCGATACCATCGGCAGGCTCGACGGCGTTCGTCTCATCGGCACACCCGCGCGACGCACCGGCGCCGTTTCTTTTGAGATCGAAGGCGTTCACCCGCACGACGCCGGCACGATTCTCGACCGCGAAGGGATCGCCGTACGCGCGGGACATCACTGTTCGCAGCCGGTCATGGATTTTTACCACGTCCCGGCCACGGTGAGGGCATCGTTCGCTCTGTACAACACACGAGACGAAGTCGACAGATTAGCCGAGGGAATAAAAAAAGTCCAAGAGGTGTTCGCCTAAATGGACGAAATGAGAGAACTGTACCAGGAAGTAATCCTGGACCACTACAAGCACCCAAGGAACTTCAAAAAGCTCGAGACGGCTAATCGCTCGTCGGAGGGGTACAACCCACTTTGTGGTGATCGGATCACAGTGTATCTCCTGGTGGAGGATGACATCATTAAGGACATCGCGTTCGAGGGAAGCGGTTGCGCGATCTGCACAGCGAGTGCCTCGGTGATGACTGATACACTAAAAGGCAAACCGGCAACCGAAGCGGAGACGATGTTCGGCAAGTTTCACGATCTGGTCACGAGCGATCCCTCGGAGACGCCCAACACTGAGGGACTCGGGAAAATTGCTGTATTCTTCGGGGTCCGTGAGTTCCCCGTGCGCGTCAAGTGTGCAACGTTAGCGTGGCACACCATGCGTGCTGCTTTGCGGGGAACGGACCGGGACGTGTCTACAGAGTGAGGAAACATGGAAGAGAACACGGTCAACAGTGAACTAAAACAAAAAGTAATCGACGTACTCAAGACGGTCTACGACCCTGAAATTCCGGTCGACGTGTACGAATTAGGACTGGTGTACAACGTCGACATTAAAACGGGAGATGCCGTGGAAATCATCATGACGCTTACCTCGCCGGCCTGCCCGGTTGCGGAGTCGCTACCGCCGCAAATAGAGGAAAAGGTCGCCGCGATAGAGGGCGTTTCTTCCGCCAAAGTCGATATCACGTGGGACCCGCCGTGGGCCCCCGAAATGATGAGCGAGGCGGCGCGCCTCACACTCGGTTTTTAATTCTCACTCAGAATTTGACGCAGTCCCAGTCCCCTTAAAACCAGAAAAAGGAGCCCTGCAATGTATCCATCTGAAGTTACTGATCCTTGCCGCCAGGACCTAACGGACGCCGGCGTTAGCGAGCTACGGACACCCTCCGACGTCGACCAGGCAATCGGCGAAAGCGGCACCGCACTCGTCGTCGTCAATTCTGTTTGCGGATGCGCCGCCGGCAATGCGCGCCCAGCGGTGAAGTTGGCTATCCAACACTCAAAAACGCCGGATCGAATCACCACGGTTTTTGCGGGCGTCGACACTGACGCGACGAACCAGGCGCGATCTTATCTTCCCGGTGTCCCGCCATCGTCGCCGTCGATTATGCTGTTCAAAGACGGCAAGCCGGTGTTCTTACTGGAAAGACACCAGATAGAGAGCCGCGGTCCACAGGATATCGCCTGGGACATCGTACACGCATTTGACGAGCACTGCTAACCCACGACTGGAGGGTAACAATGGAATACAAGGAATTTGCTGGTATGCCGGATGATGCCCGATTGTGGGTTTATGGTTTCAACCGCGCGATAGGACCTGACAGGCGGGCCAAGGTAGAAGCTGACTTGAGTGCTTTCTTGCGGACCTGGACATCGCACGGAGCGGCCGTAGACGGCGCTTTCATGTTAGTCGAAGACCGTTTTTTGCTCCTGGCGGGTTGCTGCGAAGCAGACATCGGCGGGTGCGCGATCGACGAGAGTGTTGGATTAGTTCGATCGTTCAAGGAAAAGTATGACTTGGATGGTTTCAACCGTGATATGGTGTTCTTCAGGAATGAAGATGGCAGCATCGAAGTTGTCACGCGCGAAAGTTTTCAAGCGAGCATAGACGAGGGCCGTGTCGACAACAACACTGTGGTTTTCGACGTAACACTCACAAACCTCGCGGCGCTGCGCGCCGGCGACCTGGAATCAACGCTCGAGAGTTGTTGGCACGCCCGCGCCTTCGCGCTCAAGTAAACGCCCGATTTCTCCGGTCGGCAAGCGGGTTATCAGAGGTCCGTGACGGTCAGTCGTTGTCGTCTTTGTCGACGGACTCGAGGAATCGTTCTATCGACTCTTTGCGTCGGCGCTGTTTCGAAAGCTCTTGGCCCAGCTTGTCCTTTTCCTGACCTTCGGATTGGGCGAAACGACCTTCCAATTCCTTTATAGACTCGACAAGCTCCGATCGCTCCGATCCCAGTTGTTCTAAGTCTTCTGCCCGTTGCGCTTTGTCAAAGACGATGTCCTCGGGCTCAGGCGACGTGGACGCGCCGGCCGCCTCGTGGGCGCCCGTTTGGCTCGGGGTCACGGGGACCATTCGGGTACCCTCAGACTGCTGTCGTTGGTACATGAACGACGGCGAAACAATTTCAATACCCGCTTCATGCAGTTTGTCGAGCATGTTGACCCTCAGCGCCGATCGAGCCGAAACGAGTTGTTTGACTTCTGAGAGAAACCCCGCCACCCGGTACGTCACCGACCAATCAGCGAGATCGCGTATCTGCACGAACGGCTTTTCGAGGTTAGTTGCCTTTGCCGCCTCAACCAGTGCGGACTCGATCTTTGCGTGATGGACATTGTATCCCAACGACACCGTCGCCGAAACGATCGTCCCCGAGCTTCGCACGACTGTCACCGGATTGGACACTAGAAACGTATTGGGCAGTGTTGTCAGGTCGCTGTCTTCCGTCTGGATCTCGGTGTGGAACAATCCCTGGTCGGAGACGCGCCCGAACAACTCGCCTACGCGAACAAAGTCGCCCGTTTGGAAACTACGGACCAGCCTCAGCATCAGACCGGCCATGGCGTTGGCAACCACCGTTGTGGCAGACATCGCGACGATCACGGTCAGCGTAATGCCCATCAAGCCGAGCAAGTCGCCGCGCGTTTCTTCGGAAATGGGAAGGGTGAGGATCACCAGGATGATGCCGGCAACCGCCAGCAAAACGCTCATGGCCTGATAACGAAACCGACTACCCGAACTCGAAAACGCTCTTCGTCTCATGATCCACTGCACGAGGGTCACGATTCCGATCGTAAACACCAATACGGCGAGCAGCGGGATAAAGCGGGGTAGTGACTCATAGACATTTTGGACGATATTCATTTTTTACCTTGATCCTTCCATTTCAATGCACCGATCAAAGTGTCCGGGTTGGTCGACCGCTAATCAACTCATTTCTGGATGACATGTAACACTGTGCCGTTACATCGGTTACAATGTCATTGCCTGCCAACCAGCCGTGTTCTATTCTTAGCTGATGTTGAGGCAGTTCAGAGCCGCCGTTAGAGAACTCGTGGTGTTTTATTGGCCTTTTTTGCTCGTCTATGTGCTGGTCAAAATCGCCCAGGGTGTTCTATACCCCGACCCGTATATGATCAGCGACACCGGCGAGTATTTGAACTCTGCCCGTACGCTCGAAACCAACCCGTACAAGCCGATCGGTTACTCTCTCTTTCTTGCCTTCACTCGAATCGTTTTGCCGTTCCCGCTCGGTGTCACCATTCTACACAGCCTATTGAAACTAATCGCGACTCTGTGTCTGGGGACCGCGCTCAGACAATATTATGATATCTCGAGACGTGTGGTCTTGTGGGTATGCTTCGCGATAGCGATCAATCCGACGGCGTTGTTGTTCGACCACTATCTTCTCTCCGACAGTTTGTTCGTTAGTTTCTCCGTTGGGCTAATAGCTGCATTATTGGCGTACGCCAGAAGACAGACGTGGCTCTACTTGAGCGCAACCATTGCACTGACGTTGGGCGCGGTTGCGCTCCGTTTTGTCGGTCTGGTGTATCCAGCGCTGGTATGTGCAGTAATACTGTTGTACGGTGGGAAACGGCGTGTACGGCACGCCCTGGTGGTGCCGGTGACCACGGCAGCGCTCTTGCTGGGTCTGGCGGCCAGGACCCAACACGATTTAGGTGTGTTCAAACTAACGACTTTTGATGGTTGGGCATTCCACGGAACCATCGGGCACCTGATGGAAAGCGATTGGAGCGATTTAAATCTGATCGATGATCCCGAGGCGAAACTGGTCTACGGTTATTTGCTATCCTTCCCGCTTGAAACGTTCCATGGGCGCCACAGGGATTTCTTTCGCTGGCATCCTGAATCGCCTGCTAAAAACCTTTTAAACGTATTTCAACCCATTGCCGAACGGCCAAACGACACTCAAGCCAGGCGGGACAGTTCTTTCATAAATGTGTTTATGGTGTTAGCAGAATCGCCCGATACGCCCGCTCAAGAGTTATTCGAGAAATATCGAAATAAGAAGATCTCGAGACTACCACCGTACGTGATGGACTACCGTTACGCGTTTATTGTGACCAACGAACTTCTACGCAAAGCCAACAAGGAGTTCATGAAGCAACACTGGCGCCGGTACTTGACCGATTTCTACGCCACGAGCATCCGAAAGCTGTTTCTTCCTCTGGAGCCGCCAATCGTTCGCGGTGGATACCCGTACCGGGAGGACTCGGATCAATCGGTGATTCTGTTCTGGCCCGGTGAACAAAGTTCCGACTGGAGGCCACGATTCGGTGACGCCTTTGGCGCCATCAATTGGACACACCAGTGGTTCGTCACCTGCGTGTGGGTCGTCGCCCTGCACGCTTTTCTCTTCGCCCTTACGCGCAGAAAGGCGCTGGCGATTCCATGGCCGAGGTTTTTGACGGGGTTCGGTGTTTTGTTTTTGGCATTCGCTGTCGCTTTTGGAGCGATGGTGGCGTATTCACACATGATGGAAGTACGGTATACCGCCCCCATTATGCCTTTCGCTATCGTGGCGACGGTGTTTTTGTACCTGGCGCCAAAGGCGCCCGGGCAACAATCGTGACCGTCAGTTAGCGGTACTCGGACCGGCGACAATCCCTTCTTTTGTCAACGCGTCGATCTCACCGGCGGCCAAACCCACCTCGTGCAGTACGCTTTGCGTATGCTCTCCGTAACGCGGCGGGGGTGAGAAGTCAGTAGGGGGTGCCCCGTCGCCCATGAGCGCACTGGGGGGCAAGTGAACCGTGTGTCCCGGCGGAAACTCCACGGTGCACAGCCGGGGTGCCATCGTCGGGAGGCCCTTGACGGTGGCAATATCGTTGACCTCGCTCGCCACCACACCAGCGACAGTTAGCATCTCCACAGTCTCCAACGTTTTCAGCGCTTGCAACGCTTTTTCGATGAGCGCGTGGATCATCTCCCTCCCCCCCCTGCGGCCTTCGTTCGTATCCCAGTCCGGTTTTCGCAATTCAGCAAACACGTCGAGCGACGTAAACCGCTTCCATTGAGTGTCGTTTCCGATGATGATGTAGACGAAGCCATCGGCTGTCGGAAAAACGTTGACGGGAATGAACTCCCTGTGTTCGTTTCCGCTTCGTTCTACTTCGCTTTTCGCTGCCCCCATGTCTATCAACGGCAAAGAGGTGTGAAGCCACGACACCGCCGCCTGCGCCATGGATATGTCAACGCGCCTCGCCCCCTCGCCGTCTTCGGCTTGATCGACCAGCGCCATCATCACCTGGACGAACAGCTCGTCCCCGGCCTTCAAATCGATCACCGGCACCCCACACACGGTCGGCGGCCCCAACGGATCGCCGGTGAGCGTCATGTAGCCGAGCTTGGCCTGCAGCGCGGGGTCGTATCCGGGCGTGTCCGGAAAATCGGGTCCATAGGCCGATATCCCCCCCCAAACGATGTTCGGGTTCAACGCTCGGAGGGTGTCGAAATCGATCCCCAGCGCTTCGTACCGCTTCGGCAGTGTGTTGGCGCAAAACACGTCGACGGGAAGTTCTTTGACAATTCGGTGGAGGAGCGCACGCCCTTTGTCGTCCTTGAGATTTAGCGCGATCGATTCCTTGCCCACATTGGGCGCGACAAAATACGAACGGCGGTCGGGCTCGGCCAGCTGCAACCCCACATACCGGTTAGGATCGCCCGGGGTTTGTGATCCGTGCACCGGTGTTGCTTCCAAACGGATGACCCGCCAGCCGGCCTGGACGAATCTCAATGTGCCATAGGAAAGAGACAGAGCCTGCTCGAGGCTCAAGACGGTTCGTCTTTTCATTTGGTGTTCTTTTCGAGTAGGGCCAACAAAACACGTTCCGGCGTGAGCGGCAAGCGCCGGAAACGAATTCCGATGGCGTCAAAAACTGCGTTTGCTACCGCCGGAGACAGGCAGATTGCGGGGGCCTCCCCAATACCCTTCGCCCCGAACGGCCCCTCCGGGTCCAGCGTTTCGATGAAGTGCATTTCGATCTCTGGCATTTCCGTCGCCGTCATCAGCCGGTAGTCCCGAAACGACGGATTCAAGACGCGTCCCTCTTCTACCTGCAGCTCCTCGCTAAGGCAGTAACCCAACCCCATCGCCACACCGCCTTGAACTTGTCCTTCGACTCCCATCCGGTTGATGACGCGCCCGATGTCGTGGGCGGCGTTGACCTTGATCGGCCGCACCACACCCGTCCATGTATCCACTTCCACCTCTACCACGTGCGTACCAAATGCGTAAGTAGGCGAGACGTTGCCCTTGAATTTGTTATCCTGCATTACACTCGGCGGTTCGTAATAATCGGATGTGATGACCAGGTCGCTTTTTTCGCTGAAGTGGAGTTTACGGATAACCTTGTTCAAAGCGACAATTTGCTCGCCGTTATCCGCGTCGACGACGTATCCCTGATAGATGTCCAGCTTGTTCTCGTCTACTCCCGTCTGCGCGCTTGCCGCTGCGATGAGTTTCTCCCTCGCCTTGAGCGCGGCGCGTCTGGCACTGTTGCCCGCGACGAACGTCGTGCGCGACGCGTGAACGCCCACATCCCACGGCAACAGATCGGTATCGTTGTTGACGATTTTGATCGACTCCATCGGGACGCCCAGCGTTTCCGCCGTGATCTGCGCGATCACCGTCTCGCTCCCCTGACCGATCTCCGAAGAGCCGGTGAGCACGGTGACCACGCCGAAATCGTCGATCTTGAGTATGGTCCCGCATCCGTCGCTCCGGTAGATCTTGGCCCCGCCGCCGACGTGGAGGAGAGACGCCATCCCTATACCGTAGCGGTATCTCCCGGAAGGAGTCTTATCGATACGGGCGCCTTCCGTCGTGTCCCCAGTGCCGCCGCCTGGCGCGCGCCGCTTTTCGCTCCACGACGCGCCTTCGGCTGCCGTCCGCAGGCAATCGTCCAATCCGCACGTAGCGAAAACCATTCCCTGCCCGGTTACCTCGCCCGCCTTCTGTGCGTTTTTTCGGCGCAAGTCGAGCGGGTCGATACCCAATTCGCCAGCGAGCGAGTCCATCAACGACTCGACGGCAAAAGTCGCTTGGAGGTTGCCGTAGCCGCGCATGGATCCGGCGTACGGGTTGTTGGTGTAGGCGACGGTGCACTGAAACCGCACGTGGGGCACACGGTATAGAGATGAGACCGTCTGCATCATCACAAACGGCGTCGTCGCGCCCCACGACGTGTAGCCACCGTTGTCGAGTAACAACCGCGCATCGCGAAACGTCAGCGTGCCGTCTCTTTTGGCACCCATGCGAAGCGTGACCTCCACCGGTTGCCGGGTGGGTGAGGCCACGAATTCTTCGCGTCGGTCGAAGATGAGCTTCACCGGTCGTCTCGACGCCCGAGCCAAATGAACGCAGATCGGCTCGTACGGGTAGATGTCCAGCTTCGAACCAAAACCGCCACCGATCGTGTCCTGGATCACACGGATTTTATCCGGCGGGACGCCGACGATTCGCCCCAGGTCCCGTTTGTACATGAACGGGATCTGCGTGACCGAATGCAGCGTAAGATTGTGGTTCGAGTCAAACTCGGCAATGATCCCAGACGTGCCGAGGCAACAGTGGGTGACGTAGTGGAGGTTGTAGGTCTCTTCGAGAACAACGTCGCTGTCGTTTTCTCCCTGTGCGACGTCGCCGTGTGAGTATTCATACCTGAACGGTACGTTGTCTTCCCGGTGGTCGTGTATCACCGGTGCACCCGGTTTCATCGCTTCCTTGGCGTCGAATACAGCGGGTAGATCCACGTAATCGATCTCGATCAGACGGCACGCCTCCCTGGCGATGTCTATTGTATCCGCCGCCACAGCGGCGATCTCGTCGCGAATGCAACGAACCTTCTCACCCTTGAGCGGCGTGTTGTCCTGACCGTGTCCGAAGGGAACATTCTCGATATCGGCGGCGGTTATCACCGCGTGGACGCCTGGGAGCGCTTTCGCCTCGTGCGTGTCGATGCGCACGATGCGCGCGTGTACCCGGTCGGTTCGCCGGATGGCACCATAGAGCATGCGCGGCCGCACGAGGTCGTGGACATAGCGCGCTCGGCCCGTTGCCTTCTCGGGCGCGTCCAGTTTGGGGAATGGTTTGCCTATGAGCGTATCTTTTTGAATCGGTGTCATCTCAATGGTACCGTTTGGCGAGACATACTTTTATTTACCAGCGCCGATTCTTGCCGCCACCAGCGTTTTGATCGCGTCGATGATCTTGACATATCCAGTACAGCGGCAGATGTTCCCCTCAATGCTCCGTCGGATATCCTCTTCGCTCGGGTGTTCATTCTCCCGTAAAAATACGTACGTGCGCATGATCATGCCGGGCGTGCAAAATCCGCACTGCACTGCCCCGGACTCGACGAACACTCTTTCGACTTCGTCCAACACACCGTCTTCACCCAGCCCCTCGATGGTGACGACTTCTTTGCCTTCGACGTCGACTGCCAGATAGAGGCAAGAGTTGATCGCCTCGCCGTCCACGATGACGGTGCAAGCGCCGCACTCCCCTTCTTCGCAGCCCACCTTGGTGCCCGTCAGTTCGAACGCATCCCGAAGGAGGTCGACCAGACGAGTCGCGGGGACGACGTCTGTGTTGACTTCCTCGCCGTTCAATGTGAACCGCACGATCACGCCGATCCCCCTTTGGCCTCCGACAGCCGATACAGGGCCGTTTTTAGCAAAGCGCGTACAAGTTCCCGCCGGTACTCGGCACTTCCCCTCACGTCGCTTATCGGTTGTATCGCATCGTCGCCCACCTCGGCCGCATGGGCGATCGTCTCGTCGGTCAGCTTCTCTCCGGTGAGGAACGATTCGATCTCGCGGGCACGAATCGGGGTCGGCGCTACCGCGCCCATGGCGACGCGCGCCTCCCCTACGACACCGTCAGGGTCTCTGCTAACTCCGCATCCGACGGAGACGACGGCACATTCCATTGCCGGTCGCACGCCGCCTTTCTCGAAGGCGAACTGCATGCCGGCGCCGATTAACGGGATGTGAAATCCGGTAACCAGGGACGCGTCGTCCAGTGCGGTCTCCCCCGGCCCCGTGAAAAAAGATTCCAGCGGAACACGCGCCGTTTGAACCCCGCCGTCTAGACGCGCCGTCTCCACCTCGGCTTCCACCAGCAGGAGGGCGACCGCCATGTCGGCCGCGGGAGAGGCGTTGACCACGTTGCCACCGATCGTGGCCATCGCTCGGATCTGGGCGGAGGCGATCTTGTTGGCAACTTCCGACAGAATCGGCATAACCTCGCGAACCGTTTCGTCAAACTCCAAGGCGCGCATGGTGACCGCCGCGCCGACTCGAAGAGAGCCGCTTTCACTCGAACCCGTCGCCTCTATCGTTTTGAGTTCCGGTATGTTTTTGACGTTGAGGAGAATCGATTGATTTTCGGGGAGTGTGCCACGTTTGAGACGGACGAGGACATCCGTGCCACCGGCGACCGGCCGCACGCGCCCTGTTCGAGCAGCGAGAAGCTCGAGCGCTTCC